>JAJTGE010000013.1 GCA_021298555.1 Oxalobacteraceae bacterium
TAAGCATTTCACGGGTGAGATATATGTGTTGTCCAAGGATGAAGGTGGTCGTCATACGCCGTTCTTCAACAACTATCGTCCGCAGTTTTATTTCCGTACGACGGATGTGACGGGAGCTATTGAGCTGCCGGAAGGCAAAGAGATGGTAATGCCTGGAGACAACGTATCGATCACGGTAAAGCTGATCAATCCGATAGCGATGGAAGAAGGACTGCGGTTTGCGATTCGCGAAGGCGGCCGCACTGTAGGTGCTGGCGTCGTCGCAAAAATCATGGACTAATCTGCTTTGCTAATGCAAAGCAGTCAATAGAATTGCCGCGAGCGAGTACTCGCTCGCGGATCGCTCTTTTAAGGAATCACGATGGAAAAGCAAAAAATCCGCATTCGCCTCAAAGCTTTTGATTATCGTCTAATCGATCAATCCGCTTTGGAGATAGTAGACACGGCTAAGCGTACGGGTGCAGTGGTTAAAGGTCCGGTTCCTCTGCCGACTCGCATTCAACGTTGGGATGTACTGCGCTCGCCGCACGTGAATAAGACCTCACGCGACCAATTTGAGATTCGTACACACCAGCGATTGATGGATATCGTTGACCCAACGGATAAAACAGTTGATGCCTTAATGAAGTTGGATTTGCCTGCGGGTGTGGACGTAGAAATTAAATTGCAGTAACTAAAGCCTAATTGCCAGTTTAAGAAGTTAACGTAAACATTGCGGTAACAGCTTTCTCTGGCTATAATGTTCGGCTTATTTCCGGATTGCTTAATTTAGGCATTTCGAGCGTTACCAATATCAGCCCTGCCCAATCGTAGGCGGGAATGGAGAAAAAATGAACCAAGACCAAAACCATGGCCGTGGCCTGGGCCTTCTTGGTCGCAAGGTTGGAATGATGCGCATCTTTACGGATGACGGTGACTCGATCCCAGAATTTCGCGTAGAACCAGCTAAGGCTGCTGAATTCAAGCCGGGCGATACTATCGCTGTAAGCTTGTTCGAAGCCGGCCAAAAAGTCGATGTGCAGGGTGTGAGCATTGGCAAGGGTTACGCCGGTACCATTAAGCGCCACAACTTCCGCTCTGGTCGTCAAACTCACGGTAACTCTCGTTCACACAACGTACCGGGCTCTATCGGTATGGCCCAGGATCCGGGTCGTGTTTTCCCAGGTAAGCGCATGACTGGCCATATGGGTGACGTCACCTGTACAGTGCAGAACCTGGAAATTGCCCGTATTGATTCTGAGCGTCAATTGATACTTGTTAAAGGCGCTGTTCCTGGCGCAAAGAACGGCCAAGTCATATTGATGCCGGCTGTAAAAGCCAAAATTAATAAGGGAGCCTAAGATATGGAACTCAAGCTCCTAAATGCGCAGGGACAGGCAGCATCTAACGTTGCAGCTCCAGATACAATTTTTGGCCGCGACTACAACGAAGCGTTGATCCATCAGCTCGTTGTTGCTTATCAAGCCAATGCCCGCAGCGGTAATCGCAAGCAAAAAGACCGCGAAGAAGTTTCGCACACAACCAAAAAGCCTTGGCGTCAAAAAGGTACTGGTCGTGCTCGCGCAGGTATGTCTTCCTCGCCAATCTGGCGTGGAGGTGGTCGTGCATTCCCGAATTCACCTGATGAGAACTTCTCGCACAAAGTTAATAAGAAAATGTACCGTGCAGGTGTTTGCTCGATTTTGTCGCAGCTAGCACGCGAAGGTCGCTTGTCTGTTATCGAAGAGTTTTCTGTCGAGGCCCCTAAAACAAAACTGTTGAGTCAGAAGCTAAAGGACATGGGTTTGGATTCCGTGCTTGTTATCACTGACAACCTTGACGAAAATCTTTTATTGGCTTCGCGGAATTTAGCAAACGTGCTTATCTGTGAACCACGTCAGGCAGACCCGGTATCACTGGTGTTCTTTAAGAAAATATTGATCACCAAGCCCGCACTGGCGAAGATTGAGGAGATGCTGGCATGAGCGCAGTCATCAAACATAACGAAGAGCGCTTGATGAAAATCTTGCTGGCTCCTGTAATTTCTGAGAAAGCTACGTTTGTGGCCGAAAAAAATGAGCAGGTCGTTTTTCTCGTGACGCAAGATGCTACCAAGCCTGAAATTAAAGCTGCAGTAGAAATGCTTTTTAAAGTACAGGTCGAGTCTGTTCAGGTTGCAAATCGCGCTGGTAAGGCAAAACGCTCCGGTCGTTTCATGGGCCGACGCAACAACACTCGCCGTGCATTCGTATGCTTAAAAGCCGGTCAAGAAATCAACTTTACCGAGGAGGCTAAATAATGGCACTCGTTAAGTTAAAACCTACCTCGCCAGGCCGTCGCGGCATGGTCAAGGTGGTTAACCCCGATTTGCACAAAGGCCGTCCTTTCGCCGGACTCGTTGAGAAGCAATCCAAATCAGCTGGTCGTAACAATAATGGACACATAACTACGCGTCACTTGGGCGGTGGTCACAAGCAACATTATCGTATTGTCGATTTTCGTCGCAATAAGGACGGTATCCCGGCTAAGGTCGAACGTCTGGAATATGACCCTAACCGAAGCGCGAATATTGCTTTGCTTTGTTATGCAGATGGTGAGCGTCGCTACATCATCGCCAGCAAAGGTATGGCGGTCGGTGATCAATTGATGAATGGTTCGGAAGCACCTATCAAACCAGGTAATTGTTTGCCCATTCGCAATATACCTGTAGGTACAACGATGCACTGCGTAGAAATGTTGCCTGGCAAGGGAGCTCAGATAGCTCGTACAGCTGGCGCTGGCGTTGTTTTGATGGCGCGCGAAGGCATCTATGCTCAAGTTCGTCTACGTTCAGGTGAGGTTCGTCGAATTCACGTTGAATGCCGCGCAACGGTAGGTGAAGTTGGTAATGGCGAACATAACTTACGCAAAATTGGTAAAGCCGGTGCAACACGTTGGCGCGGTATCCGCCCAACCGTGCGTGGTGTTGCCATGAATCCTATCGATCACCCGCATGGTGGTGGTGAGGGTCGAACAGCAGCCGGACGGCATCCGGTTTCACCGTGGGGTCAACAGACTAAGGGCAAGAAGACGCGTCGCAATAAGCGAACTACGTCAATGATTGTCTCGCGCCGTGGTAAGAAATAAGGGGTAAGACATGGGACGTTCACTGAAAAAAGGGCCGTTTTGCGACGCCCACCTGCTCAAAAAAGTCGAAACAGCGCAAGCTATTCGCGACAAAAAACCGATTAAAACATGGTCTCGCCGCTCGACCATCATGCCGGATTTTATAGGCTTGACGATCGCTGTTCACAATGGCAAACAGCATGTACCGGTTTATGTGTCTGAAAATATGGTTGGGCACAAGCTCGGCGAATTTGCGCTGACTCGTACCTTTAAAGGTCACGCAGCTGACAAGAAGGCTAAGAAATAAGGTCAGATGATGGAAACTAAAGCTACCCTACGCAGCGCGCGCTTGTCGGCACAAAAAGGCCGACTGGTTGCCGACCTGATACGCGGCAAAAAGATTGACCAGGCACTCAATATTTTGACATTCAGCCCCAAAAAGGGTGCAGTGATCATTAAAAAAGTGCTGGAGTCTGCAATTGCAAACGCCGAGCACAACGACGGTGCTGACATTGATGAATTAAAGGTCAAAACGATCTATGTGGAGAAGGGCGCGGTACTCAAGCGCTTTACTGCACGTGCAAAAGGCCGTGGTGATCGTATTTCCAAACAAACCTGTCACATATACGTGACTGTCGGTAACTAAGGGATTCACGATGGGACAGAAGATTCATCCAACAGGCTTTCGTCTAGCAGTTACCCGTAACTGGGGTTCACGCTGGTATGCAGGTAACAGCAATTTCGCCTCTATGCTCAAAGAGGACTTAGATGTTCGTGCCTTCCTGAAGAAAAAACTGAAAAATGCTTCAGTGGGCCGGGTACTGATTGAGCGCCCAGCAAAAAATGCACGCATTACAATTTTTAGTTCGCGCCCTGGTGTTGTTATTGGTAAAAAGGGTGAGGACATCGAAGTTTTAAAGACTACGTTGGCTAAGATGATGGGCGTGCCAGTGCATGTCAACATCGAAGAGATCCGTAAACCTGAAACAGATGCACAATTGATCGCCGACTCGATAGCCCAACAGCTTGAAAAACGTATTATGTTTCGTCGTGCCATGAAGCGTGCGATGCAAAATGCTATGAGACTAGGCGCTCAGGGTATAAAGATCATGTCTTCAGGTCGTTTAAATGGTATCGAGATAGCGCGTAAAGAATGGTATCGCGAAGGACGTGTGCCACTGCATACACTGCGTGCTGATATCGATTATGGATTCGGTGAGGCCGAAACTACCTACGGCATTATTGGTATCAAAGTCTGGGTCTACAAAGGTGATCGTTTGGCTAGCGGTGAGACGCCAGTGATTGAGGTTGCTTCAGATGATGAACGCAAGCGTCGTGCACCCCGCCGTGAAGATGGCAAACCTGCAGGACGTACCTCACGCACTAAGCGCCCCGATGGTCCGGCTACTGATACAGTCGCTGCAGCTCCTGCGCCAGCTGTAGCTAAGCGAGTTCGTGCAAAAAAGGCCGATGCTCCAGCAGCACCGGCTGACAAAGCGGGAGAATAAAAATGCTGCAACCAGCACGCAGAAAATATCGTAAAGAACAAAAGGGGCGTAATACAGGTATATCGCACGAGCGAGGTACTGCCGTTTCTTTTGGTGAGTTTGGTTTAAAGGCCATCGGTCGTGGTCGCTTGACTGCACGTCAAATTGAATCCGCTCGACGTGCAATGACACGACACATCAAACGTGGTGGTCGTATCTGGATACGCATTTTCCCCGACAAGCCAATTTCAAACAAACCTGCTGAAGTTCGTATGGGTAACGGTAAAGGTAACCCTGAGTATTACGTTGCAGAAATCCAGCCAGGTAAAGTTTTATATGAAATGGATGGAGTTAACGAAACGTTGGCGCGCGAAGCATTTAGACTCGCTGCTGCTAAGCTGCCTCTGGCGACTGCATTTGTAATACGCCAGGTTGGCCGATAAAAGGATAATTCATGAAAGCATCTGAACTCCAAGGCAAAGACGAAGCATCCCTCAAAAAAGAATTGAACGAGCTTTTGAAGGCCCAATTTGGTCTGCGCATGCAGGTTGCAACTCAACAGTTGCAAAATACTTCCCAGCTTAAAAAAGTTCGTCGCGACATTGCCCGCGTTAAGACAGTAATAAACCAGAAGGACGACCAATAATGAATGCACCAGAAAAAAAAGCGCTAAAGCGCACATTAGTTGGTATGGTTGTCTCTGACAAGATGGACAAAACTGTCACCGTATTGATTGAACGTCGCGTACGTCACCCTTTGTACGGCAAGATTATTGTTCGCTCGAACAAGTACCATGCACATAACGAGGGAAACGTAGCTAAATCTGGCGATACGGTCGAGATTCAGGAAGGCCGTCCAATTTCGCGGACTAAATCTTGGACAGTTACTCGAGTAGTTCAGCAGGCGCATAACGTTTAATGCTTGCGTTGAAGGCGTTTTCTGATGCATAATCTTTGGCTGCTCTAAAGATTCATCAGCAGTTAGTAGTTGCATTAAAAAATTCGTAACTTTTTTGTCAACCCAATCGGCTAATTCGTAACACGAGTGCGGCTGGCGGGACCAAGACTGATCGTCGAACGGCACATCCGGTGTCGGGGGCGGATTAAGTTGGGAAAGAGAAAACATGATTCAAACTGAAAGCCGGCTAGAAGTAGCCGACAACACTGGTGCGCGTGTCGTTATGTGTATCAAAGTGCTTGGTGGTTCTAAGCGTCGCTATGCTGGTATTGGCGATGTAATTAAGGTCACAGTCAAGCAGGCTGCTCCTCGCGGTCGTGTCAAAAAAGGTGAAATTTACAATGCCGTCGTCGTGCGCACAGCAAAAGGTGTGCGGCGCCAAGATGGATCGCTAGTGCGCTTTGATGGCAACGCAGCAGTGCTGCTAAATGCCAAACTTGAGCCTATAGGTACGCGCATTTTCGGACCGGTTACTCGTGAGTTGCGCACTGAGCGCTTCATGAAGATCGTGTCCCTGGCGCCAGAAGTTCTGTAAGGAGTCGTCGTGGAGAAAATCCTTAAAAATGATGAAGTCATTGTTCTTACAGGTAAGGACAAAGGCAAGCGTGGCTTAGTTCAGCAGCGTGTAGACGATCAGCATGTGATTGTTGAGGGTGTGAATATAGTCAAGAAGGCGGTTAAACCTAATCCAATGACAGGCACAGTCGGCGGCATAGTTGATAAAACTATGCGCATACATGTGTCGAACGTAGCGTTGTTCAACGCGGCTACTGGTAAGGGTGATCGAGTTGGCATAAAACTAGTTGATGGTAAGCGCGTTCGTGTTTACAAATCGACTGGCGAAGTTGTGAAGGCGTAAACCATGGCACGTCTACAAGCATTTTACAAAGAAAAAATTGTTACTGATTTAACTACCAAATTTGGTTATAAATCGGTAATGCAAGTTCCGCGGTTGACTAAGATTACCCTCAACATGGGTTTGTCTGAGGCTGTCGCCGACAAGAAAATCATTGAGCATGCTGTTGGTGACATGACCAAAATTGCAGGTCAGAAGCCAGTGATTACCAAAGCACGCAAAGCAATTGCAGGTTTTAAAATTCGCGAAGGGTATCCCATAGGTTGTATGGTTACTTTGCGCGGTGCCCGTATGTACGAATTTCTCGACCGTTTAGTAACTATCGCATTTCCCCGCGTGCGAGATTTTCGTGGTGTCTCAGGGAAAGCTTTTGACGGGCGCGGAAATTACAACATCGGCATCAAAGAGCAGATTATTTTCCCTGAAATTGAGTACGACAAGATTGATGCACTGCGTGGAATGAATATCAGCATTACCACGACCGCCAAGACCGACGAGGAAGCTAAAGCTTTGCTCGCCGCATTTAAATTTCCGTTCAGAAACTGAGGCTGCCATGGCAAAGCTGGCACTTATTAACCGTGAACTAAAGCGCGCTGCGCTGGTAAAGAAATATGCCGCAAAGCGAGCTGAGTTGAAAGCCATCATCGACGATCAGTCGAAATCAGAAGAAGAGCGCTACGAAGCTCGCCTTAAATTACAGGCGTTGCCCCGTAACTCAGCACCAAGCCGCCAGCGTAATCGCTGCGCTTTGACTGGGCGTCCGCGCGGCACCTTCAAAAAATTCGGTTTGGGCCGGATCAAGCTCCGTGAGATTGCCATGCGTGGCGAAATCCCGGGTATGACCAAAGCTAGCTGGTAATAGGAGAATAATCGATGAGTATGAGCGATCCTATCGCCGATATGCTGACGCGTATCCGCAATGCCCAAAGCGTGAACAAGGTGTTTGTTGTAATGCCTTCTTCTAAGCTCAAGGTGGCAATAGCTCGAGTCTTAAAAGACGAGGGTTATATAGAAGGTTTTAATGTTACCGACCACAGCGGTAAGCCCGAACTACGTATTGAACTCAAATACTACGCGGGCCGTCCTGTAATCGAGCGGATCGAGCGCGTATCGCGTCCCGGCTTACGCGTTTATCGCGGAAAGGGTGATATTCCAACCGTGATGAATGGACTGGGTGTCACCATCATATCTACGCCACAAGGCGTGATGACTGATCGCAAAGCTCGCGCTACCGGTACCGGTGGCGAGATACTTTGTTACGTGGCTTAAGGAGGAAAAGCATATGTCCCGAGTAGGTAAAATGCCGATCCCGTTGCCCGCAGGCGTCGAGGTGTTAATTACAGCTGAAAAAATAACTGTCAAAGGTTCACAGGGAACACTCTCGCTTCCTTTGACTGGCCAGGTTGTGATTAAGAATGAAGACAATACACTTAATTTTTCACCGGCAGATGAGTCGCGTGAAGCCAATGCTATGTCTGGCACGGTGCGTGCATTAGTAAACAACATGGTTAACGGTGTCAGTAAAGGTTTCGAGAAAAAGCTGGCTCTCGTTGGGGTGGGTTATCGTGCCCAGGCTCAAGGTGATAAGTTAAATCTTTCACTGGGTTTCTCTCATCCTGTGGTTCATGAGATGCCTGCCGGTGTGAAGTGTGAAACACCAACACAGACAGAAATCATCATCAAGGGTATCGATCGCCAAAAGGTTGGTCAGGTCGCTGCTGAGGTTCGCGCCTATCGCAGCCCCGAGCCATACAAAGGCAAGGGCGTTCGCTATGTGGACGAAGTTGTGGTGATCAAAGAAACCAAGAAGAAGTAAGGGCTGAACATGGACAAGAAAGCATCCCGTCTACGCCGTGGCCGTCAAACGCGCGCGAAGATTGCAGAACTCAAGGTAAATCGGCTTGCAGTGCACCGAACCAATCTGCATATTTATGCAAGCATCATTGGCCCTGACGCAAAAATTTTAGCGAGCGCATCAACGGCTGAAGTAGAAGTGCGGCAAGAATTAGCTGGCAAATCAGGCAAAGGCGGTAATACCGCTGCTGCTGCACTGGTTGGTAAGCGCGTAGCAGAAAAAGCGCTCAAGGCAGGAATCGCTGAAGTAGCGTTTGATCGTTCAGGTTTCCGGTACCACGGCCGAGTCAAGGCTGTGGCTGAAGCGGCCCGCGAAGCTGGTTTGAAGTTCTAAGGAAAATTCATCATGGCAAAGATGCAACAAAAAATGCAGAGCGACAAGCCAGATGACGGCATGCGCGAAAAAATGATCGCTGTTAATCGCGTGACCAAAGTTGTCAAAGGCGGACGCATTATGGGTTTCGCCGCTCTGGCTGTGGTCGGTGATGGCGATGGCCGTATTGGTATGGGCAAAGGTAAATCGAAAGAAGTGCCAGTTGCTGTTCAAAAGGCGATGGAAGAAGCTCGCCGAAAAATGATCAAAGTTTCGCTGCGTAATGGAACTTTGCACCACACAGTTCACGGTCGTCATGGCGCATCGTCTGTAATGATGATTCCAGCGAAAGAAGGTACTGGCGTTATTGCTGGAGGCCCAATGCGCGCCATCTTTGAAGTAATGGGCGTTACTAACGTCGTTGCCAAATCAATCGGATCCACTAACCCTTACAACATGGTTCGTGCAACGATTAACGGCCTCGAAAAAATGAGCACACCTTCTGAGATCGCTGCCAAGCGTGGCAAGTCGGTTGAAGAAATTCTTGGTTGAGGTGAATGACATGGCTAACACCATCAAAATAATGCTTGTCAAAGGCTTGATCGGAACACGGGAAACACACCGCGCAACGGTGCGTGGCCTAGGATTACGAAAGATTAATTCAGTCTCTGAGCTGGAAGACACCCCGGCAGTCCGCGGCATGATCAATAAAGTATCGTATCTCGTGAAAGTAGTGTCGTAAGCGTAGCTTACGATCGGAGAAATTATGGAACTCAACACTATTCAGCCTGCAGATGGCGCCAAACACGCGAAACGTCGTGTGGGTCGTGGCATTGGTTCAGGCCTAGGCAAAACAGCTGGCCGTGGTCATAAAGGTCAAAAATCTCGCGCAGGTGGTTTTCATAAGGTTGGATTCGAAGGCGGTCAAATGCCTCTCCAGCGTCGTCTGCCTAAGCGTGGTTTTAAATCGCAAATGAAACCATATAAAGCTGAAGTTCGACTTTCAGAACTAGAAAAATTACCGGTTTCAGAGATTGATGTTTTGGTGCTGAAGAAGGCGGGTATCGTTTCTGAGTTGGCTCGTATAGTGCGCGTGATCAAATCGGGTGAGCTGACAAAAAAGATAGTTATTAAAGGCTTGATCGCAACTGCTGGTGCAAAAGCGGCTATTGAAGCAGCTGGCGGCTCCGTAGAATAATTAGGGCACAGGCAAGCAATCAGTGGCGACTTCATCAAAATTGGCTAAAAGCGCGGCGAGCGGTTTTCCGTGGTCGCGTTTATGGTTTTTGCTGGCTTCGTTAGTTGTCTTTAGGGTAGGCGCTCACATACCTGTTCCTGGGATCGATCCGGTTCAGTTAGCCGCCTTATTTAACCAAAATCGTGGCGGTATCTTAGGCATGTTTAACATGTTCTCGGGTGGTGCTCTTTCGCGGTTTACGATTTTTGCATTAGGCATCATGCCTTACATCTCTGCATCGATCATCATGCAGTTATTGTCTGTAGTGTCTCCACAATTAGAGACATTGAAAAAAGAAGGTGAGTCAGGAAGACGAAAGATTACCCAGTACACACGCTACGGTACGCTGGTACTGGCGTCGTTTCAGGCTTTGGGTATTGCTATCGCTCTTGAGTCCCAGGCACGATTGGTCATAGATCCGGGTTTGGCGTTTCGTTTCACCACAGCAGTGACCTTGGTCACTGGCACCATGTTTCTAATGTGGTTGGGTGAACAGATTACCGAGCGCGGTTTAGGTAACGGTATATCTATCATTATTTTTGCTGGGATTGCAGCTGGATTACCGAATGCTTTAGGTGGTTTGTTTGAATTGGTTCGCACTGGCTCGATGAATGCACTCAGTGCTATTTTCATCTGTTTAGTTGTAGCTTTAGTGACCTACTTAGTTGTGTTTATCGAGCGCGGTCAGCGCAAGATACTTGTGAATTACGCCAAGCGTCAGGTAGGAAACAAAGTATATGGCGGTCAGAGCAGTCATTTACCGTTAAAGTTGAATATGGCAGGCGTGATACCGCCGATTTTTGCATCTTCAATTATTTTGTTTCCTGCAACGATAACTAGTTGGTTTACTTCGGGTGAAGCTGACAGTGTTGTGGTTAGGTTTTTGAAAGATTTGTCGGCATCGCTTGCTCCTGGCGAACCAGTACACGCTTTGTTGTACGCAGCAGCGATTATTTTCTTCTGTTTCTTTTACACTGCTTTGGTTTTTAACAGCAAAGAAACCGCAGAAAATTTAAAGAAGAGTGGAGCTTTTGTCCCGGGAATACGGCCAGGTGATCAGACCGCGCGTTACATCGACAGGATATTGACTAGACTGACATTGGCTGGTGCCGTTTACATTACCTTGATTTGTTTGCTGCCAGAATTTTTGATAGCGCGGTGGAATGTCCCCTTTTATTTCGGCGGTACGTCATTGTTGATTATCGTGGTTGTAACTATGGACTTCATGGCACAGGTACAAAACTACGTAATGTCGCAGCAATATGATTCCCTGCTGCGCAAGGCAAATTTTAAAGGCGGCATAGCGTCGCGTTGATATAGGGAACCAGTATTTTCTATGTCCAAGGATGATGTTATCCAGATGCAAGGCGAGATCTTAGAAAATCTCCCAAACGCAACCTTTAGGGTAAAGCTGGAAAACGGGCATGTAGTACTAGGACACATTTCAGGAAAGATGAGAATGAACTATATTCGCATCCTTCCAGGCGATAAAGTTACAGTTGAACTGACGCCGTATGATTTAAGCAGGGCGCGGATAGTATTCCGCACCAAGTAATTAATAAGTAATTAGAAGACTGAAAGAAAGAGGGCCATTATGAAAGTGCTCGCATCAGTGAAGCGTATCTGTCGCAATTGTAAGATCATCAAGCGCAAAGGCGTCGTTCGAGTTATCTGTATCGAACCGCGTCATAAACAGCGCCAAGGTTAATTTAACGTTATTTATCGAGGAATAACGCATGGCACGTATTGCAGGGGTCAACGTCCCCAACCATCAGCACACAGTGATAGGCCTTACGTCTATCTACGGCATAGGTCGTCCACGCGCACACAAAATTTGTGAAGCTACTGGCGTACCAGCGACTAAAAAGGTCAAAGATCTTGATGACAGTGAGTTAGAAAAGCTCCGCGATGAAATAGGTAAATTCATCGTTGAGGGTGATCTTCGTCGTGAACTGTCCATGAACATTAAGCGATTAATGGATCTCGGATGCTACCGCGGTCTGCGCCATCGTCGTGGCTTGCCATGCCGTGGTCAGCGTACACGTACAAATGCACGTACCCGTAAGGGCCCGCGTAAAGCAGCGCAATCACTGAAAAAATAATCCTTCGTCGGATTTTAGGAAATTATTATGGCAAAAGCACCCAACAACGCCGCCGCAGCACGCGTTCGCAAGAAAGTCAAAAAGAACGTTGCAGAAGGCATTGCGCACATACACGCTTCCTTCAACAACACCATTATTACGATCACTGATCGTCAGGGCAATGCTCTGTCGTGGGCGACGTCAGGTGGTGCTGGCTTTAAGGGCTCACGTAAATCCACTCCTTTTGCGGCTCAAGTTGCTGCTGAAGCTGCTGGCAAGGTGGCGATTGAGTGCGGTGTTAAAAATCTGGAAGTTCGTATCAAGGGCCCAGGTCCTGGACGCGAATCAGCGGTACGTGCGCTTAACAGCTTAGGCATCAAGATTACGCAAATTCAAGACGTCACGCCCGTGCCGCACAATGGCTGCCGTCCTCCTAAGCGTCGTCGTATTTAATTCATTTTGTTGTACCTGTAGGTGACCCGCCGTCGTGGCGGGTTTTGTTCTGAAGACCACCGTTTGGTTGAAAGCAAACCAGACTAGCGCCTGACAGATTTTCTGTGCGGGGCGTCATATCAAGGAGAAATTGTGGCACGTTATATTGGACCTAAGGCCAAATTGGCCCGCCGGGAAGGAACTGATCTATTCCTTAAGAGCGCTCGTCGCTCACTAGACTCAAAATGTAAATTAGACTCTAAGCCTGGCCAACATGGTCGGACATCAGGTGCTCGTACCTCCGATTACGGTAATCAGCTGCGCGAAAAGCAAAAGGTAAAACGTATCTACGGTGTACTTGAGCGTCAATTTCGTCGTTATTTTGCAGAAGCTGATCGCCGCAAAGGAAACACTGGCGAAACATTGCTACAGTTGCTTGAAGCCCGTCTCGATAACGTAACTTATCGTCTTGGATTTGCCTCTACCCGTGCTGAAGGCCGTCAATTGGTCTCGCACAAGGCAATTACCGTGAATGGTAACGTTGTAAACATTCCATCCTACCAAGTCAAAATCGGTGACGTCGTAGCGATCCGTGAAAAAGCCAGAAAGCAGGTTCGCATTGCAGAAGCCTTGTCTTTGGCAGAGCAGACAGGATTTCCACTCTGGGTATCAATCGACGCCAAGAAAATGGAAGGCTCAATTAAGAGCTGGCCGGATCGCGCTGATTTCAATCAGGAAGTCAACGAATCGCTGATCGTTGAACTGTACTCACGCTAATTTTCCCGGCGTCAGAACCTGGTGTTCTGGCGCCTTTCGATATGCCATCAGCCTTATCGGCGTAACGAGCCGAGGGTATTGAAAGGATATTCATGCATAACAATCTGTTGAAGCCCCGAATTATTGAAGTTGAGCCACTTGGTCTTGGTCATGCCAAAGTTGAGATGGAGCCCTTTGAACGTGGTTACGGCCACACACTGGGTAACGCTCTGCGTCGAGTCTTATTGTCGTCCATGGTGGGTTATGCGCCTACTGAAGTCATCATCGCCGGCGTAGTGCACGAATATTCGTCGCTAGATGGTGTGCAGGAAGACGTCGTTGATATTTTGCTCAATCTTAAGGGTGTCGTTTTCAAACTGCACAGCCGCGATGAGGTTATGTTGACGTTGAAAAAAGAGGGCGAGGGAGCAGTCCTGGCCTCAGACATCGATCTTCCTCATGACGTGGAATTAATTAACCCTGATCATGTTATTGCCCACCTGACGCCAGGCGGTAAGTTGGATATGCAGGTAAAAGTTGAAAAAGGTCGTGGTTATGTGCCGGGTAATGTTCGTCGTCTGACTGAAGACGCCAATAAAACGATAGGCCGCATTATTCTTGATGCTTCTTTTTCGCCAGTTAAGCGAGTTTCGTATTCCGTAGAGTCTGCCCGTGTAGAGCAGCGCACCGACTTAGATAAGTTGGTCATGAATATAGAGACCAACGGCGTCATCACTCCAGAAGAAGCGATTCGTCAGTCAGCGCGTGTGCTGGTGGATCAATTAAATGTTTTTGCTGCGCTCGAAGGTACAGAAACTGCTGCAGAGGTGCCATCACGTGCTCCTACAGTTGATCCTATCTTGTTGCGTCCAGTCGACGACCTCGAACTCACGGTTCGTTCAGCCAACTGTCTCAAAGCTGAAAACATTTACTACATCGGCGATCTAATACAGCGCAGCGAAAATGAGTTGTTGAAGACACCTAATTTGGGTCGTAAATCACTTAACGAAATTAAAGAAGTACTTGCCTCGCGTGGTCTCACGTTAGGTATGAAACTCGAGAACTGGCCACCAGCGGGTCTTGATAAATAATCCGGAATAATTTCCGGAGTTTGTATAAATAATTTACCGGCCCGCGCTAGCACAGACAGTTTCCTCAAAAGTACTGTTGTACAAGCGATAGAAGAGCTGGATCTAAAACTCTGAAAAGGAATTGTGATGCGTCATCGTCATGGACTTCGTAAACTAAATCGTACCTCTTCACACCGTCTGGCCATGTTGCGCAACATGACAGTTTCGCTGCTGCGTCATGAAGCAATTAAAACCACTTTACCCAAGGCTAAAGAATTGCGCCGTGTTGTTGAGCCCATACTTACCCTAGGTAAAACGGATACACTCGCCAATAAGCGTTTAGCATTTAGCCGTTTACGCGACAGAGAGATGGTTCTCAAGTTGTTTGCCGAGCTAGGCCCGCGTTATGCCAATCGTAATGGCGGCTATCTTCGTATATTGAAGATGGGTTTCCGTGTTGGTGACAATGCACCTATGGCCTACGTAGAGTTGTTGGACCAGCCTGAAGCGACTGAGGCAGCAGAATAAAGTTTCGTCGTAGTGCGGTTATAAAAAAGCCAGGCTTGCCTGGCTTTTGTACTTCTAAAATATCAAATTCTTAAAACCATTGGGCTATTTAATGGATGTACTAAGTGTTCGGCATCTGCATAAATCGTATGGTCAAGGCGAACAACGACATCAGGTCATTAATGATTTGTCGTTTAGCTTAAGGCCAGGCGAGTGCTATGGTTTGCTCGGCCCCAATGGCGCTGGCAAGACAACGACGCTCAAGCTTTGCCTGGGCTTGACAGAGCCAGATAGCGGTCGTATATCACTCGGTGGACACAACATACCGGCAGATGCCAGGCAGGCCCGCATGCGCGTGGGCGTTGTTCCACAGATGGACAGTTTAGATCCTGATTTCACAGTGGAAGAAAATCTGCTGGTCTACGGACGCTATTTCAGCATGAGCGATAAGCAAGTGCGCGAGCGTATAGACTGGTTATTGGATTTTGCAAACCTCACTGCAAAACGTAAAGCACGTATAAATGAATTATCGGGTGGAATGAAGCGACGCCTCACGTTAGCCCGCGCCTTGATCAATGATCCAGAATTGATTTTTATGGATGAACCTACGACAGGGCTGGACCCTCAGGCACGGCATGTCATGTGGGAACGACTAAAAACCTTACTGGCCTCAGGTAAAACAATATTACTAACGACGCATTTTATGGATGAGGCTGAGCGTTTGTGTGATCGACTCGCAGTCATAGACCAAGGCCAGTTAATTGCAGAGGGTGCACCACGCGAATTAATTGCTCAGCACATAGAGCCGCAAGTTGTCGAAGTGTACGGTGATAACGTTTCAAGCTGGGCTGGTCAAGCGCGTGCACTAGCAGATCGTATAGAAATTAGTGGAGAGACGGCATTTTGCTATACGACCCATGCCGAGTTATTAGTACAAAATCTTTCGGGCCAAAGTGGTTTGCGCTACCTACACCGCCCTGCAAATCTCGAAGATTTATTTTTAAAACTTACCGGTCGTGAGATGCGGGACTAATACACATCATGATGAATTCTATGTATCGTCTTCCCACATTTAGCCTGCGTTTCTTACCCGTATGGCGCCGTAATTTTCTCGTCTGGCGCAAGCTGGCCATTGCCAGTGTGATAGGCAATATTGCAGAACCGCTGATTACCTTGATCGCCTTTGGTTATGGTTTGGGAAGCCTGCTCAAAGAAATTAACGGTATACCGTATATAGAATTTTTGGCTAGTGGAGCTATATCCATGTCAGTCATGATGGCAGCATCATTTGAAGCTCTGTACTCAGCTTTTTCGCGTATGCACGTACAAAAAACATGGGAATCATTACTCAATACACCGCTGGATTTAGATGACATTATTTTGGCTGAGATGTTGTGGGGTGCTAGCAAAGCCATGATTTCTGGCCTTGCAATATTGGGTGTACTATTTTTGTTGGGAATAGGATTGCACAGCACAACGTTGTTAGTGCCGCCTATGTTGTTTCTGGTAGGTGTGACATTTGCTTCTATTGCACTGGTAATTAATGCTATTGCAAGAGGCTATGATTTCTTTACTTACTATTTCACACTGATGCTCACGCCTATGATTTTTATGTCGGGCGTCTACTATCCAGTGAGTCAATTACCATCTTGGCTACAGGTCATAGCAGCAATACTGCCACTCGGCGCTGCTGTTGAAGTTGTGCGACCATTATTATTGGGTGAATTACCTGACTCAGTTTTGCCTAATATACTTATCCTTCTGGCGTATTGTTTATGCGCTTTTTATCTCGCAACCATAATTACGCGTCGCCGTTTGCTGAAATAAATGTCCATTTCCTCGCCCATGGAGCAAGCCTTGCTGGTGTTTACCAATGTGCCAGAATTGGTAACGGCACAGCTATTGGCAAGAAAGCTTGTCGAATCGCGTTTGGCTGCCTGCGTCAATATTATGCCTGCTGTGCAATCCATCTATCGCTGGCAGGGACAGATAGATGAGGCAACTGAAGTAACACTGCTAATAAAAACAACTCAACAACAGTACGATCAACTACAGCAAGCGATAGTAGACATACACCCTTATGAGTTACCGGAAATTATTGCAACACCGATAGTCGCTGCTTATGCGCCCTACCTAAACTGGATAGTTGCCGAAACTGCGAAAGATATTCATGCGTAGTCTGATATATTTTTTTCTATGCTTAGTGGGTTTAATGGGTTTCGCAAGCTCGTTGGCGCATGCAGAAGAAGATTTTTTGGCGCCTGAAAAAGCATTTGGTGTAAGTGCGCGTCTGCTGGATGCGAATACATTAGAGGTAAATTTTCGTATTGCAGAGGGCTACTATCTTTACCGGGAACGACTAGCATTCAAATCAGACGGTGCATCCCTTGGTGAGCCCGTTATCCCGCGTGGAAAAATCAAATTCGATCCCAACTTCGAAAAAAATGTTGAAACATATAGGCAGCAGCTATCCATTCGCGTTCCGGTGACGAGTAACGGGCCATTTACTCTCAATGTGACTAGTCAGGGATGCTCAGACAAGGGCTTGTGTTACGCGCCCATGGAATCAACGTTTTCCCTGTCTGGCTTAATGGATACAGGCAACACATCCTCGGTAGCTGACAAGACGTTTGTCTCACCTGAAACTTCTGCTCCTAGCGTTGATGCAGACAGCGATCGCATTCAGTCATCACTAGCAAGTGGAAAATTGTCGCTCATACTTCCCTTATTTTTCTTACTGGGATTGGGCTTGTCGTTGACGCCGTGCGTGTTGCCCATGGTGCCTATTTTGTCTTTCATTATTGTTGGAGAAGGTGCACAGACTAGTCGTCGGCGCGGATTTATTCTTTCCTTGTCGTATTCAATGGGTATGGCAATTGTCTATACTGCCCTAGGTGTCGCTGCAGGCTTAATCGGTGAGGGTTTAGCTGCCGCATTACAAAAACCCTGGGTGTTAATTTCATTTGCTTTACTGATTGCGGGCATGTCGTTAGCCATGTTTGATGTGTATCAGTTGCAGATGCCTGCCTCACTTCAGTTGCTATTGACACGACTTTCTGAGCGCCAAAAAGGCGGGAAGTTATTTGGCGTGTTTAGTATGGGTGCACTTTCTTCGCTCATCGTCGGGCCCTGCGTAGCTGCTCCGTTGGCCGGAGCACTTGTTTATATTAGTCAAACACGCAACGTCGTCATTGGCGGTGCAGCTTTATTCGTTATGGCTTTGGGGATGAGCGTACCTTTACTTATTTTGGGTTTATCGGCGGGCTCATTGTTGCCTCGCGCCGGGCAATGGATGAAATTAGTCAAACCTTTGTTTGGCGTATTAATGCTGTCCTTGGCCCTATGGATGGTCGTATCGTTGATTCCCTCCTGGGCGCTCATGGCAGGTTGGGGAATCTTAGGCATTACCTACGGCATTTTTATGCTTAGAACACGACCATCAGGATGGTTATCAAAAACCTTGGGTATTTTATTTATAGCTTTTGGTGGAGTGCAGTGGCTGGGTATAGCCAACGGCAGCGTAGATGCATTTGCGCCATGGTCTAGCTTGAGTAACGCATCATCCTATAGAGCTAATTTCAAAAAAATACACACAGTTGAAGAATTAGACCAGGCATTAGCCAACGCAGACGGTAAGCCGGTCATGCTCGATTTTTATGCGGACTGGTGCGTATCGTGCATAGAGATGGAAAAACTTACGTTCACAGATCCTAACGTCAAGTTAGCAATGGACCAGATGATTTTGTTGCAAGCCGATGTCACAGCTAATAGTGTTGATGACAAAGCCTTGCTAAAGCGCTTTGGCTTGTTTGGCCCTCCGGGAATTATTTTCTTTGACCGCACAGGTAAAGAAATTCCTAACGTGCGTGTGATCGGGTTTCAAAAGCCACAAAATTTTATAAATCAACTTCGTACAGTGCAGAAAGATTGAACACCGTCTAGATAGCCTTAGGCTATTTAGATAAAGCAATAGTGAATTTTTACGTGAGATTCAATACGATTATAGTCGTGAGATGTTTTAGTTTTTTAGTACTTTAGTCCACAAAGGAGCACAAAGATGACACTTAGACTTGGCGATACAGCACCCGATTTTGAGCAGGATTCTTCCATCGGTAAGATCCATTTCCATGAATGGGCAGGTGATTCGTGGGTAGTGTTATTTTCACATCCTGCAGATTTCACCCCAGTGTGCACTACTGAGTTAGGCTTGACTGCAAAGCTTAAGCCTGAGTTTGACAAGCGCAACGTGAAAGCGATAGCACTTTCTGTTGATCCGGCAGATAAGCACACGAGTTGGATCAAAGACATAGAAGAGACACAAAAAACAGTGGTTGGCTTTCCTATTGTTGCTGATGCTGATAAATCGGTATCAACGCTCTATGACATGATTCATCCGAATCAATCAGAAACAGCTACCGTACGTTCACTGTTTGTAATTGACCCTAAGAAAAAAGTTCGGCTTATGATTACTTATCCTATGAGTACAGGACGTAATTTTGACGAGGTTTTGCGCGTCATTGATGCCCTGCAATTAACGGATAAATACACGGTCGCAACGCCGGGCAATTGGAAGGATGGAGATGACGTTATTATTCCTCTGTCTATACAAGATGAGGCAGTAATTAAGCAAAAATATCCTAAGGGCTATCAGTCGCCTAAGCCATATTTGCGGATTACTCCTCAACCGAACAAGTAAGCGCTTTAACTTTTCTTTGCGTTAGATGAACTAGTAGGCAGAGGCTGCGTTAATTGCGTAGTAATTGATTGCTGGGGGCGAGGCGCTGTGGGTTTGGCGGCTCGCCACACTGTACTAGTTGAGCTGCTGCTAGCAGTATTTTTTTCGGGCGCATTATCTGGTAACGCTGTGTTTGCATCAAAATCGGATGGGATGGTGGAAAACATAAAATCTTCTTCCGATTCGGTGAGCGCTAGTGTGCTGGGGCTAGTGTTTGTAGTAGCAGTAGTAGAGGTGGTAGAGCTAGTAGAGGTGGTAGAGCTAGCCTGATTCCCTGCTGTTTTTGACTGCGAATTTAAGGTGATGGGCCGAAACATGCCCGTTCCTCTTTTTGCTCGATGGTTTTTTTCGCCTGCATCGAGTTTATTGACGGTAGTTTCAAACCGAGATTGACTTGTTTCGAATTTCAGTGCTTTGACTAAATAGTGGAAGTTTAGACTGCCTAGAACTTTTTCCGAATTTTCCCCATAGCGTGATGAAGTTGCCAGTCCATATTTCGTTATGTCCATAATATCCTTTAACTGACTTGACGACACTAGACCAGAGGCTAGCAATTGCTTTTTTATTTCGGAGCGAGCACGCTTTGCAGCGGCTAGCAAGTCAGGATTTTGGAAAACTTCGGACGCAGGTTTGTGTGAAAAGACGAGTCTAATGGATGCTGAATTTTGATTTGAAATCGATTTTTCTTTTTCTATGATAACAACGTTGTCTGAGAATTCTCCCGGTTTAATACATGAATCACTACGCGCGATGTATGACGATGACCTATCCATGAGCTAGCCCCTTAGAAAATTGGCGCGCTACAAGAAGGTAACGCCTCTCTTCATGGATGAGTAACGGTAATCGAATAAAAATCCCTGCAACTTTGTACTAGGTTTTGTTGTTTATAAGCCTAGTTTAGCCACACAGCTGCCTTAGCTCGCTTTGCAAAGACGCGCGATGTCGCGAGCAAAATAGGTTAGTACTCCATTCGCCCCAGCACGTTTGAAGCACAGCATGGCTTCCATCATCGTTTTGTCGTGATCGACCCAACCGTTTTGAGCAGCTGCTTTGATCATCGCGTATTCGCCACTGACTTGGTATGCGAAGGTCGGCATGTTGAATTCATCTTTAACGCGCCTGACAATATCGAGGTAAGGCATACCCGGCTTGACCATCACCATATCTGCGCCTTCAGCAATGTCGAGTGCTACTTCCCGCAAGGCCTCATCACTGTTACCCGGATCCATCTGATAAGTCGCTTTGCTACCTTTACCCAGGTTGGCGGCAGAACCCACAGCATCTCTGAACGGGCCATAAAAAGCCGATGCATATTTTGCGGAGTAAGCCATGATGCGCGTGTGAATGTGATGTTCGTTTTCAAGTGCAGCGCGAATAGCGCCTATGCGCCCATCCATCATGTCCGATGGCGCCACGATATCTACTCCAGCGCTAGCTTGTACTAGCGACTGTCTTACCAGTAGTGGTGTCGTTTCATCGTTAAGTACATAACCATGCGTATCCAGTACGCCGTCTTGTCCATGGCTGGTGTAAGGGTCTAGCGCGACGTCCGTCAAGATGCCCAGCTCGGGAAAGCGTGCTTTTAGTTCGCGCACTGCGCGTGGCACCAAACCTTCGGGATTAGTTGCTTCTATGCCGTCCGGTGTTTTTAGTAAGGGATCGATAACGGGAAACAGCGCCAGCACGGGGATGCCCAATTTCACGCAATCCTCAGCGATGGGAAGCAATAAGTCGACAGAGACTCGCTCGACTCCTGGCATGGACGCTACCGGTTCTCGTTTATTTTTCCCGTCGAGTATGAATACTGGATAAATCAAATCGGATGCAGTGATTATGTTTTCTCGCATCAAATCACGAGAAAACCCGTCACGGCGCATGCGGCGCATACGAATAAAAGGAAACTGAGGGTTGGGATTGTTAGACATGATTTTCCGTAATGGTCTCAATAACAGGAAGCGTTACCTGGGTACGTCGGGCCTGGTCGGCGAACTTTTTTCGCTAAACAGCCTCAGACTAACGGGTGGAATGCCACCCCCCGCTTACCCTCCCTGAGCGGGGCCGATCCGTCTGCGGACGAACGGCGTTGAGCCCTGGAGACCTTCCCCTTTCTCCAGGGTTTTTTTATTCTGGTTTTTCTGGCGTGATTACTTTAGTACCAGTTTGTTCAGACAACCCCAGCAAACGCCGTATGGTGTCATCGGCCTCTGTAAGTCCTACCCGCTTAGTGGCTGAAAACAATTGAACAGAAAATGGCAAGGGCATACCAGACTCGTCAACATAACTTGACAGAACGGTATCTGCAAGCCGCAGTGCGTCAGTGGCCTCGCTGCGGTTGAGTTTATCTGACTTACTTAAAAGGCAATGTACCGGTTTGCCAGTACCTGCAAACCACTCAAGCATTTGTATATCTAGTTCGGTAAAGGGCCGCCTAGCATCCATAATTAGTATCAATGCGACAAGGTTTTCCCTGATGCGAACGTACCGCCCCAGCAGTTCTTGCCAATGATCTTTGGCTGAGCCAGAGACTTCGGCATAGCCATAACCGGGCAAGTCAACCATGAACGCGTTGATTTCATCAACCCGTGTCTCATCTTTGCGATGTTGTCCCACATGGGCTCCGCCCAGAGAGAAAAAATTGATGTGCTGAGTACGGCCAGGGGTTTTAGAGGCAAATGCCAGCTTCTTTTGGTTGCAAAGGAGATTAATCGCTGTGGATTTACCCGCGTTGGAGCGACCGGCGAAGGCTATCTCCGGAACATCTAATGTCGGCAAATCTCCGAGCCGATTGACGGTAGTAAAAAAACGAGCTTGCCAGAGGACGGACATGACGGTGCCCTGATGGGGCAGGGGGCAAAGAAAAGAAGGTCATTGTAGTACAATGTCAGACTGTTATTTGTACTGAAAACAGCTTGTTCATATGAGTCGTTGCAGGCTTTATCCTGAATCGATATAAAAATCCATTACCATTTTTGGGTGTTTGAATGACACGTGCTCTGCCAACGTTCGCCAAGATAATCTGCTTTGCAGTCATGACCTGCGTTTCTGCTGCGTGGGCCAATGAAGAAAAAGCCTCAGCAGTGGCTGATCCTGCCAAGGGCAGCACGCTTTACTCCAATGGAGACCCATCACGCGGCATTCTAGCTTGCGTAGCTTGTCATGGAGCGGCGGGTAACTCCTCCATCACACAAAACCCCAAGTTGGCCGGTCAGCATGAGGCCTACTTGCAGAAGCAATTGCATGAATTTAAAGGCCCAACACGCAACAACGCAATCATGACGGGAATTGCCAAAGGGTTGGCTGATGAAGATGTTCGTAATCTTGCCGCTTATCTAGAGCAGCAGAAACCTGCTCCAGGATCTGCGCGTAACAAAACTACCGTTGATTTGGGCAAGAAAATTTACCGTGCCGGTATCGTTGAGAAAAATGTACCTGCGTGCGCCGCTTGTCACGGTCCCAATGGCGCCGGGATTCCAGCGCAATATGCACGTATCGCTGGCCAACATCAAGATTACACGGTTGCGCAACTAACCAACTTCCGTACGGGAGCACGTACTAATAGTATGCAAATGACGGCGATTGGTAAGCGCATGTCAGATGAAGAGATGCAAGCAGTTGCTGACTACATCGCTGGCCTAAAATAATCGTAATCAAGCGTAGCTTTTAAGCAGTGTAAAGCGCAAAAAATCGATACAAGGGGTGGCTGATGCCGCCCCTTTTTCTATCCGAGTTCAGCTATCTAACTGAAGATAAATGAGATGAGCGTTACTACCGAAGGCATAGTTTTACATACCCGACGTCGCTGGGTGTCAGATATCGTCGAGCTACTTTCGTCGATGCGTTTTGCCATTAGCCTGTTAACTGTCATATCCATTGCTTCAGTTATAGGCACCGTGGTCAATCAAAATGAGCCCATGTCCAATTATGCCAATCAATTTGGACCATTTTGGGCAGACATACTGTCTCGTTTTTCGGTGTATTCCGTTTATGCAGCCTGGTGGTTTTTGTTGATCATGGCATTTCTAGTGACATCAACGTCGCTATGCATTGCACGCAATGCGCCAAAAATGATCAGCGATATGAAGAGCTGGCGTGAGAACGTGCGCGAGCAGTCTTTACGTAATTTTCATCATCATGCCGAGTGGAGCACTGCCTCAACGCGCGAGGCCCTCGCAGACGATGTAGGACGTACGCTCGCTGCCAAAGGATATCAATGGAAAATGGTAGCCAAAGACGGCGCTACGTTAGTAACGGCTAAGCAAGGTGCAGCGAATAAGTTGGGCTATATTTTTGCGCACTCAGCGATCGTTATTATTTGCGTTGGTGGCCTGCTTGACTCCAACCTTCCTATACGTTTTCAGCAGTGGCTTTACGATAAAGAACCATTTATTGGTAATGGAGTGATTGCCGAAATTCCTGCCAAGCACAGACTGGGTTTAAACAATCCATCTTTTCGCGGAAATACGTTCGTACCTGAGGGTGCGAGTAGTAATACGGCTATCGTTCCTGTCGGCGAAGGCGTAATGATTCAACAGTTACCGTTCACTCTGCAGTTACAGAAATTCGTCATTGATTTTTATTCCACAGGTATGCCTAAGCTCTTTGCCAGTGAAGTGCTGGTGACTGATCCTGAAACAGGCAAAACATTTCCAGCCACGATAAAAGTTAATGAGCCTCTGATTTATAAGGGCCCATGAAAGGACCAAATAATCAATCGTTTCAGGTCGAGGGAGAAGTCGGTCGGTCAACACCGCTGCTGGGGAGTACAGGCAGTGAATACGTTATTGAGTGGTCTGGCTTTCGTCCTTTTAATGTTGAAAATACGTCTGCTGCCAATGGCCAGGATGTGCGAGCTGTTAATCAGAGCAAAGGCTTCAGTGAAAAATTCACCACTTCGCTAGATGAGCAACTGGGATCTGCTGCTAAAAATAAAAAGACCAAAGATCTCAAGAATGTGGGACCCAGCGTTCAGTACAAATTACGCGACAAGACAGGGCAGGCACGCGAGTTTAATAACTACATGTTGCCAGTGATGATAGATGGATCAGAAATTTTTCTAGCAGGTTTACGTGATTCGCCTGCTGAGAGTTTCCGCTATCTGCGAATACCAGCAGATGAAAAGAGCTCCATGACTGAATGGATGCGTATTCGCGCCGCGCTCAGTGATACCAACTTGCGTGAAAAAGCATCATCGCGCTACGCCGAAAAAGTCCCTCTGGATGCAAAAGCGAATTCAAGTTTGCGCGACCAGCTCAAGGCATCCTCTGCACGCAGCATTAATGTCTTTATTGGAGACCGTGAAGCCTCGGGTTATGTAGCAATTGCACGTTTTATCGGCAAACTACCTGAAGATCAGCAAGAAAAGGCTGCTGATATTTTCATGAAGATACTCAATGGCAGTTTGTGGGAGTTATGGCAGCTGGCGCGCGAAAAAGATGGGTTGTCACCGATGGCAGCTGATGAAAAAAATAGTCGTTTCTTGCAACTGGCAACCAATGCGATGGCGGATTCCTTTTTTTACGAAGCACCTATCTTGCTGCAGTTGCAGGGATTTGAGCAGGTAAAAGCGTCGGTCTTTCAAGTAACACGATCGCCGGGAAAAAACGTGGTGTATCTGGGGTGTCTATTCCTGGTGCTGGGCGTATTCGCCATGCTTTATGTGCGTGAGCGTCGTCTTTGGGTTTGGATACGTTCAGGTGCCGATGGCAGCAGCCATGCGCTGATGGCCATGAGCTCGCAACGACGTAGCCTGGATTTTGACAAAGAATTTGAGCAGATGAAAATTGGCCTAGTTCGCCCCTGAGTTCACGGCCCTTGTTCATATTTGAGTAACAAGCACCGTAGTTGTGCCTGAACTATACTTACCGCACTTAAGTAGCTTGCTTTGCACGGAGAGAAATCATGGAGTTGACCCAGAACCCTACTTACACTGAATCCACCGGCCTCCTAAAAAGTCGAACCTGGTTTGATTGGATTTTCTTGGCTGTGTTGGCAGCGGGTGCTTTGTTTGCACTGAATCGTTACGGCGAGTTCATGGATATCTATGAAAAAGTCATTTTGATCGCTGCTGTGCCTACCTTTGTTGCTCTGGGCTGGTTTTGGCGACCTGTACGTCCTCTTATGTTGTTGATAGGTGCGCTGTCGCTGTGGACGATCTCTATGTATGGTGGAAATTTAGACATGGCTCAGTCTCGATTTTTGCTTAAATATTTACTCTCGAGTCAATCAGCCATACTGTGGATGAGCACCTTGTTTTTCCTTTCCATGTTTTTCCATTGGGGTGGTTTACTCGCACGCACAGATTTTGGTTCAGCTGTAGGAAGTAAATTATGCTGGGCTGCCATAGTCATGGGATTCACCGGGATGATGGTTCGTTGGTATGAATCGTATTTGCTTGGTGCAGATATCGGTCATATACCTGTATCGAATCTCTACGAAGTTTTTGTTTTATTCTGTCTCATCACTGCTCTGTTTACCGTGTATTACGAACAGAAATACGCTACCCGGCAGGTGAGTGCTTTTATCTTGTTGATTATTTCTGCTGCGGTCGGATTTTTGCTTTGGTATATGAGCAGCCGTGACGCACAAGAAATTCAGCCACTAGTGCCCGCACTGCAAAGCTGGTGGATGAAAATTCATGTACCGGCAAACTTTATAGGCTATGGCACCTTTGCTCTGTCAGCTATGGTGGGCGTGGCTTACCTGCTGAAATCCAAAGGTATATTTGTAGATCGACTGCCTGCACTGGGAGTACTTGATGACATCATGTACAAAGCCATCGCAGTGGGATTTGCTTTTTTCACTATCGCGACCATACTTGGCGCTCTGTGGGCAGCCGATGCATGGGGCGGTTATTGGTCGTGGGATCCCAAAGAAACCTGGGCACTGATCGTCTGGTTAAATTACGCCGCCTGGTTACATATGCGAATGATGAAAGGCCTGCGCGGCCAGATTGCTGCTTGGTGGGCCGTTATTGGTTTACTTGTTACGACCTTTGCTTTCCTTGGTGTGAATATGTTCCTATCAGGTTTGCACTCTTACGGCGAATTATGATGATCTGAAAAGGCTGCCCTGAGCAGCCTTTTTTGTTTCTACTATTCCAGTTCACCTTGCTGATTATGGATTTTGTATGCTGATCAAAAGACATCGATACACTGAAATTCCTGGGTCTGAAATTACGCCGCGTCATATGGTCGAATCGCGCCGACTGTTTATGCAACAGCTAGCCGCAGGCGCTCTGACGGCGAGTGGTTTAGTTAACAACGCACTGTCTGCAGAGAGCGCTGCCCGTGCGCGGTTAAATGCGACTGCTAATCCTGCATTCACTGCAAAAGATACGCCGACAAAATTTGAGGATGCCAGTTCGTATAATAATTTTTATGAATTCGGCATGGATAAAAGTGATCCGGCGATGTATGCAGGAACACTAAAAACTCGGCCATGGACTGTAAAAATTGATGGCGAAGTAAAGAAGCCGCAGACAATGGATATTGATGCGCTGATGAAGCTGGCTCCTTTAGAAGAGCGCTTGTACAGACTCCGTTGCGTTGAAGGCTGGTCCATGGCTATTCCCTGGATAGGTTATTCCCTGTCTGAGTTGATTCGAAAGCTGGAGCCCACAGGTAATGCCAAATTCATAGAATTTACTTCGCTTGCTGATCCGGCTCAGATGAGAGGTGTGGGTAGCCGTGTGCTCGACTGGCCATATGTGGAGGCCTTGCGTATTGATGAAGCAAATCATCCGCTCTCTTTGCTGTGTGTGGGTATGTACGGCCAGACATTGCTAAACCAAAATGGCGCTCCGTTACGGTTGGTCGTTCCTTGGAAATATGGATTTAAGTCAGCCAAGTCGATAGTGCGTATACGCTTTACAGAACACCAACCTAAAACTGCTTGGAACAAAACAGCACCGGAAGAATACGGCTTTTATTCAAATGTGAATCCGGAAGTCGCTCATCCACGTTGGTCGCAAGCGACAGAACGTCGTATAGGCGAGGATGGTTTATTTAACCGTAAACGTAAAACACTGATGTTCAATGGTTACCCTGAAGTCGCATCACTTTACTCGGGTATGGATTTGAAAAAATTCTTCTAATTGAAAATGGCTGATGCGTAACTTGACGCCTGCTCACATTAGGTTAGTAAAACTCACGCTGTTCCTGGTCTTCTTACTGCCGCTGATACGAGTCATTTTTCGTGGAGTCGAAGGTAATCTTGGGGCTAACCCTCTTGAATTCATTACTCGCGCTACAGGTGATTGGACAATTTATTGTCTATGTCTGACATTGTGCATTAGCCCTTTGCGTCGTTTTACAGGTTGGCATTGGATACAGCGCTTGCGGCGCTTATTTGGCTTGTATGTTTTTTTCTATGCAGTGCTGCATTTCGTGTGTTTTCTCTGGTTCGATCATTTTTTTGATGTGGAAGCCATGTTGCAAGACATACTCAAAAGACCTTTTATTGCCTTAGGCTTTTGTGCATTTGTTTTGTTGTTGCCATTGGCCGCTACCAGCACGGATCAGATGATGCGCCGGCTAGGTCGCTGGTGGGGTAAGCTGCACCAGCTAGTCTATGCCGTAGCTTTACTGGCAGTTTTGCATTTTTGGTGGATGCGATCAGGAAAAAATAATCTACTCGAACCTGTAATCATCGCTGGTGTGATGCTGATGCTATTGGGCATGCGTCTGGTATTTTATTGGCGAGCCCGAAGAGCCGCTGTCGTAGCGCAGTAGCTGTGGTTAGATGTTTTCCAGGGCAAATAGATCAGACGATTTTTCTCTTTTGCGTATCAGTCGAAATTGATCACCGTCGACCAGCACTTCTGCAGCACGGCCGCGTGTGTTGTAGTTTGATGCCATCGTCATGCCATACGCACCAGCCGACATGATGGCAAGTAAATCGCCTGGTTCAATCGCTAACGAGCGATCACGCGCGAGCCAGTCACCGGATTCGCAGACGGGCCCAACGACGTCATAGACTTTGGCTTGCGCAGTTCTTTCGTTGACTGTTTTCACACCATGCCATGCTTCATACATGGCAGGACGCATCAAATCGTTCATAGCGGCGTCGACGACAGCGAAATTTTTATTGCCGCCGTGCTTGAGGTAGTGAACTTCGGTAAGTAGCACGCCTGCATTGCCTACAATCGAGCGTCCAGGTTCAAACAACACGGTAATGGATTTTCCGTTATGACGCGCAGCACGCCAGTTATCAATACGAGTAAACAAGCGCGATAAATAGTCGCCTACAGCCACGGGGAGTTCTTGATCGTAGGTGATGCCTATGCCACCCCCAATATCTAAGTGATGCAAATTGATACCGATATCCTGCAATTGATCAACTAGCTCTATGACTTTATCTAAAGCTTCAAGCAGTGGTGCATCATCCAGTAGTTGCGAGCCTATATGACAATCAATACCTGTGACGTCGAGTTGCGGCAACGACGCTGCGACGCGGTAAGTTGGAATGGCATCTTCAAAAGCGATACCGAATTTATTTTCTTTTAGTCCAGTAGAAATATATGGATGCGTTTTAGGATCAACGTCTGGATTAACGCGCAATGAAACACGTGCACGCTTACCCATACTGGCAGCAACTTCGTTGAGTCTGTGTAGCTCAGGAATGGATTCGACGTTAAAGCACAAAATGTCATGGGTGAGTGCTAGGCGCATTTCATCGCGAGACTTACCTACGCCTGAAAAAATAACTTTTTTCGCATCACCGCCAGCAGCGATGACTCGCTCTAACTCGCCACCAGAAACAATATCGAAACCTGATCCCAGTTTGCTTAACAGATTAAGAACAGCTAGATTCGAATTGGATTTTACGGAGTAACAAACAAGAGCGCCCTGTTGGCCTCTGCCATGCATCTGACACGCGCTTGCATACGCTAAAAAGTTTTCAGTCAGGCTGGCACGCGAATAGACATAGGTCGGAGTGCCAAACTTAGCAGCTATGCGATCGAGCGCAGTTTGTTCGGCATGTAATTTGCCGTTTACATAGGTAAAGTGAGACATGATGGCGGCTAGCGGGATGGAGACGAGGAATCACTGTTTCCCGCGTCTTGTGAAGGTTGATTTTTTGGTGGAACTCTGTCGGGCAGATATAAAGCCCCGGTTTGACCGCAGGCACTTATACCCGTAATCAGAAACGCCGCTAGAATCATCACACGCAAAGTAGTCATAAAAATAAAAAACTAGAGATCAAAACGGCGCCCTGTCTATTAAGTTCAGGATGCCAAAGTAAGCCTTGAGGCCTGTAACAAGCTGACTTAGTCATACAACCAGCGTGTAGTCTTGAACCAAGGGTTGGATAACTGGTTTATTGATTTAACAAGTAATAATGAAAGTGAGTGTAGCATGACCGAATCAGAGTTTCTGACCGTGGCTGAAGCTGAACTGGACCAAATTGAACTTCGACTGGAACGCGCAGCGGAAACGGCAGACATAGACATAGAATGCAGTCGCAATGGCAATTTGCTAGAAATTGAATTTGTAGACACCGGCTCAAAAATCATTGTTAACACCCAGGCACCGATGCAGGAAATTTGGGTTGCTGCTCGATCAGGTGGGTTTCATTACCGGTATAAGGAAGGGCAGTGGTTAGATACGCGTGATGGATCGGAGTTGTACTCGGCTATGTCATCACTGGTTACTTTGCAAGCGGGCGGCGAAGTCAGGCTTTAACCTCTGACTCTATGGGCGAGCGTAACTAGAGTCAGAACAATTCGCTCTTTTGCCCATCTTCTGATTTTTCAGACGGCGGCTTGGTTTCGGATGGCGGAGTAATGCCCAGTGATCCAATGCCTCCATTTTCTGAATATTCTGTATACACATAATCACCACCGACCGTAGTGATACCCGTAGGTACTTCCCGTTCCGCGGCAGGGTATCCGGGAAGCGCTTTTTGCATGTAGCCTATCCAGATGGGTAGTGCCAGTCCTCCACCCGTTTCGCGGTTACCTAAATTCTTAGGCTTATCAAAGCCTATCCATGCCACTCCAACTAACTTGGGATGATAGCCAGCGAACCATGCATCGATGGAATCATTGGTTGTTCCAGTTTTACCTGCAATATCAGCGCGTTTTAATGATAGTGCCCGCGTAGCCGTACCATGTTTAATAACGTCTTTAAGCATGCTATCGACTAAAAATGCATTACGTGCATCGATCACCCGAAGATTTTCATCGCCTGCTTTTTCAGGGGTGACTTGAAACAGCGTTTTACCATTGTTGTCGGTGATCTTAGATATCAGGTAAGGATTAATTTTATAACCGCCATTTGCAAAGACGGCATATGCTCCCGCTAATTGCAGAGGAGTTACGGCACCTGCCCCCAACGCTAGAGTCAAATACGGTGGATTTTTTTCTGGATCAAAACCAAATCGCGTAACGTATTCCTGAGCATAGGCCGGACCTATGCGATCAAGTATACGAATAGAAATCATATTCTTTGACTTAGACAGGCCTTTTCGCATCGACATCGGGCCTTCATATTTGTTGTCGTAGTTTTTTGGCTCCCATGCTTGGCTACCTGTCTGTGCAGCATCGAAAGTAATCGGCGCATCATTGACAACAGTACCTGGTGAAAGCCCCTTTTCCAGTGAAGCCGAATATATAAACGGTTTGAAGGATGAGCCTGGTTGGCGCCACGCTTGTGTTACGTGGTTAAATTTATTACGGTTGAAATCAAAACCGCCGATCAGTGCGCGAATGGCACCGTCTTCAGTACTTGCGGATACAAATGCTGATTCCACTTCAGGTAGCTGAATGATTGCCCAGCCACTACTTTCTTGCATTACGCGAATAATTGCGCCGCGACGAATGCGCCGATTGGCCGGTGTTTTATCCGTTAGCGCACTGGCAGCAAGACCCAAGCCTGTATCTTGGATAGCGATTTCTTCACCCGAGGCTAGCAATGCCCGAACCGTCTTCGGTGAAGCTGCCAGAACCACAGCGGCGACTATGCCATCACTGTCAGGATGTTCTGCTAGTTCAGACTCAATCGACGCCTCTGCTTCGCCTTTGTCAGCGGGAATATCCATGTAACCCTCAGGCCCGCGGTAAGCTTGACGCTTTTCATAGTCCAGCACGCCGCGGCGTAAAGCTAGATAAGCAGCATCCTGGTCAGCCTTGGTAATGGTGGTAAACACATTCAGACCGCGGGTGTAGGTCTCTTCTTTGAATTGGTCGTACACCATTTGCCTGGCCATCTCTGCCACATATTCCGCATGCACTCCGAACTCATTGCTATCCATCTTGATTTTGAGCTGCTCATCGCGCGCTTGTTCGTATTGTGGCGTTGTGATGTAGCCCAGATCGTGCATGCGCTGCAATATGTATTGCTGACGCGCTCTGGCCCGCTTGGGGTTGACTACCGGATTGTTGGCTGATGGTGCTTTGGGAAGGCCAGCCAGCATGGCGGCTTCGGCGATAGTAATTTCATGTAATTTTTTCCCAAAATAAATCTGAGCTGCAGAGGCAAAGCCATAGGAGCGCTGCCCCAGATAAATCTGGTTCATGTAGAGCTCAAGAATTTGATCTTTGGTCAGATTTTTTTCTATTTTCCAAGCTAACAGTACTTCATAAAGCTTGCGTTTTATGGTCTGTTCACTCGATAGAAAAAAATTACGAGCGACTTGCTGTGTGATGGTGGAGGCGCCCTGTCGGCTGCCGCCCATGGCGTTATGAATGGCAGCTCTCAGTATGCCCCAGTAGTCGACACCACCATGTTCATAAAACCGGTCGTCTTCTATGGCTAGTACGGCCTGTTTCATAACTTTTGGTATGTCTTTATAGCGGACCAGGCTACGACGCTCCTCGCCAAACTCGCCAATGAGCATGTTATCGGCTGAAAATACCCGAAGGGGCATCTTGGGCTGGTAGGTGGCTAGCGAATCGATATCCGGCAGATTCGGATAGGCCATCATCATCATGAAACTGACCAGCAACACACCTATGACAGCAAGACCAGTGAGTATTCCTAAAATACTCAGTGCCAGCTTTACTGGCGCTGGTAGGCGATCCCGACGTGGGCTTGTGGGTTCATTTCCCTGCGGGGCATTTGAATTCATGCGGGAATAAAAAAGAAAGCGCTATAGCACTTGATGGCTCTCATTATAGCGGTTCAACCCCCTATCTTTGTTGGCAGCTAGCTTGGGAATCTGGGGGGATCTGTATTTATTCGAATTTCATGGCGAGCCAGCGCAGCTGTGCAACGCGTGGTCAAGTGCATTACAGAGTGGCTATCTGCGTTGGGGTTAGCTGTATTGCAGTATTGCGTCAGGATTTGACAACGTCAATGCCGCTTTGCTTTACAGCTAAAAAAAGAGCTTGTTAGCATCCTTAACAATTTTTAAAAATGCAACGAGCGTGATGGGAAGAACGGTTTGAATATCGTGCGATTAATGAGTTTTTTTGGGCAAAGAGCATCGCCTTTGCTCGGAGTGGATATCAGTGCCTCCGCCATACGTATTATTGAACTCGCTCGATCTTCTGATGGATGGCGCGTAGCTCATTTCGCCGCACATGAATTACCGCGCAACACCGTACGCGAAGGTGCCATTGTTCAGGCAGATCTGGTAACGGAGGGTCTACGCGATGCCTTGCAAAAGTCGGGTACCAAGCTACGCGATGCTGCGATGGCTGTACCCTCTAATTTAGTCATTCGGAAAATTATTAGCTTACCCAATAACTTATCTGAGGACGAACTTGAACTGCAAATTGAAGTAGAAGCTGAACAAAGTTTGTCTTTTCCAACGCATGAGTTACACCTGGATTTTGGTGTTATTGGTGTATCGACTGCCAACCCTAGCGATGTCGATGTTATGTTGGTTGCCACTAAAAAAGAAACCATAGCAGAGCGGCAGGTAATTGCAGAGGCTGCGGGTATTAAGCCAGTGATTATTGATATTGAATCTCAGGCATTAATTACCACATTAATTACATCAGATCCTACAAATGAATCAAACGTATCACACACCCGAGCTATTTTACAAATAGGGCGTGATTCAAGTTATTTTTTTATCGCTAATCACCAAACACTCATATTTGAACATGAGTTAGATATTAATTTTCAGCGCTTAAATAAAGAACTAGAGCGTAATCCAGAGCAATCTCTGGCTATTACAGAAACCTTTTGCACAGCGGTCTGTCAAGAATTTAAGCGCGCGCTACAACTTTATTCAACTAATTCACGGTACTTTCCTCTCGATAAATTTTTTCTTTCAGGCCCAGAGAAAACTTTATTTCGTTTGCCGTCGATGATGAAAGAACAGTTATCTATCAGCGCAGAATTTGCTAATCCATTCGCAGCCATGAAATTTAGCTCAGGTATGGATAAATCAATACCGCAAAAAGAGGCATCAGCATGGTTGGTTGCCTGCGGACTTGCGATGCGAGACAGGGTTTTATGATGGGGTTTAATTTCCTTCCCTGGCGCGAAGAAAAACGACAGCTGCAAAAGGCTGTTTTCAATCGGTTGGCGTTATTGCAAATAATATTGGGTCTGAGTGTTGTGCTTGTTATTTGTTTTTTCAATGAAGAAAAAATAAAAATACAGTCTGAAAAAAATTTATTTCTTCAGTCAGAAATTAAAGTACTTGATTCGAAAATTACAGAGATTAGTAACCTTCAAAAAGAAATTGACAAACTGCAGGCGCATCAGTACGCGGTAGAAAAACTTCAAACAAATAGAAATCGTCCAGTGTATCTGTTGAGTTTTCTAGCAGAACAAGTTCCTGCGGGTGTCATGCTCAAATCATTAAAGCAAGGTGATCACATCATTTTATCCGGATACGCTTTGTCGAACGCGCGCGTTTCCGAATTTATTCATAACCTGAGTCGACCATCTGATCGACTTGGATTAGGTCAGCCCGAATTAATCGAAATTAAATCGGCTAGCTATGGGGCTGGAAAAGAAACCAGAAAACTATTTGACTTTACGCTGGCTTTGCCGGTTTTGACTGATTAATGCCTTTGATGACGAGTTACGATTCAAACACAACTATCACGCAGTCATTACAGAAATGGACTGAGCAATTCAAAGCCCTTCAGGGGCGACACCCAGGTTTGTGGCCAGTAGTTCCGCGAATCACGGCGCTGGTCGCAATAGTGCTTAGCGTAATAGCGGGAGGCGCTTGGTTATCTTGGATCGATCAGTGGGAAGCGCTTGCTCAGGCGCACATAGAAGAAGACAGATTACGTCAGTTATTTCGAAAAAAGGTAGGCCAGGCACAAAATCTGGAAGCTCTTAGGCAGCAAAAAAATACGGTGTCAGCTAGAGTGGATTTATTGAGTCGGCAATTACCAAGTAAGTCAGAGATGGATGCGCTGCTGTCAGAAATTAATCAGGCAGGTACTGGGCGTGGATTGCAGTTTGAATTATTTAAACCCGGGCAGGTGCAGTTGCAAGCGCATTATGCCGAGCTTCTAATTGAGATCAGGCTAAGTGGTAATTATCAAGCCTTTGCAGGTTTTGTGAGTGATGTCGCTAATTTTCCGCGAGTCGTAACTATCGATCGTTTAGCTATCAATCAACAGAAAGATGGGGTGCAGATATTCGATGCAGTGATGCACGCTTATCGTTACCTTGATAAAGAAGAGCTTAGTCTACAAACAAAACAAGCTTCAGGTAAGCAAAAAAATAAGCCACCAAGCTATCAACAGTAATTAGTCAAGCATAAGGTGTTCATTTTCATAAGCTCATGAAAAAGTTTTTACGTACTTTTAGCTTGTTATTAGTGATGTTACTTGCTAGTTGTGACTCAGCAGAGGATGAGAGTCTTGTTGCGTGGGTGGCGAACGTTCGTCGTACTGTTCACGCCAACCCTGTGAGCATCCCTTCACCACTCATTATTACTCCAGCCGTTTATGAATCGTTCGGTCGCACGGATCCCTTTGATGTATCCAAAATTTCGCTGTTATTAGATATCTCTGCAGACAAGGGTATACGTCCTGATTTGAAACGCGCACGTGAGCCACTTGAACTGTACCCGCTAGATCAATTTCGTATGGTGGGCAGTCTTAGTCGACAAGGCCAAGGTGTAGCCTTGCTGGAAGTTGGGAAAGTATTACATCAAGTTCGCAGAGGCGACCATATTGGCCAAGATTTAGGCGAAGTAATCAGTGTTAAAGACGGTGCGATTGATATCGAAGAAACAGTGATGGAGACGAATGGCACCTGGGTAAAACGACGTGTGCAGCTAACGATACAGGAGACAAAATGAGTAGGGCGCGCACGTATATGGCACTGGCCAAAATAGTATTTATATCTTTTACACTGTTAATGAATTCAGTTTGGGCTGTAGAAAAAGATAATGTAAGCCAGCCAACTACAAACGTAAATACGATTACTGCGATAGATTTATCACTTAATGATAATCAGCAGCGCCTGCACATCAGCTTTAAGCAACTGCTGTCTGTTACCCCTACGAGTTTTATGACACAAAATCCTCCTCGCCTAGTCGTGGACTTTCCCTCAACGACAAATGCTACTGGGCTTACCCGTCGTGTTTTAGAGAGTGGCGATGTACGTCATGTTGACATCATTCAGGTAGCTGATAGAACGCGGCTAGTCGTTTTCTTAAAACGTCCGCTAGCCTTTTCAAGCCATGTTCAAAGTCAGCAATTACTTGTTCGCTTATTTGAGCCAGGTAGCTCATCATCGGTCACAGCCAAAGATAATTCTTCGTCGGCTAGTACTATTGCTGCAGAAAAAAATACCATACTTGATATCGATTTTCGGCGTGGCAGTAACGATACCGGACGCATCATTATCGATTTGGCGAAAACTCAATCGGCTGTCGATGTGCGCAGGCAAGGTCAAACAGTAGTAATTGATTTCATGAAAACCAGTCTTCCTGATGTTTTGCGCAGACGGCTGGACGTTAAAGATTTTGGAACGCCGGTGCAGACAGTGAGTACGAATGCGCAATCCGATATGGTGCGGATGGTAATAGAACCCTCTGGTCTTTGGGAGCATATGGCGTGGCAGACCGATAGACGTCTGATCGTTGAGATACGTCCGATAAAAAACGAACTAGGGAAATCATCTTCTGGTGGTCGTGGCTACCGAGGCGAAAAATTATCACTGAATTTTCAAAATATAGAGGTACGTGCTTTACTCCAAGTTATCGCAGACTTTACTGGCCTAAATGTAGTCGCTAGCGATAGTGTGAGTGGCCAGCTGACTTTGCGCTTGAAAGATGTCCCATGGGATCAGGCCCTCGATATTGTGATGCAAGCGAGGGGGCTGGATATGCGCAGGAACGGTAACGTACTTTGGATTGCTCCCAAAGATGAGTTATTAACCAAAGAGCGTCTGGAGCTAGAACAACGAGCACAAATTTCCGAGCTGGAGCCCTTAGTTACAGAAACTTTTCAATTAAATTATCAGAAAGCTGATGCGTTTCGTCAGGTGTTCGGGCTTGATGGGCAAGTGGGTCGCGGCAGCATATTGTCGCGGCGCGGTAGTGCATCTTCTGAGCCGCGTACAAATAAATTATTCATCACGGATACCCCGAGTCGTTTAGATGAAGTTCGTAAATTAATATTGCTAACCGATGTACCTACTCGTCAGGTAATGATAGAGGCACGCATCGTTGAAGCAGATGATAAGTTCAGTAAAAATCTTGGGGTAAAACTTGGGTTTACTGACCTCAACTCAGTAACTAGTGGAGCTCAGGGTGTCAACTTGCCAGGCTCCAGCCGTTTATCAGTCGCTGGAAACTATGCCGGCGTGGGGGAGAGGACAGGGCAAATTACCGCAGGTGCGGGAACCTATGTACCCAATTCGCAGTTTGTGAATCTTCCTGCTGCGTCCATCAATGGTGCTGCCCCGGGCAGTCTGGCTGTCAGCCTATTTTCTGCAGGTGCTAATCGTTTTCTCAATCTCGAACTCTCGGCGCTAGAAGCCGAGGGTAAGGGAAAAATCATATCCAGCCCGCGTGTGGTCACAGCCGATCAGCAAGCAGCCATCATTGAACAGGGTGAGGAAATCCCGTATCAGCAAGCTACCAGTAGCGGAGCTACTTCCATACAATTTAAAAAAGCCAACTTAAAATTAGAAGTGACGCCTCAAATCACGCCTGACGGTAATATTATTCTCACGGTTGATGTTGCTAAGGACTCGCGTGGTGTCGCTGTTGGTTCTAGTTTTGCTATCAATACCAAGCACGTGAAAACGAATGTTCAAGTTGAAAATGGAGGCACAGTAGTTTTGGGCGGTATCTTTACCCAAACAGAGATAGACGGTTTAACCAAAGTCCCCTTTTTTGGCGATATTCCTTTGCTAGGGCATCTATTCCGTAATGCCACCAAAACCCGCGACCGTACTGAATTACTCATTTTCATAACACCGCACGTAGTCGCAGAATCCCTAGTCGAAAAATAATTTCTATAGGGGGAATGATTTCCCGCCGCAGACTACTGCGCGGGTGCGAATGAAGTAAACTGTCATTTTTCTTGCGGGAATCTTCGGCGACACATCCTCGCCGCGGGTAAGCATGTTGAATTCGACTACTAATATCTTTCTTGTTGGTTTAATGGGTTCGGGCAAGACGACCATAGGCCGCGCTTTGGCAAAGCGTCTCAATAAGCGTTTTGTCGATGCCGACCATGAAATCGAGGCCCGCACTGGCGCGTCCATACCCTGGATTTTTGAGATTGAGGGTGAAGCTAGCTTTCGTCAACGTGAAGCCGATGTAATTCGCGACCTTACTGCACAAGAAGACATCGTGTTGGCCACAGGTGGTGGAGCCGTGCTCAATGAAGAAAGCCGCAAGTTTTTGAAAGAACGAGGAACCGTTGTCTATCTTCGGGCTTCGGTAAACAGCATTCTTCAACGAACTAGTCATGATCGTAATCGTCCGCTTTTGCAGACCGACGATCCCAGAGCGCGTATAGAAGAACTATCTTTACAACGCGCACCGCTTTATCAAGAAGTAGCTCATATCATCATTGAGACGGGCCGCCCGAATGTCCAGTCTGTAGTTCAGAGCATAATCAGTCAGCTCCCAAGTCATTTTGAGCCACTGCTGTCAGAAAATCATACTCAACCGAGAAACGAAAGTCCGGTGGATCAGTCATGAAGCCCACCCCTAAACTATTTGCTGAACTAACCGTCGATTTAGGGGAGCGCAGTTATCCCATAGTGATAGGTAAACACTTGCTTGAACAAGCCGAGTTTGCGCACCACATACCCGGGATGAGGGTGGCTATTGTGACCAATACGATAGTAGCCCCGCTATATCTAGAGCGTCTAATACACATGCTTAATGCTGCAGGTAAGCAGTGCATACCTATCGTCTTGCCCGATGGTGAAGAAGAAAAAAATGTCGATAACCTCATGCACGTACTTGACGTGCTGCTACAAAACAAATGCGATCGTAAGACCACATTGTTAGCGCTTGGTGGCGGTGTTATTGGTGATCTCACTGGCTTTGCTGCAGCAACGTATATGCGTGGTGTACCGTTTGTTCAGATACCTACGACCCTGCTAGCTCAAGTGGATTCGTCTGTCGGTGGTAAAACAGCCATTAACCGTCCTCTGGGAAAAAATATGGTGGGTGCGTTTTATCAGCCCCAATCGGTTATTGCAGATACCTCCACTCTGATGTCCTTACCTGCGCGCGAGCTCTCAGCAGGTTTAGCAGAAGTTATCAAGCATGGTGCCATTATTGATGCGGAGTTTTTTATCTGGATTGAAAACAACATAGTCCAACTGATGGCGCGTGAAGATCATGCTTTAGCGTATGTGATAAAGCGATCCTGTGAAATCAAATCTGAGGTCGTGCGACTAGATGAGCGAGAAACAGGATTGCGCGCTATTTTAAATTTTGGCCACACCTTTGGTCATGCTATTGAAGCGGGTCTGGGTTATGGCGAGTGGTTACATGGTGAGGCAGTCGGCTGCGGAATGGTAATGGCAGCTGACTTGTCTGTGCGTATGGGCTATTTGGATGAGGTGGATCGTGATCGACTGGTTGCTCTGATCAAGCGGGCCGGCTTACCTGTTATTGCACCAGATCTTGGTAACGATCGATGGCTAGAGCTAATGGAAGTAGATAAGAAAAATGAAGGCGGTAAAATTAAATTCATACTTCTCAAACCTCTAGGTCAGGCGGTAATTACTCAGGCCCCGGCTGATCTGCTAGAGGCCACACTGTCTTCTTGCGTGCGGCCTAGACATGATGCCTGAATTCGAAGCGCATCTTGCGCCCTACGCTGCACGGGCATTGAGCTCATCGGGCCGTCAATTTTCAGAGCTCACCCCTCCCACGCGCAGTGAATTCCAGCGCGATCGTGATCGCATTATTCATTCCGCTGCATTCAGGCGACTGGAATACAAGACGCAAGTATTTGTAAATCACGAAGGTGATTTATTCAGAACGCGACTAACGCACAGTATTGAAGTCGCTCAGATTGCACGTTCAGTCGCGCGCAATTTACGCCTGAATGAAGATTTGGTTGAGGCTATCTCGCTTGCACATGATCTTGGACATACCCCTTTTGGGCATGCAGGTCAGGATGCACTCAACGCTTGCATGAAAAATTTTGGTGGATTTGAGCATAATCTGCAGAGCCTTAGAGTGGTTGATTCATTAGAGCAGCGCTACGGTGCTTTTGATGGTTTAAATCTGATGTTTGAAACGCGTGAGGGCGTACTCAAACACTGCTCATTAAGTAATGCACAACAGCTAGGTGAGATAGGTCGTCGTTTTATTGAGCGCAAGCAGCCTACGTTGGAAGCACAGCTGACGAATCTGGCAGATGAAATCGCCTATAACAATCATGATATTGATGATGGTTTGCGCTCAGGTTTGTTAAGCACTGATCAGCTCAGTGAAGTCACACTCTATGCGCGCTACCGTCATGAAGCAGAAACACAATTTCCAGGTATTAGCGGACGGCGAGCCATTAATGAAACCGTCAGGCGTATGATCAATGCATTAGTCGATGATCTGATTCAGCAATCGCGCGCCAATATTCGAGAAACAGAAATTAATACCATAGACGATGTGCGTAACGGTCCCCCCTTGATTGCGTTTTCAGAAGCAATGAAAACAGAGGCGCAGGAGCTCAAGCGGTTTTTACGTACGAATTTATATCACCACTACCAAGTCAACCGCATGACTAGCAAAGCGCGCAGGATAGTGACTGATTTATTCGATATTTTTACTGCCGGACCTGAACTACTGCCTTTGGATTATCAGACACCGGGTGCTGACCTTGATGCACAGGCTAGAAAAGTTGCCGACTATATTGCGGGTATGACAGACAGATATGCCATGCGCGAATATCGCCGTCTGTTTGCTGTCGACGAAATCTGATATTAGTAATGCTCCACACAGTGTGGTATGCAGTGAGAATTTTTATTTAAGGTCACGCAGCGGATGTGAGTAATCTGGCCAGGCAGAATTGAAAAATTGTTCTACCATCTCAGGTGTTACTTCTTTTAGCGTTGCAGGATTCCATTGTGGTGAGTGATCCTTGTCTATTGCTAGCGCACGAACTCCCTCTATAACTTCACCGTGCTCAAAGCAGCGTCTGACCATGGTTCTTTCCATCCGCAGGCAGTCTGCTATATCAAGTGATGCAGCACGCCGCAGTTGAGATAGCGTAACGCTCATCATCAAAGGTGATTTTTTTGTCATGCTATGTAGGGCTTTGGTTGCAAACTCACTCGTATCAGTCGCCAATGACGTCATTATGTCAGGCACAGAATCCAGCGAGAAATGATGTTCTATAGCTTCGTGCGCTTTTGCTAATCGAGAGTCTGATGGATTAGCCAGGTCTGCAAAGGGCGCAGCGAAGCTGCGTACAGCTTCGCGCAGATCACCTCTAGCTTCAGCAACCATGGCATGTAACGCAGGCAGCTCGGACGAAGGTAGGTAAACATCCGCTAGTCCAGCGTAGATCGCATCAGCAGCATGTATCATTTCGCCGGTGACACCCAGATAGGTTCCGGTATGTCCTGTAGCTCGCGATAGAAAGTGTCCACCCCCTACATCAGGAAACAGGCCTATGCCAACTTCAGGCATTGCCATTTTTGTTCTTTCCGTAACGATGCGCATACGCGCTTGTGGACCTGCCTGAGCTATACCCATCCCACCACCCATAACCACACCGTCCATTAATGCGACATAGGCTTTGGGATAGTGATGTATCAAATGATTGAGTGCATATTCTTCGGTAAAAAAATCCTCGACGAGTGCGGAGCCATTGGTGGAGTTGGCGCTGCCTTTTTCATAGAAAAACCGTATGTCTCCTCCAGCGCAATAAGCCTTTTCTCCGCTTCCATGTATAAATACAGCAGAAATTCCGTCATCGTTACGCCAGTCGCGCAGTGCGCTGGTCATGGCTCTCACCATAGCTAATGACAAGGAATTCAGAGCCTCTGGTCGGTTGAGTGTGATAACACCAATGCGGCCGCTGATGTGCGTATGTACGAGATCGGTCATATAAGAAGTGTGACTGGGATAAGTGCAATCAGCATCCCGCGCCTAAATGAGTTGAGTAAAAACCGAAGTTTATCGTTATTTGTAGCGAGGGTATAAAAACCCGTAGGCAGCGCGTTGATAGGCTCACTACGTGCGCCCAGTTTTTTCACCAACAAAGTCAATGTGTTGCCAGTGAATGAGCAACAAAAAAGGGTGCCTAAGCACCCTTGGTATTTTTGTGCCTGGTACTCAGGCAATCTCAGCGGTAGGGCCCTCGTAGCGTCGAATGCCTTCGTGCTGGTGATCCTTAATTCGGCCTTTATGTTTGAGTACCTGCCTGTCCAACTTATCCATCAGCAGATCAATCGCGGCATACATATCTTGTGCTTCGCTCTCTACGTGAAAATCTTTTCCGCGTGTATGTAAATTTATTTCTACGCGTTGACGTTTTTCCTTTTCAGTCAGTGCATCGACAGAGAGTGTGACGGAGATATCAATCACATTGTCGAAATGTCGTTTGATTCGTTCCAGTTTGTTTTGTACATACTCCCTGAGAGAGGGAGTTAGCTCCAAATGATGCCCACTGATTTTCAGATTCATACACAACACTCCTTCGCTATGCGTCGCTACAGGATCCGGCTCGACCGCCGACGGCAGGTCGGGAGGAACGCAGCAACGGTGAAAAAACTGGAAAAACTATATGGACTTACGCAGATTGACGGGTGGTATTTTTAGAGCCTCGCGGTACTTAGCAACGGTACGCCGCGCGACCACCATGCCCTGCTCACTCAGCATGTCCGTGATTTTGCTGTCGGAAAATGGACTTTTAGGGTCTTCGGCTCCTATCAATTGTTTGATTAAGGCGCGTATTGCAGTAGATGATGCTTCACCGCCCGTTTCTGTGGCTACATGACTGCCAAAGAAAAATTTCAGCTCAAACATTCCATGCGGTGTCAGCATATATTTCTGCGTAGTTACGCGGGAAATAGTACTCTCGTGCAGTCCCAGTGTATCAGCAATTTCGCGCAGAACAAGGGGCTTCATGGCAACTTCGCCGTGGGAGAAAAAATTTCGTTGACGATCTACTATCGCTTGAGAAACACGCAAAATAGTATCGAAACGTTGCCGCATGTTTTTGATCAGCCATTTTGCCTCCTGTAACTGCGATGTAAGCGAGCCTTCACCTTTGTTTTGCTTAAGTATGCTGGCGTACATAGCGTTAACGCGCAGCTTAGGCATGACCTCACGGTTGAGGCTGACCTGCCATTCATTTTTTACACGTTTGACAATGACATCCGGAACTACGTAATCTGACGCATCACCAGCGTAGGCCGCACCGGGGTGCGGATTACAGCTACGGATGACGACTTGCGCTTCTCGCAAATCTTCATCGTCACAATCCAAAAGCTTTTTTAACTTGTTGAACTCGCGCTGAGCGAATAGTTCCAGATGATTCTCTACGAGTGTGAGCGCCATACGTCGGGTCACAAAAGCTACTTTTTCCATGCGGCGAATTTGTATGGCCAGACACTCTGACGCGTTACGAGCACCTATACCTGCTGGGTCAAAGCTTTGCAAAAGCTTGAGCGCTACCGTCATTTCGTCGAAGTCTATTTCTAATTCTTCTGGCAGACGACCGTATATATCTTCCAGCGATTCTTCTAAGTAGCCATTGTCGTCGAGGGCTTCTATCAGCAGCTCCACTAAGGCTCGATCACGCCTATTGTTAACGGTGACTGAGAGTTGTTCCAGCAGGTGCTCACGCAAAGTGCATTCATGAGCCTCTAATTGAGGGCGGCCATCGTCATCTTCGGGCGCTTTCGATGAACGCGAAACATCATCAAAGCTCCAGTCAGCATCATTGCCGGTGTTGGCATCATCGCCTGATTCGGCTGCAGGAGCGCTCTCCGCACTGGCTTCTGAGGGCGTGCTGCCGTCGGCGGCACCATCGGAATCAGTAGGTGCAGAAAGGGGTGCCTGACTTATAGCGCCATCGCTAAGCAAACGCACTGAATGATCTAAAGGATCATCTAGTCGCTCCAGCAGAGGATTGTCAGTCAGCATTTGCTCTAATTCTTGATGCAGCTCTAGGGTCGACAATTGCAACAGGCGTATCGATTGCTGCAGCTGAGGAGTCAGCGCAAGGTGTTGTGATACGCGTAGTTGTAGAGTCTGTTTCATTGTTCTTGATTACATCCTGAAGTGCTCGCCCAGATAAACACGGCGCACAGATTCGTTGCCGATGATTTCTTCTGGGCTGCCTGATGCCAGTACAGATCCTTGATTAATTATGTAAGCACGATCGCAAATACCTAATGTCTCGCGCACACTGTGATCAGTTATGAGCACGCCGATGCCACGCTCTTTAAGGAAGCGAACAATACGCTGAATCTCAATAACAGCGATCGGATCGACGCCTGCAAAAGGTTCGTCGAGCAAAATAAAACGTGGGCTGGTCGCTAATGCTCTTGCGATTTCTACGCGGCGCCTTTCGCCCCCGGATAAGGACAGGGCTTGATTTCCCCGCAATTTATCAATTTGCAGATCCGCCATGAGGGTATCTAGTCGTTGCTCGATCTCACCGCGTGGCAGAGGTTTGCCATCAATTTTTTGTAGTTCGAGTACGGCACGAATATTATCTTCGACAGAGAGCTTACGAAATACAGAGGCTTCTTGCGGCAAATACGAAAGCCCTCGCTCGGCGCGTTGGTGTATCGGTAAGCTCGATATGCTCTTGCCGTCGAGTGTGATCTCTCCACCTTCGGACGGGACTAGACCCACTATCATATAAAACGACGTCGTTTTTCCAGCGCCATTGGGGCCAAGTAATCCGACCACCTCGCCGCTGGCAACATCCAGCGATACGTCGTGCACCACCTGACGGGCGCCATAACTTTTCTGAAGGCCGCGCACTTGCAGCATGCTGGACAAACTACTTTTCATCTTTAGCTTTATCAGGGCCACGTGGTTGTATCACTGCGCGTACACGACCACTGCCTGGCTTACTATCACCTGTTACAGAATTGCTGACTGAGTAGAACTCTGCACGACTGTCATAAGAAATAAATTCACCTTCCACCTCATCGGTGATGCGTGTGCCGTCAAGCATTTTTATGCGTGATTGTTTAAACAGTTTGGCAATTTCAGTTTTTGTGTCGTATTCAATGCGATCAGCAGCATTACCCTCTATCCATAGATCTTTACCACCATCACGTTTTTGACGAAATCGTGCAGAGCCACCCGGCGGGGCGTACAAGGTAGCGTATTGATGTCCTGCCGGGTCTTGACGCACAAGCAGTTTGTCAGCGTGCATGATTAAACTTCCGCGCGTTAGGACCACATTACCTATGAAGGTATTAGTCTGTTTAGCCTCGTCATAGAACATCTGATTGGCTTCAACATTGGTAGGCTTATTTAAATCTGCTTTTTCGGCATGAACGGCGCTATACGCGGTAAAGCAAAAAATAATAGAGCTCGTTTTAACTAAAGCTGTAATAAAATTTTTCATAAGTGACGCATCCCTTGTTAGCGCGGTGATTCGTAATGTCCATTGATTTGATTTTGCAGATTCAGCTGGCGACGACCATTGTCGATAACCATGCCCTTCCCCTCCATACGGGAATTACCCAACGTCATAGTGACTTTTTTGTCAGTTTTTACGATGTCCTGATCGGGCAGCACCAGCATGTATTCGGACGCAACACGTAAGGTATCTGAGCCGCGGGCCTGGGGCCGTTCTAACGTCACGTTTTCATAAAAATGAAATTCTTTTTGATCGCCGCTTATCTTTGCTTGTTGGGCTTGCAGCATCATTGGATCGCGTAAATTGGAATAACTACGTACCGATGGTTGCTCAACAATACTGCTGTCATCGGCTGGGTAATGAGTTAATTTTTTCCCACTGATAACGTACCGCGCATTTCCGCTTACCGAAAGTCGTGTGTAGGTAAAGTCATCGATAAAATAATCAGGCTCAGTCCGAACACTAGGCTGATGCGTCTCATCGCCAGAGCGTCGGGTAAGTTCCAGTACCCAAAAACTGAGCGCAGCCAATAATGACCCGGCGGCTAGCAGCAGCAGCGCGGGGTAGCGGCGGCTGCGTTCTTCGCTCATGACAGGTACGACGCGAGCGCTGATTCGTAATTACCCTGGGCGCGCATAATAAAGTCACAGACTTCGCGGACTGCCCCATAACCACCCTGCATCTGAGATACGTAATGAGCACGGCTACGCACTTCGGGATGTCCGTTTGGCACGCTAATGGCAAATCCTACGCGCGTCATGACAGGCAGATCGATAACGTCATCACCCATAAAACCACATTCTTCAAAGGTGAGACCTAGGTTATGAACTGTTTGCTCGAATGCCGATTTTTTATCGTGCACTCCCTGTAAAAGAATAGTGATACCAAGGTCTGCAGCGCGACGGGAAACTATAGTTGATTGCCGGGCGCTGATTATGGCTGTACGCACGCCAGAATTTTGCAGCTGCTTGATTCCATGGCCATCGAGTACATTAAATGTTTTAATTAATTCGCCTTCTGAACCATAGCGCAAACCGCCGTCAGTAAGTACGCCGTCGACATCGAAGATCATTAATCTGAGCCGTTTTGCACGTTCCACTGAGCTTAAGTTAGTTACATTCATAATCAGATCACCTTTGCTCGCGTGAGATCATGAATATGCAAAGCACCGATTAATTTTCCATTAGGCTCGCATACCAGCACTTGATTAATGCGATGGTGCTCCATCAGCTCAACTGCATCCACCGCCAGCTGATCCGGGCCTAACACTCGAGGATTCACATGCATGACATCGCGTATGAGTGTTTTGGAAAAATCCTTGCCTAGTTCTATCAGCCTGCGCAGGTCACCATCGGTAAATATGCCGACCAGGTGCAGCTCGTCATTCACGATTGCAGTCATGGCCATACCCTTGCGCGTTACTTCTAGTAGCGCTTCTGGCAGCATGACATCTGGTTTGACTGCAGGAATAGCATCCCCGGTACGCATCACATCACGAACATGCGTCAGTAGTCTGCGGCCCAGCGAGCCGCCAGGGTGGGAGCGCGCAAAATCTTCCTCTCTAAATCCTCGCGCATCCAACATAGCCACTGCCAGGGCATCTCCAAGGGCTAAGGTTACGGTGGTGCTGGCAGTAGGGGCTAGGTTCAGCGGGCAGGCTTCTTTTTCTACGGCTATGTTCAAGTGAACGTCTGACGAGCGCGCCAACGACGAATCAGGATTGCCCGTCATGGAGATCAGTTTTGCCCCCAACCGCTTGATGACGGGAGTAATGGCAAGTAATTCGTCGGATTCGCCGGAATATGAAATTGCAATCATGGCATCTGCTTTTGTCACCATGCCTAAATCACCATGGGCGGCTTCCGCCGGATGCACGAACATAGCTGGTGTGCCAGTGGATGCTAAGGTGGCGGCTATTTTGCGGGCTATGTGACCAGACTTGCCCATGCCAGAGACCACCACACGGCCACTGCAGCCTAGTAGCAAAGATGCTGCGCGAGCAAAATTTTGTTGGGTATCAGCAGTAAGACGGGCTTTCAGCGCCAGGATAGCGTCGGCCTCAATTTGAAGAGTGTCCTGCGCCAACGCCAGCGCGCGATCAGCAACGCTGTTGTCAAAATGCTGCGAGAACCTTTTTTCATGGGTTACACTCATGAACGGAGTATAGCTCAAGAACTAAAGCAAAAAACCTGCCAGTGGTAAAAGATCAATATCACCCAGAGTACTAATGTTCGTCCGGTTGTTTTTAAGGCCCCTTAACCATTACCGAGACTCATGAATTCTCCACTGGAACTAACTCTCATTTTGCTGGTCGCCTCTGTACTAGGGGTGGTGGCATTTCGAATGATGAATCTGCCGCCCATGCTGGGCTACCTGACGGTAGGAATACTGATAGGCCCGCATGCGCTTGGGCTCGCATCAAATAGTAGTGCTACCCACACCCTGGCTGAGTTCGGCATTGTGTTTCTGATGTTTTCTATAGGCTTGGAATTTTCACTACCCAAGCTTAAGTCTATGAGGCGTAATGTTTTTGGCCTCGGTATGGCACAGGTAGTGCTGACCATCGTGGTCACGGTTTTGTTCGGAAATCTAGTGGCAAAACTGCTGCCTTCAGTCATAGAAATTAGTTGGAGTGCATCATTTGCTTTAGGTGCGGCACTGTCCATGTCCTCGACAGCTATCGTATTAAAGCTATTGACTGAAAAGCTGGAGTTGGAAAGTGAGCATGGCCGACGTATCACCAGTATCCTGCTTTTTCAAGATCTGGCCGTGGTACCACTCATCATCGTCTTACCTTCACTTGCGCATCCGGGACCGGATTTAGTCGAAGATCTCGTTATGGCAGGTATCAAAGCGTGTTTCGTTTTGTTCCTGTTGTTATTTCTCGGGCAAATTTTATTGCGTCGTTGGTTTCAGATCGTTGTGCAGCGCCGCTCACACGAACTGTTCATGCTCAACCTATTGCTAATTACACTGGGTGCTGCGTGGATTACTGAAACAGCAGGGTTGTCGCTTGCTTTGGGAGCATTCATCGCAGGTATGCTGATTTCTGAAACTGAATTTCGCATTCAAGTGGAAGAAGATATCAAGCCGTTTCGTGATGTACTTTTGGGTCTGTTTTTCATCAGCGTAGGCATGCTCCTAGATTTGCGGCTAGTCATAGAAAATTTACCACTGGTATTGCTGCTACTCGTGGTGCCCTTGCTTCTTAAATTCAGTTTGATCGCGCTGCTAGCGCGTCTGTTTGGTGCCAAACCAGGAGTCGCTTTGCGTACAGGCTTGGGATTGGCCCAGGGTGGTGAATTCGGTTTTGTATTGTTAAATCAGTCGGGTGGATTGGGATTGGTTGATCCTGGCATGGTGCAACTGATACTGGCAGCGATGGTGCTGTCTATGCTTGCAACGCCATTTATTTTTGCAAATTTTGACCGTATCGCAATGAAACTCTCATCCAACGAATGGATGGAGCAATCACTTAATCTCACCCGTATTGCCAGCCGCGCCATGAAAGAAGAAGGGCAAGTAATTATTGCTGGCTTTGGACGCAGCGGTCAAAGTCTGGCGAAGTTACTTGAAGAAGAAAACATTCCCTATCACGCACTTGACCTTGATCCTGAGCGTGTCATCGAAGCGCAAAATGCAGGTGCAGAAGTATCGTATGGTGATGCGACTCGGCGTGAAAGTTTGATAGCCGCGGGAATACACCGCGCTGCAGCGCTCGTTATTACGTATGCTGACACTAACGCCGCTTTGAAAACACTGCATTTTGCTAACGAACTTGCACCTGCACTGCCGGCCATAGTGCGTAGTGTGGGTGAAGATGATTTGGATGTACTCAGAGCTGGTGGTGCAGATGAAGTCGTACCCGAAGCGATCGAAGGTAGTTTGATGCTTGCATCGCATGCGCTGCTACTTAAAGGAGTGCCGTTACGCCGGGTGATACAGCGGGTACAGGCGGCTAGAAGTGAGCGCTATGCTTCCCTGCGAGGTTACTTTCATGGTTTGGGTGACATAGCAGACGATGATGAGCATCTGCAAGTACGGCTACATTCCGTACCCCTGACCGACAAAGCCAGCGCAATAGGTTTATCGTTGATGCAGTTAAATGTCAATGCGCTGGGTGCTGAAATTACTGCAGTTAGACGCGGCAAAAGTCGCATTCCATTTGCTGAAGATACGATACTTGAAGCAGGTGATGTAGTTGTCCTGCGGGGCGCTGCGACAGCATTAGAACTCGCTGAGAAGAGGTTACTGCAAAAATAGCCGGCAACAAAGCTTCTCAGAGAGTCTTGCGCTAGTGCTAAGCGCGCTTTTTCTCTTTTTTCTTGAACAAGAGATCAGCAAGATATTTACCAGTGAAGCTGGCTGAATTTTTTGCGACTTGCTCAGGTGTTCCAGTAGCGATGATTTGTCCTCCACCAGCACCACCCTCGGGTCCTAAATCCACAACCCAATCGGCTGTTTTGATCACATCCAGGTTATGTTCAATAATAACCAGCGTATTTCCCTGATCGCGTAAACGATGGATCACTTTGAGCAAGAGCGCGATATCATGAAAATGTAAGCCAGTCGTCGGCTCATCGAGTATGTAAAGTGTTCGACCCGTGTCACGTTTTGATAACTCGAGGGACAATTTCACACGTTGCGCCTCGCCACCTGAGAGCGTGGTCGCGCTTTGACCTAGCCGTACATAACCCAGTCCGACATCAAGCAAGGTTTGCAGTTTGCGAGCGATCAGAGGAACGGGTTTGAAAAATACGTGCGCATCCTCGACTGTCATGCCTAATATCTCGGAAATATTTTTTCCCTTGTACTGAATTTCTAAGGTCTCGCGGTTATAGCGTTTGCCGTGGCAGACATCGCAGGGGACGTACACGTCGGGCAGAAAGTGCATTTCAACTTTGATGACTCCATCGCCCTGACACGCTTCGCAGCGACCACCTTTGACATTAAAAGAAAAGCGGCCAGCAGAGTAGCCACGTTCTTTTGCTTGCGGCACAGTAGAAAATAAATCACGTATGGGTGTGAAAAGACCCGTGTAGGTCGCAGGGTTTGAACGAGGCGTGCGACCGATAGGCGCCTGATCCACCGAAATCACTTTATCGAAATGCTCTAAGCCCGTCACGCTTTCATAGGTTGCGGGCTCAGCTTGTGATCCATATAAATGACGTGCGAGCACATGGTGCAGGGTGTCATTTATAAGTGTTGATTTACCTGAACCAGATACTCCAGTGACACAGGTTAACAAGCCTATAGGTAATTCCAACGTGACAGATTTGAGATTGTTACCTTCAGCACCTTTGAGCACCAGCTGTTTTTTAGCGTCAAAAGCTGTGCGCTGCTCAGGAACTGCAATAGCTAATCGGCCATTGAGGTATTGAGCTGTCAGTGATTCTTTGTTTTTAAGTATGTCGTTGATGCTGCCCTGAGCCACGACTTCACCACCGTGTACGCCTGCGCCCATGCCCATGTCAACCACATAGTCTGCGCTGCGTATAGCATCTTCATCATGTTCTACAACGAGTACAGTGTTACCGATATCTCTTAAGTGTTTAAGTGTAGTAATTAAGCGATCGTTATCTCGCTGATGCAAGCCTATCGATGGTTCATCCAGTACATACATCACACCTGTTAATCCCGACCCAATCTGGGATGCTAATCGTATGCGCTGTGCTTCACCGCCAGAGAGCGTGTCGGCACTGCGATCCAGCGATAAATAATCCAAACCTACATTATTTAAAAATTTAAGTCGCGAAATTATCTCTTTGATTATTCGATCAGCGATTTCCTTTTTAGCGCCACGTAATTTTAGTGTCTCGAAAAACTCCAGCGAGCCGCGTAGCGGCATTTCAGCCACCTGAAAAATCGCGCGTTGCTGAGCGCCTTCCCCGACTTTTACAAAGCGGGCCTCAACCCGCAGCCGCGCTCCCTGGCATTCAGGGCATTCTTTTTCATTGATGAATTTCGCGAGCTCTTCTTTAACCGCCATCGAATCTGTTTCGTGATATCGGCGCTGAAGATTGTGAACTACACCTTCAAACGTATGTTCTTTAATGATGGTGCGGCCGCGTTCGTTGATATAAGCAAAAGGAATTTTTTCTTTACCTGAACCATAGAGAACAACTTGTTGCGCTTTTTCTGGCAAATTTTCAAACGGCACATCAAGATCAAATTCATAGTACTTAGCTAAAGAAGAAAGCATTTGAAAATAAAATTGATTACGTCTGTCCCAACCTTTGACAGCGCCTGATGCAAGCGAAAGATTGGGAAAGGCCACAATACGTTTGGGATCAAAAAATTCTATGTGTCCCAAGCCGTCACATTCCGGACATGCACCCATGGGATTATTGAAGGAGAATAATCGTGGCTCGAGTTCTTGCAATGAATAACCGCAGACTGGACATGCAAATTTATTTGAAAAAATATGTTCGCGACCAGTATCCATTTCTAGCGCGATAGCGCGCCCTTCAGCAATGCGTATCGCAGTTTCAAAACTCTCGGCAAGTCGTTGTTTAATATCGCTGCGTATTTTTACGCGATCAATCACTACATCGATTGTGTGCTTCTCAGTTTTTTTGAGTTTGGGCAGATCATCAACTTCATAAATCTTGGCTGCATGGGTGCCACTTTGTATGCGAAAGCGAACGAAGCCTTGTGCCTGCATGGCTTCAAATAAATCACTATGCTCGCCTTTGCGATTAGCCACAACCGGCGCCATAATCATGAGCTTGGTGTCTTCAGCCATAGCCATGACTGTATCGACCATTTGTGAAACAGATTGCGCTGCGAGTGGATTTTCGTGATGTTCTGGGCAATAGGGTGTGCCTACACGCGCAAATAATAATCGAAGGTAGTCGTGTATTTCAGTAACGGTGCCTACGGTAGAGCGAGGATTGTGCGAGGTTGCTTTTTGTTCGATTGAAATCGCAGGCGACAATCCTTCTATCATGTCGACGTCTGGTTTTTCCATCAACTGGAGAAATTGCCGCGCGTAAGCCGACAAAGATTCTACATATCGACGCTGGCCCTCAGCATAGAGTGTGTCGAAAGCTAATGATGATTTTCCAGATCCCGATAATCCGGTGATCACTATGAGTTTATTGCGCGGCAGATCAAGACTGATATTTTTCAGGTTGTGTGTGCGTGCACCACGAATGCGAATTTCTTCCATGCAGATGTCCAGACTAATTTACGCTCGCGTGAATGTTCTTTTGCTAAATAGTTAGCAAGTGATTGCGAGTCAACCCAACACTATAGCGGGTTTTCACTAGTGGCTACGTCTAGTACTGGATATCCTCTAGAACGAGAGCCAGATGACGTATTTTCGTGATCTCACGTGCATGATTGCGATACGCGTCCGTGTTTATTATTCGATATTCGGAACGTATAGCCGTAATTAGCATCACTAATAAGACTTAGTCTAGTTAACTGTCTGATACCGTGTAAGCAATGGCATGAGTTCTTAGTCTCCTGGCATATAATGGAAACAACTGAAAAGCCTGTCTAAGTGAATTAATATCAGATTGGTTTTACGGATTCTCTGTTCCCCCTCTCGCTGAAATCAACCCCATCACAGGAGAAAGCTATGGCGTCGGTCAATAAAGTCATCATCGTTGGCAATTTAGGTCGAGATCCTGAGACGCGCTATATGCCTAGCGGTGATGCGATGACGAACATTGCCAAGCTCGCTGAAATCGCTGGCCAGTACTTGAAAAAAGGCTCTCAGGTCTATGTCGAAGGAAAACTTCGCACACGCAAGTGGACAGACAAAGACGGTATAGAAAAATATTCGACGGAAGTTATTGCCGATAGCATGCAAATGCTGGGCAGTCGCCAAGGCATGGGTGGTGGAAGTGCGGCTATGGACGATGCGAGTTACGGGTCAGCGCCAGCAAAAACGGCCGCATCTGGCGCGCGTGCTCCTGCCAAACAGGCGCCTAGCATGAGTGATATGGACGATGATATTCCGTTCTAACGTGCTGCAAGCCTAGTCTTGTAGCTAGTGCTAATTTTTTGTAGTTGACATTTTATGGCCCGCCTGCCCAGATTGGTGGTGCCCAACCACCTACATCACATCATTGCTCGAGGTAATAACGATCAGCACATCGCGTTAGATGACGCTGATTGTCAGCAATTTCTTTCTTTCCTGCGTGAATCAGCACGGGTGGCTGGCATAGCAGTGCACGCCTATGTCCTCATGCCTAGTCGTGTACAGCTAATGGCGACACCTGCCGATGCCTTGGGCTTGGGCCGGCTAATGCAGACAATCGGTCGTCATTACGTACCTTATTTCAATGCACGTCATGGGCGCAGCGGCAATTTGTGGGAAGGCCGGTTCCGCGCTACCGTGATTGATGCCGACACTTACTTTTTGGCATGTGCCCATTTGATAGAGCAGCAGCCAGTGGCTGCAGGCATAGTTTCAGACCCCTCGATGTACCGCTGGTCTAGCTACGCTCATCATTCTGGGCTTCATCGTGAGGCTTGGTTAGCCGATCATCCGGCCTACTGGGCCCTGGGAAATACCCCATTTGAACGCGAAGCGGCGTATCACCAGCTAGCGCAAACGGCGTTATCTGTGGATCGGATTGCTGAAATTGAGTCAGCTACGCGCAAGGCGTGGCCCTTGGGTTCAGAGGAATTTCTTCGACGCTTGGCCAAGCTCACCAGCCGAAGGCTGGAGCCGCAACGCCGGGGCCGCCCCCGGAAAGTGAGCACACCAGAAGAATCCCAGCCACAAGACTTTCCGGGGGCCGGCGCGCCATCTGCAAGGAAATAGTCTGAGGCAGGGTTCTGGCCTTACTTTTGGGTAATGGATGCTCGCTAAAACCCAATCTAAACATAGTCTGACCCTATTTAATTTTTTTCTTGGCTGGGCTCGTCTTAATTATCTATCCGACCCTAATTTTTTTCATTGCTCTGCTTTTTGCGTTGCACTATCCTCTCATTCTCTTTATTTATGCCGTGGAGTGCCGCGATGAAAGCCCAAGGTTTATACGATCCTAGCAACGAGCACGACGCCTGCGGTGTAGGCTTTATTGCGCACATTAAAGGGCAGAAGAGCCACTCGATAGTTGAGCAAGGCCTGAAAATTCTTCACAACCTAGACCATCGGGGTGCAGTTGGAGCTGATCCCCTAATGGGCGACGGCGCAGGAATTTTGATTCAGCTGCCAGACCAGTACTATCGTGAAGAAATGGCCAAGCAAGGTGTAACGCTACCTCCGCCGGGCGAGTTCGGTGTCGGTATGGTTTTTCTTCCAAAAGAAAACGCATCGCGCATCGCATGTGAGCAAGAAATAGAACGTGCGGTTCACGCAGAGTCGCAGGTGGTGTTGGGTTGGCGCGATGTACCTGTAAACCGCGATATGCCTATGTCACCCACGGTTCGCGATAAAGAGCCCGTCATACGGCAAATTTTTATAGGCCGCGGTCAGGACATCATGGTGACTGATGCGTTAGAGCGCAAGCTTTACGTCATCAGAAAATCATCAGGTCACGCCATTCAGGCATTGAATTTATTGCACGGAAAAGAATTTTTTGTTCCATCGATGTCAGCGCGCACCGTAGTCTACAAAGGCTTGCTGTTGGCCGATCAGGTGGGTGTGTATTACAAAGATTTGCAAGACCCACGCTGTGTATCTGCGCTGGCTCTAGTGCACCAGCGATTTTCAACCAACACCTTCCCTGAGTGGCCGCTCGCTCACCCGTATCGACTGCTGGCGCACAATGGCGAGATCAATACAGTCAAGGGTAACTTTAATTGGATGCGCGCACGCGAAGGTGTCATGAAATCGGCCGTGCTTAACGACGATCTACAAAAATTATTCCCCTTAATTTATGAGGGTCAGTCGGACACAGCGTGCTTTGATAATGCGCTTGAATTATTAGTGATGGCAGGCTATCCGATTGCGCAAGCCATGATGATGATGATTCCAGAAGCATGGGAAAACCATACGCTGATGGATGAAAATCGTCGCGCATTTTATGAATATCATGCTGCCATGATGGAGCCGTGGGATGGTCCTGCTGCCATGGCGTTTACTGATGGTCGTCATATAGGCGGAACGCTAGACCGTAACGGTTTGCGCCCTGCACGTTACATCGTCACCGATGATGATTTGGTTGTGATGGCTTCCGAAACAGGTGTGTTGCCCATACCCGAATCAAAAATCATCCAAAAATGGCGCCTGCAGCCAGGCAAAATGTTTTTGATCGACTTGGATGCTGGTCGCATTATTGATGATAAAGAACTCAAAGATACTTTTGCTAATGCTAAGCCGTACAAGCAATGGATAGATTCAGTTCGTATCAAACTTGACGATTTAAAGATAGAGCCTGAAGTTCGCACAGAGACAACAACGCTGCTAGATCGTCAGCAAGCATTTGGCTACACCCAGGAAGACATAAAATTTTTGATGTCACCTATGGCAGTGCAGGCAGAAGAGCCAACCGGTTCCATGGGTAATGATTCACCGCTGGCTGTTATGTCGAACAAAAACAAACCGCTGTATAACTATTTCAAGCAGCTGTTTGCACAGGTGACCAATCCACCGATAGATCCCATACGTGAAGCAATGGTCATGTCGTTGGTGTCTTTCATAGGGCCCAAACCCAACCTGCTAGACACTAACAATATTAATCCGCCTATGCGGCTGGAAGTTTCGCAGCCAATACTTGATTACAAAGACATCACTCGCCTGCGCGCAATCAGCAGCTTCACGGGTGGAAAATTTCGATCATTTGAATTGGATATTTGCTACCCCTCAGCATGGGGTAAAGAGGGAGTGGAAGCTCGTCTTGCATCCTTGTGCGCACAAGCCGTAGACGCGGTGAAGTCGGGGCACAATATTTTGATTATCTCGGACCGCCATGTAGACAAAGACAATATTGCGATCCCTGCTTTGTTGGCGACATCAGCAGTGCATCAGCACTTAGTCAGCAAGGGCTTGCGCACCTCGGCGGGATTAGTAGTTGAGACGGGCTCAGCGCGGGAAACGCACCACTTTGCTTTGCTCGCAGGTTACGGTGCAGAAGCGATTCATCCTTACCTTGCTATGGATACGCTGTCTGAAATGGCTAAGGGTTTGCCTGGCGATCTCGCACCTGAAAAAGCCATTTACAATTTCCAAAAAGCCATAGGCAAAGGTCTGCTCAAAGTATTTTCTAAGATGGGCATATCAACTTACATGTCCTACTGTGGCGCGCAGATATTTGAAGCGATAGGTTTAAACAAGTCGCTAGTCGATAAATATTTCAAAGGCACGGCATCCAATGTGGAGGGCATCGGTGTTTTTGAAGTAGCCGAAGAGGCTTTGCGATTGCATCAACAAGCGTTTGGTAACGATCCTCTGCTCCTCAATTCACTCGATGCTGGCGGCGAGTATGCTTTCCGAGTACGCGGTGAAGATCACATGTGGACACCCGACGCGATTGCAAAACTACAGCATTCAACGCGAGCGAATAATTTCAGCACGTACAAAGAATATGCGCAGATCATTAATGATCAATCCAAGCGTCATATGACCTTGCGCGGATTATTTGAATTCAAAATTGATCCTTCAAAAGCTATTTCTATAGATGAAGTCGAGCCAGCCAAGGAAATCGTCAAACGGTTTGCCACCGGCGCAATGTCACTGGGTTCTATTTCAACTGAAGCACATGCCACGCTTGCCATTGCAATGAACCGTATTGGTGGCAAATCCAATACAGGCGAAGGTGGTGAGGATGAAAATCGCTACCGCAAAGAATTACGCGGCATCCCGATTAAAAAAGGTGACACCCTAGCATCCGTTATTGGCGAAGAGCAGGTTGAAGTGGATCTTCCTCTGTTAGATGGTGATTCCCTGCGTTCCAAAATCAAGCAGGTGGCGTCGGGTCGTTTCGGTGTTACAGCGGAATACCTGACATCGGCTGAGCAAATACAAATCAAAATGGCACAGGGCGCTAAGCCTGGTGAAGGCGGTCAACTACCTGGCCACAAGGTATCTGAATACATCGCCAAGCTGCGCTTCTCAGTGCCGGGTGTGGGTCTGATTTCGCCGCCGCCGCACCACGATATTTATTCCATTGAAGATTTAGCCCAGCTGATTCACGATTTGAAAAACGTGAATCCTTTGGCCGATATTTCTGTCAAGTTGGTCTCTGAGGTGGGTGTAGGCACGGTTGCAGCGGGTGTTGCAAAAGCCAAGGCCGATCATGTAGTGATTGCAGGCCATGATGGTGGTACGGGTGCTTCACCGCTGTCATCTATCAAACACGCGGGCACGCCTTGGGAATTAGGTTTGGCCGAGACTCAGCAAACGTTGGTGCTGAATCAATTGCGCAGTCGCATACGCGTACAGACAGACGGTCAGATCAAAACAGGTCGCGATGTAGTGATAGGTGGTTTGCTGGGCGCTGATGAATTTGGTTTTGCGACTGCACCCCTCGTGGTGGAAGGTTGCATCATGATGCGTAAGTGCCACCTCAATACATGCCCGGTGGGCGTTGCTACGCAAGATCCTTTGTTGCGTGCAAAGTTTCAGGGCAAGCCGGAGTATGTAGTGAACTATTTCTTCTTCGTGGCAGAAGAAGCACGTCAAATCATGGCTCAGCTAGGCATACGCAAGTTTGAAGATCTCATAGGCCGTGCTGATCTTTTGGATAAATCAAGAGCTATCAGTCACTGGAAAGCCAAGGGGCTGGACTTTGGCAAGATTTTTTATCTACCCGATGTGCCCGCAGACCAGCCACGTCATCAGGTTTTGAAACAAGATCACGGTTTGGCCAAGGCGCTAGACCACAAGTTAATTGCTCAGGCGAGATCCGCAATAGATCGCGGTGAAAAAGTGTCGTTCATTTCTCCGGTCAAAAACCTCAATCGCACTGTGGGTGCCATGCTCTCAGGTGAGGTCGCGAAAAAATATGGTCATGA
>JAJTGE010000074.1 GCA_021298555.1 Oxalobacteraceae bacterium
TGAGCACATACCTGGCCTTCAAAAAGTATTCAAAGATATTTTTAATCTTGAGCCTGGCTTTGCTACGGACGGATCGCAATTTGATCATCTGCTGAAAGAGGGCGAAGAATTTCAATTCGGTGCTTTGTCTGGCACGACGATGTTTGTACCTGGCCATACTCCTGCGTGCGTTGCTTACAAGGTAGGCGATGCCGTGTTTGTTGGTGACACGATGTTCATGCCGGATGTAGGTACTGCGCGCTGCGATTTTCCAGGAGGCGATCCCAGAGTACTGTATGGATCGGTCAGAAAAATACTAAGCCTGCCAGATGACACACGACTGTTTATGTGCCACGACTACCCGCCAACGGATAGGCCGATTTCATTCGAGACTACGGTCGCAGAGCAGCGCCAAAAAAATATCCATGTGCATGATGGGATCAGCGAAGCAGAGTTTGTAAAAATGCGAAGTGAGCGGGATGCGACACTTGAAATGCCCGTATTGATTTTACCGTCGGTGCAGATCAACATACGCGCGGGTGAGATGCCGCCCGCAGAAGCGAACGGTATCGCGTATCTAAAGATACCCGTGAATGTAATGTAACTACTTCGGCGACAGCCATAAAAAAACCCGCGCAATGTGCGCGGGTTTTTTGTTAAGCGTGAAACGATTTACAGTCCACCGTTTTGCTGAGCCACCATCATGTACAGCATGGGGATAGACAACATGGTGTTAAAGCGCGAGGTCAGCATTGCCAAACGTGCTGCAGCTGCTTTTTCTTCTGGTTCTACTGTAACCATACCCAGGGCTTTCTTCTGGTTAGGCCAAATGATGAACCAGACGTTAAATGCCATAAGCAACGCTATCCACATGCCGATACCGATAGCGTGAAAAGGCTGTCGCAGTGCGAGTGCATCTACTAAGTAACCATTCATCCATGCCACCAGTACGCCGGTGGCTACGGTTGCTAGCGCGGCGTAACGGAACCAGAACAGTGCCGTAGGAGCGATCACTTTACCGATCGCAGGTTTTTGTTCGTCTGGAATTTTGGGCATAGATGGAATCTGCACAAAATTAAAGTACCAGAGCAGACCTATCCACATGATGCCGGACACCACGTGCAACCAGCGCATCACAAAAGCGCCCCAGGCATGACCCATTTGCGGGCCGGCTCCGGCCACGCTGCTAGCAATCAAAACCAGCAGGATCAAAAGTACGACCCCAGCAATGATAGTTCGCCCTAAAGATTGCGCCAAAGTGAGTTTTAGGCGCTGCGGTGGTTTAATTTCATCAGGCTGGCGCAGCACATGCCCAGATTCATCGCTCAGGATCGCGTAGCCGCGCTCTAGTGTGCGCTGAGGAGCGAGCAACTCAAGCTGACCGCTGGCAGATTCTAGTCCATGCTGCCAAGTCGTTAACCTTGAGCTAAAAGCGGTGTGTAATTGCACAGCCTTTGCACCTAACTTGGCGCGGCGCATACGGGTATCGGGCAAGGCGTGGTGCAACCGACTACGAACTTGTGCGATCCGAAAGCGTGCAGCCGCAAGGGGTGTAGTTGCGCCATGCCGCAATCGATTCGCCAGGTTGGATAAGCGAAGTTTTTGATGGTCTATTGCCATGCTGGGGCTGATTAATCGGTGAGCCAGCCAGTCCAGTGATTGCGAGTGATCGTTTAGCAGATGGCGTAACCCGTCAATGAGTTCAACAGCTTGCTGATGTAATTCGGCTAGCCAGTCTTGCATGGGCGTAGCCGCCATCTCTGCTGCAGCGGTAGGCGTAGGCGCGCGCAGATCAGCCACAAAATCAGCAATAGTGATATCGGTTTCGTGACCAACCCCTGAAATGACGGGTATCTCAGACGCAGCGATTGCTCGAGCAACGCGCTCGTCATTGAACGACCAAAGATCTTCCAGGCTGCCGCCACCGCGACAAACTATCAGCACGTCGCACTCAGCACGCAGTGACGCTGTACTGATAGCTGCAGCGATTTTCTCGGCTGATCCCTCACCTTGGACGGCGGTTGGATAAAGAATGATGGACAGATGCGGGGCGCGGCGTCGCAGAGTGGTAATGACATCGCGTAATGCGGCCGCTTGCGGGCTGGTCACGATGCCGATTTGGCGAGGGAAAACAGGGAGTTCGCGTTTGCGTGCTGAGTCAAACAAACCTTCATCAGCGAGCTTGGCTTTCAGTTTTATGAAAGCTTCATACAGGTTACCTACCCCCGCCCGGCGCATAGCTTCAACATTGATCTGAAAATCTCCGCGTGCTGCATACAAGCTCACCAGTGCGCGCACCTCAATTTTGTCGCCCTCGCGTGGAGCGAAATCGACGTATTGCGCTCGTCCGCGAAACATCACTGCGCGCACCTGTGCCGATGCATCCTTGAGTGTGAAGTACCAATGGCCGGAGGCGGCGCGGGTAAAGTTGGAAATCTCGCCGCTAATCCAGGTTAACGGAAAGCTGCGCTCCAACAAGCGACCGACGGCCTGGTTAAGTTGACTGACCGTCAGAATTTCGGTGCTGCCGCTATCAATGGTAGGTCGTTCCGTGAGCATGTTCAGGGTTGGCTGGAGATGATGAGGTGCCATTGTCGCCGCTTAGTCTGATTAGCGCACTTGAGTTTGACTAACGTGCTGCCGGCATGGGATCAATTATAAAAAATTTTTAAAATAGTTATGTTTTCAAGATAGTGAGTATTCGCATTTAAACGTAGTTTCGACAGCGCAGGTGGATGCCTGGATGACTAACGTCGCTTGCTGCAGGTTAGCAAAGAGGTTACAGTCGCCTCCATTATTTCCTTTGTGCAGGAGAACTCATTTGCTGGCAATAATTCAAGCGGCGGGTTGGCCTATCTGGTTTTTGCTGATTGCATCGGTTATTTCTGTGACCGTCATTATCGAGCGGCTGGTTTACCTGCGCCCCGCCAAAGTGCTTCCTTCCAACCTGCTGCCAGAAGTCATAGCCGTTACCCGCTCAGATAGTATTGATGCTGAAGTGTTGGAACGACTAGAAAATAATTCGCCCTTGGGTCGAGTGCTAGCCGCGGGTGTGCGCAACCGGGAAGCTTCGCGTGAAGTCATGAAAGAAGCCATAGAAGAAGCCGGTCGCGCTGCAGCCCATGAGTTGGAGCGTTATTTAACTACCCTGGGAACGATTGCAACTTTGGCGCCTTTAATGGGATTGTTTGGGACAGTCATAGGAATGATCGAATTGTTTGGTGCCAGCGGCGGCGTCGGGGCCGATCCATTGCAAGTTGCACATGGCATTTCAGTGGCGCTATACAACACAGGGTTTGGTTTGGCAGTAGCCATGCCTTCGCTGGTGTTTCACCGCCACTTTCATGCCTTGGTGGATGGTTTTGTAATCGATATGGAGCAGCAGGCAGTGCGCTTTGTTGATACGGTTACGGGGCAGCGAGTCTAAGATGAATTTTCGCAAAGGTCAGCGCCGCGCTCCGCCAGAAATTAATCTGATTGCGTTTATTGATGTATTGCTGGTTATTTTAATTTTTCTGATGGTTAGCACCACGTTTAGTAAATTCACCAGCTTGAATGTCAGTCTTCCCTCGGCCGAGGCGAATTCCACACCACCACCAAAATCGATTGTGGTCGCGGTTGATGCGAAGGGACATTTCGCGATTCAACAGCAGCGCATTACCGCTACAGATACTGTATCGCTGGCGAGTGCTTTGCGAGAAGCTGCTCATGGAAATCCAGAAATGACCATTGAAATCCATGCTGATGCCATGGCTAGCCACCAGTCGGTAGTTCAACTCATGGAAGCAGCTCGCATTGCGGGATTACCTAAGCTGGTATTTGCTGCGCAATCAGGTACATCGCGTTAATTGGTCACACTGTGCTAATACATTCACGCGAGCTTTTCCAGATAAATCCATGATGCAGCGATCATCGATAGAACGTTTGCTCACGCGTGCCTGGCTGACTAAAGGAGTGCTGGCTACATTGTTGTGGCCGATCTCATTTATTTTTGGCTTGATTATCGCGTTACGTCGCAAGCTCTATAACGTCGGCGTGTTTGAGCAAACGCGATTGCCAGTTCCTGTCATAGTAGTCGGCAATATCTATGTGGGCGGCACCGGCAAGACTCCATTGGTGATTTGGCTGGTGAAGCAATTACGCATGCATGGATTTGTTCCTGGCGTGATTTCGCGTGGGTATGGAAGCGATGCAACTTTGGCGGTCGAAATTACTGCGCAGATGTCGCTAGCCGAAGCAGGTGATGAACCGCTGCTGATAGTACAAAAAGCTGCTGTACCTGTCGTGGTTGGTCGCAACAGAGTAACTGCCGCGCGCAGCTTACTTAGTGCTCATCCTGAAGTGAACGTAATTATTTCTGACGACGGACTGCAACATTACGCATTGGCGCGCGACGTAGAGATTCTTTTATTTGACGAGCGTGGCATAGGTAATGGATGGCTGTTGCCTGCGGGACCATTACGCGAGCCAGCAACAAGGCGATTTGATTTTCGAATACTCAATGGTTTACAGGCCGTTGGTGAAAATTCTTTTTCTATGCAGTTGTATGGCCAGCGTGCTGAGCAATTGGTGAACCGCACGCACACTAAGCTACTAACAGAGTGGCCAGAAAATATATCGGTTGCAGCCGCCGCAGGGATAGGTAACCCCGAACGTTTTTTCTCTATGCTCAAACAACTGGGTGTGAAGTTACACGAACAAATTGCTTTGCCCGATCATTTTGATTATGCGATCAATCCTTTTGAGTCGCTTACGACGGATATCATTCTGATCACTGAAAAGGATGCAGTAAAATGCGCCATGCGCGATGCATTGGCCAACGACTCCAGACTATGGGTCGTACCTGTTGAGGCAGCCATCGCCGGACCATTGACTGAACACCTTGTGGAGAAACTGCGTGGATACACGACTGCTTGATATTCTTGTTTGCCCAGTGTGCAAAGGGCCGCTGAAATTTGACAAGCAAGCGCAGGAGCTCATCTGCAATCCTGATCATTTAGCGTTTCCTATTCGAGATGGCATTCCTATCATGTGGGCTGAGCAGGCACGCGATCTTACGGCGCCCAGTTCGCAGCAGAGTGATCATGCGAAGTAACAACCCCATGTAACTATCTTTTGCTGGCTATTCACTCTGTGCTATTAGTCGCTGTTTGAAGCGATTTTTTTTATGAGCTTTACAATCATTATTCCAGCGCGCATGGCATCAACGCGCTTACCAAACAAGCCGCTCGCCGATTTGGGCGGCAAACCCATGATAGTGCGCGTGGCTGAGCGCGCCGCATTGTCGAGTGCTACGCGAATTGTGGTGGCAACAGATCATGCGGATATATTTTCTGCGTGCAAAGACCATGCTGTCGATGTGCGCATGACGCGATCGGATCATCCGTCGGGTACCGATAGAATTGCTGAGGTTGCTGACAACCTGAATTTGCCAAACGATGCTGTGATTGTGAATGTTCAGGGAGATGAACCCCTGATCGATCCACAATTGATCAATGACTGCGCTGCGCTCATTAGTGAGCACGTTCCTATGGCTACTGCAGCACATGCTATCGATAATCTCGCAGATGTATTTAATCCGAATGTTGTCAAGGTCGTGCTGGATAAATCTCACCATGCGCTTTTGTTTTCACGTGCACCCATTCCCTGGCATCGTGATGCCTTTGCAGTGAAGGATCATGCTGCGCTGCCACCAGGCTATGAACCTCTGAGACATGTAGGTTTGTATGCGTACAGAAGGGATTTTCTGGGCCAGTATTCCGCATTACCACCATCTCCATTGGAAGAGATAGAGGCGCTCGAACAACTACGAGTGCTTTGGAATGGTTTTCGTATTGCAGTGCACCGAACATTGCATGTGCCGCAAGCGGGCGTGGATACGCTGGAAGATCTTGAACGCGTACGTCGAACTTTTGCTCTTTAAGCAAGCATCTCAGGTGAGCAAACTGACGTTAGGGACGTATTCTGTGGTAACTTTCGTGCGAACTATAGTGGAGACATACCTGTAGTCCCCAGCAATGCTGAGGCTTAGGTATCAATAACAAAGTTAGGAACGTGTAATGCGGTTGATCTTGCTAGGGGCGCCAGGTGCAGGTAAAGGCACACAGGCGGCATACATCAAAGAACGTTTCAATATTCCGCAAATATCTACGGGTGATATGTTGCGCGCCGCTGTCAAGGAAGGTACGCCTTTGGGTTTAGCAGCCAAAAAAGTAATGGATTCCGGTGGATTGGTATCGGATGAAATTATTATTGGATTAGTCAAAGACAGGCTGAAGCAATCGGATTGTGCCAATGGTTATTTATTCGATGGATTTCCCCGTACGATTCCGCAAGCAGACGCAATGAAAGAAGCGGGTGTAGCAATTGACTATGTGCTTGAAATTGATGTTCCCGATGAAGCCATAATTGAGCGTATGAGCGGTCGCCGTATTCACCCAGCTTCTGGTCGGACTTACCACGTTAAATTTAATCCTCCTAAGGTAGCTGGTAAAGACGACCAAACCGGTGAAGATTTAATTCAGCGTGACGATGATCGCGAAGAAACAGTCAAGAAGCGCTTGTCGGTCTATCACGAGCAAACCAAGGTGTTGGTTGGTTATTACACTTCATGGGCAGAGTCTGAACAAGCCGGGGCACCCAAGTATCGCAAAATCGCGGGCATCGGTCCGGTAGAAGAGATACGCGATAGCGCATTTGCCGCGCTTGCGAAGTAATGACATTTATAGATGAAAGCGGACTTCGGTCCGCTTTTTTCATGATCATAAAAAGTTTGGTGTGCTGATTTATCAGCCAGACTAATGTAGCAGTTTTAAATTGTGTCGTTCTGTAGATGGTAGTTATTCGCGGCATTGACCGGGACAGGTCAAGCTGCAAAGAGACTTATTTTTGTTGCAAACTTTTGGAGGAGAAATATGGCATCACAAGGACTGTGGTTTGCTGTGGTATGCGGCCTTATCGCCGTTATCTATGGCCTGGTATCCCGTAGTTGGATTCTTAGTCAAGATGCAGGCAATGAACGCATGCAGGAAATTGCTGCAGCGATTCAAGCAGGTGCTGCTGCGTATCTTGCGCGCCAATACCGGACGATTGCTATCGTCGGTGTGGTGCTGACTATTTTGATAGGGATTTTCCTGGATGCTAATACCGCACTCGGTTTTGTGGTTGGAGCAGTGCTGTCGGGCGCGTGTGGCTTCATAGGCATGAACGTCTCTGTGCGCGCGAATGTGCGTACCGCACAAGCTGCTACTCACGGCATTGGACCTGCGCTCGATGTAGCTTTTAGAGGCGGCGCAATTACCGGTATGTTAGTGGTAGGTCTGGGCCTGCTGGGCGTCTCGCTGTTTTACTACTATATCGGCGGTCTAGAGCACCCTGATTCTGCCACGCTCAAGCCTTTGCTTGGCCTGGCGTTTGGTTCTTCGCTGATCTCTATTTTCGCGCGACTAGGCGGCGGCATCTTTACTAAGGGTGCAGACGTCGGTGCTGATTTGGTGGGTAAAGTCGAAGCGGGCATTCCTGAAGATGATCCACGTAATCCTGCCGTTATCGCTGATAACGTTGGCGACAACGTTGGTGATTGCGCAGGTATGGCGGCTGATTTGTTCGAAACATATGCAGTCACGCTGATCGCTACGATGGCATTGGGCGCGTTAATGGTGGTTTCTGCACCTGGCGCAGCGGTGATTTATCCGTTGATACTTGGCGGCGTATCGATTATTGCTTCTATCATCGGCGTGATGTTTGTTAAAGCCAGCCCTGACATGAAGAACGTGATGCCTGCGCTGTATCGTGGATTGATCGTTGCTGGTGTGCTGTCGTTGATCGCGTTTTATTTCGTGACCAACATGGTGTTCCCAGAGCCCATTACCATGGCAGATGATCGTGTTGTCGGCTCGATGGCATTGTTTGGTTCGTGTGCCGTGGGATTGGTCCTGACAGCAGCGATGGTGTGGGTGACTGAGTATTACACTGGGACCGATTTCGCACCAGTTAAGCATATTGCTCAGGCCTCTACTACGGGTCATGCAACCAATATCATTGCTGGTATCGGCATCTCGATGAAATCGACTGCCTGGCCAGTGTTGTTTGTGTGTGCAGGTATTTTGGTGTCGTATTCACTGGCGGGTTTGTTTGGTATTGCAGTGGCTGCGACAGCGATGTTGTCGATGGCTGGCATTATCGTTGCCCTCGATGCCTATGGTCCTATTACTGACAATGCCGGTGGTATTGCAGAGATGGCCAATTTGCCTGACAGCGTACGCGACATTACTGATCCTTTGGATGCTGTTGGTAACACCACCAAAGCTGTCACCAAAGGTTATGCGATTGGATCGGCAGGCTTGGCAGCGTTGGTGCTGTTTGCCGATTACACCCATGCACTGCATGCTCGCGGTATCGAGGCCACTTTTGATCTGTCCGATCCTATGGTCATCGTGGGCTTGTTTTTGGGCGGCTTGATTCCTTACTTGTTCGGTGCCATGGCCATGGAAGCAGTGGGTCGTGCAGCAGGTTCTGTGGTTGAAGAAGTTCGTCGACAGTTCCGCGAGATTCCCGGCATTATGGAAGGCACTGGCAAGCCAGAGTACGGCAGAGCTGTTGATATGCTGACCGCGTCGGCTATTAAAGAAATGATGATTCCTTCGTTGTTGCCCGTTGTTGTGCCTATCGTGGTGGGATTGGTTCTCGGACCAAAAGCACTCGGCGGTTTGTTAATGGGTACCATCGTGACCGGTTTATTCGTCGCTATTTCTATGTGTACGGGTGGCGGTGCTTGGGACAATGCCAAGAAATACATCGAAGATGGTCATCACGGCGGTAAAGGCAGCGAAGCCCACAAGGCAGCCGTTACTGGCGATACCGTAGGTGATCCGTACAAAGATACAGCGGGTCCTGCAGTTAATCCGCTTATTAAGATTATCAACATCGTTGCGCTGCTCATCGTTCCACTGTTGACGGCCAAAGGTCTGTTGGGTTGATCGTTTGTATATAGTTGGTTTGTAGAAGAAGGCAGCTCAGGCTGCCTTTTTCTTTTGGGAGTTATCATTACATTCTCTCAGCGCATCTCGAGCAGTTGGATTGAGGTGTCTTTAGAGATTTTTTTATTCGATCTGGAGTAAGCATGGAAATCAAGAACAATGTCTTCATCATTACCGGTGGTGCGTCCGGTCTGGGTGCTGCCAGCGCGCGCATGATAGTCGACAACGGCGGGCGCGCGCATGATAGTCGACAACGGCGGTAAGGTAGTGCTCGCCGATGTGCAAGTTGAGGCTGGCGAGCAACTGGCTGCTGAGCTCAAAGGTAAATTCGTCAAGTGTGATGTAACGTCTGAAGCCGATGGCCTGGCAGTCGTTGCTGCTGCTGAATCGATGGGAACCTTAGTCGGCTTAATTAATTGTGCCGGCGTGGCTCCCGCAGTAAAAACAGTAGGTAAAGACGGTGCACATCCGCTGGATGTTTTTCAGCGTGTGGTGAACATTAATTTAGTCGGTACATTCAACATGGCGCGTTTGGCTGCAGTGGCGATGAGTAATCATGAGCCCAATGCAGCAGGTGAGCGCGGCATCATCATTAATACTGCATCGGTTGCGGCCTATGATGGTCAGATAGGACAAGCAGCCTATGGTGCATCCAAGGCTGCGGTCGTTGGGCTGACCTTGCCGATGGCGCGTGACTTGTCGCGCAACGGCATACGAGTGATGACGATAGCTCCGGGTATTTTCGAAACGCCTATGCTGTTAGGTATGCCACAAGAAATACAAGATGCGTTGGGTCGTATGGTGCCGTTCCCACCTCGTCTGGGCAAGCCACAGGAATATGCTCATCTGGCTAAGGCCATCATAGAAAACACCATGATGAATGGAGAGACCATACGTTTGGATGGTGCTATCCGTATGCAGCCTAAGTAAGTCGTTTCATCGTTCTAAAGAGCGTGCCCGAGGGAAACTTCCGGCACGTTTTTTTATGCCTCGTAATACGCGTTTATGTATTTTGCAGCGAGGATGGTAGAAGCCAAACTGTGGCGTACTTGCGATAGTAGTTCGTACTACTTTCGATACTCGTAGTGCGCTGTTAGTCTCAAGCTATGGTCGAGCAGCAAAAAACAGCCCTGTTTCTGGCAGGTGGTGGCGCTCGCGCCGCCTATCAGGTTGGCGTGTTGCAAGCAATTTTTTCGCTGTTAAGTGAGACTGGTTGGCCAGCGGAGCGCAACCCTTTTTCCATCGTGTGCGGCACGTCCGCCGGTGCGATTAACGCAACGGCGTTTGCCAGCCGCGCAGATAACTTTGAAGAAAGTATTACGCATCTACTGGCCGTCTGGCGCGAGCTCAATGTCGAGCAAGTCTATCGCGCTGATTCTATAGGCGTGATTCGTTCGGGCGCGCGCTGGCTTTCATTACTGTCATTTGGGTGGTTGCTGCGTAAGTGGCATGCTCAACCACCAAATTCCTTTCTGGATAATTCACCACTGGTCGATTTACTTCACAAAATGCTGGATTTGCCACGCTTGGATGCGGCCATGGAAAGTGGAGCCGTAGATGCTTTGGCCATATCTGCTTCATCCTATACGGCTGGGCGTCATGTTATTTTTTATCAGTCGGCGAAATCAATAACCCCGTGGCATAGGGCGCAACGCATGTCGATACAACAGCAGATAGGTGTTGATCATTTATTAGCCTCATCAGCTATTCCGCTAATTTTTCCTGCGGTGCCGTTGTACTGCAATGATCGATGTGAATTTTTTGGTGATGGCTCCATGCGCGACGTGGCACCGATTTCACCAGCGATACATCTGGGCGCAAACAAGGTTCTGGTGATAGGTGCGGGTAATGTGGGTGTACAGCGTGATTTCAGTCAGTTTTCGGGATATCCCAGCTTGGCTCAAATAGCCGGTCATGCCATGTCCAGTATTTTTCTCGATGGTTTGTCTTCGGACATAGAAAGGCTGAACCGAATTAATGGCACGCTGGCCTTGCTCACACCAGAGCAAATGGCGCACACGCCTTTGCGCCCGGTGGAAATGTTGGCAATTACACCGTCTCAGCCCTTGGATTTGATTGCCAGTCGCCATGTGGGGAGTTTGCCGCTGCCAATGCGGACCATGCTCTCAGCGATAGGAGCAACTGAGCGACGCGGTGCGGCACTGGCGTCGTATTTGCTGTTTGAAGCAAGTTACACCCGCTCATTGATTCAGTTAGGGCAAATTGACGTTCTAAATCGCAAGAATGAGGTTTTGCAATTCTTTAAGTCCTCTTTAACTTCTGTAAATGCTCAAAAAAGCATCAATTCTATTGTTGGCGTGATGTAATCACCCGAGTAAGTTACTTCGCTGCCGCGTCTTATTTCTTGGAGTTGGTGAACTAAGGACGGTAATAATCACAATTAGTAGCGTTCTTGCTCAGAGACGAGTTCATTAATGATCAGGTTTATCCCTAGTCGAGTAATTTAATTCTGCTAATTTGCTGAATCGGCCCCGCCCAGAAATGCCTGACTTGGAGCCAAATTTAAGACAAAGAGCACTGCTTATTACTAAATTGATACCTATATTTATATCCTTAGTGTCGTTCAGGGGTTTTGCCGAGACCAAAGGACAGGTATCATCCTCAGTTGCTGATAAACAAGTGCTTCGTAAAGCTGAATATCTGCAATTAGGAACTAACGCGCGTACGCAACCGTTGCAAATTCAACAAATAGAGTGAAAATGCGTGCGTTTTTTGATGCCAAATAAATACCGTGAACATTTACATGCTCAGCGCGCCTTTGCAGCGCGAGGAAGAGAGCCAGGAAGTTATCCCGGCCAGTGGTCTGCTTCGCGCCGTTCCAACGAATGTGGTGCAGTCCATCCGCGCTTTTCGGGTGACCGAACTGCAGGATGAGGCGGCTCGTCTTGGCCAGCATTTTCTTTATGCTCATTGCGCGCAGGCACTGACGCGCCAGCAAATGCTGGGCATCATTGCCGAATCCTTCTATTTGCCCAAGCAGTTTGCCAAAAACTATGATTCGCTAACTGAATGCCTGACTAAGGTATTTCATGAGTCTGGTGAGCAACCGGGCTTTCTGGTGGTGCTGGAACAATTACCCTGCACTCAGAAATTTGATAAAGAAGCACGCGAAAATCTGTTGGACGTTTTTCGTGATGCGGCAGATTTCTGGGCTGAGAAAAAAATTCCATTTCGAGTCTTTTTCTCGTTTCAATAGTCGTCTCCCTCAGAGCTGAATAACAGCGGCATTCTTATTCCTTATCTTGTTGCTGGTGCGCTGTTAAAATTCGCGCGATGAAACGCATCGTTATTCTGATTTCCGGACGCGGCAGTAATATGCAAGCCATGTTGAACGTGGCTGCGGACCAGCAGTGGCCAGCTAAAATCGTGGCCGTTATCAGCAATCAACCAACCGCTGCAGGCTTAGATGTGGCTCGCGCAGCGGGTATTGCAACTGAGTTAGTCAACCATCGTGATTATCCCGATCGCGGACAATTCGATCAGGCGTTAGCGCATTGCATAGATAAATATGCACCTGATCTGATTGTGCTGGCTGGATTTATGCGCATACTGACGCCGGAATTTGTCGCGAAATATGCTGGTCGTCTCATCAACATCCATCCGTCACTGCTGCCAAGTTTTCCTGGTCTTCATACCCATAGGCGGGCCATAGAAACCGGAGTCAAAGTACACGGAGCTACAGTGCATTTTGTAACCGCCGATCTGGATCACGGCCCCATCATCGCGCAAGCGGTGGTGACTGTTCGTGACGACGATACAGAAGATACTCTGGCTGAGCGTGTGCTGGCAGAGGAACACATCATCTACCCACAAGCAGTGCATGATGTAATTTTGGGTAAGTTGACACTTGTAGATGGCCGAGTTGTACGTTCTTTGAGCACGTAATACTGAGTTTTTTGGGCGTGATCATTGCCTACTTTTTTCTGAATTTTCTGAAAGTAATCATTTATGAGATTGCCACCTGCAATCATCGCAAGTACTGAAGAAGCCTTGCGAGAAGTGCTGCGCTTTACGGCAGCTGCGGACATGGTGCTCTCTCGCTATTTTCGAGAACACCCGCGCCTGGGTGGTCGTGAGCGCGGAGTTATCGCCGATGCAGTGTATGCACTGCTGCGCAAGCGCTCGCTATACACGCACTTAGCGGAGTCAGGCTCAGGCCCACAGATGCGGAGAATTGCTATCCTAAGTTTGGCCAACGTCGTTGGTGTGGAGTCTATCGCTGGGTTATCTGAACATGAAGTTGCCTGGTTAACCGAAGTCATGGCGATTGATGTTCACAGTTTTTCTGTTCCACTCAGAACCAACATGCCTGACTGGATATTGAAGCGATTGGTTGCGCAGTTTGGTAAGGATGAAGCTTTTCAGTTAGTTGATGCCTTAAACGAAAGTGCGCCATTAGATCTGCGGGTTAACACCACCAAATCTACTCGTGAAGATGTACAGGCTGAGCTAACCACGGCAGGTATTGCTAGTGAACCCACACCGTATTCTCCATTGGGTTTGCGCATACTAAAAAAACCTGCGCTTCAGAACATGCCATTGTTTAAAGAAGGCTGGGTTGAGGTACAAGACGAAGGTAGTCAGCTGTTAGCCCACATTGTGGGAGCCAAGCGCGGCGACATGGTGGCTGATTTTTGTGCCGGAGCAGGTGGCAAGACACTGGCTCTAGGTGCGTGGATGCGTAACACGGGACGTTTGTATGCATTTGACGTTGTTGAAAAGCGCTTGGCTAAGTTAAAGCCCAGGCTTGCGCGTAGCGGGTTATCGAATGTCCATCCTGCGTTAATTGCCCACGAAAACGACGCCAAAATAAAACGACTGTCGGGCAAACTTGATCGCGTATTAATTGACGCTCCTTGCAGTGGTTTGGGAACATTGAGGCGTAATCCCGACATGAAATGGCGACAGTCAGAAGACGACATTCAGCAATTGAGTGAAAAACAAGCATCGATTCTTGCAAGTGCGGCGCGTTTGGTAAAACCCGGCGGGCGTGTGGTGTATGCAACGTGCAGCTTGCTCGAAGAAGAAAACGAAGCCATCGTAGTTAACTTCCTCTCAACTCATGATGATTTTTTTCTGCGACCTATGAGTGAGGTGATGGCTGAGCAAAAAATTCCATTGGTGATGGACGATTACCTTCGTTTGCTACCCAACCAATCTCACACTGACGGTTTTTTTGCTGCAGTACTGGAACGGAAAGTCAGCTAATTGCGTTCAGTTTTAAACTACATATGTGTATGTTGGGTGCTGCTGCCCACTGCATGGGCTTGTGCAACAGAGGATAGACACGTTCCAGAAACTTTTCCGGCGCGAGGGACCGTGCAGGTGGCGTTCTCACCGTGGGACGATACTGAGCGTTTATTGTTAGGGGCAATTGCGTCAGCTAAAAATCAAATACTTGTTCAGGCATATATGTTGACGAGTCGTGCGATTGCCGCAGGTCTGATTGATGCAAGGCAGCGAGGTGTGGATGTCAAAGTGCTGGCAGATAATCGTCAGCATGAAGAGAGCATAGGATCGCTGCTCGGTTTGCTGGCGCAGAATAAAATTCCTGTGTGGCTGGAAACGCGCTACCGTAATGCCCATAACAAAGTGCTCGTGATTGATGCCTCGGGTAAGCAGCCAACGGTGATTACTGGAAGCTATAATTTCACCCGAAGCGCCCATACGATGAACGCAGAAAATCTGGTGATATTTCGCGACAATCGCAGCCTGACTGAGCGCTTTGCCAAAAATTGGGAACGGCACTGGCTGCAGGCTACCCCTTACCTCGTTGCTGAAAAAAAATGAACTATTCATCAGCCCACAATTTATTACTAGAACTGCTGGCAGATTTGCAGAGTCCCGATCTCCTGTCGCAGTTTTTTATACTGGTTCTTAGTGCGGGCATAGGTTGGATAGTCACGCGCATCTGGAGTAAGCGATTAGCACTCGCATCTGAAAGACCCGAGGGTTTTCCTATTTCTGCCGATAGTTTTCGCAACGTACTAACGCCGTTGCTGATTGCGATTTTGGTTGAGCTCTGTATTTTAGTAATCAATCGTTGGCATCACGTTGGGCTGCTACGAGTTGCTGTGCCATTGTTATTGTCGCTGTCATTAATTCGTGCTGTGTTTTTTTTACTGCGTAAAGCCTTCGTCAAGCAAGGTGGTATCGGTCGCTTGATGCAAGCTTTTGAGCATACATTTGCATTAATTGTGTGGATAAGTTTTGCGCTCTACATAACGGGTTTATGGCCAGAGTTGGTGCAGGTTCTTGATGAGACGATGATTCCCGTAGGGCGACATCGCGAATCACTGTTGGTCATTATTCAGGCGTTGCTGTCGGTAGCTGTAACGGTAGTTTTGGCGCTCTGGGCATCGGCTGCGCTTGAGCACAAGCTCATGCAGCTAGAGTCATTTCATTCATCAGTGCGTGTAGTTATAGCGCGCGCAGGTCGTGCTTTTTTTCTTTTGCTGGCCATACTCACCAGTCTCTCATTGGTTGGTATCGATTTAACAGTGTTGTCAGTCTTCGGCGGCGCCTTGGGTGTGGGGCTGGGTTTGGGACTACAGAAACTGGTAAGCAGCTATGTATCCGGTATAGTAATTTTGGTTGAACGCAGCCTTACGCTGGGTGACATCATCAGCGTTGATCGCTACAAAGGTGAAGTAATACAAATCAACGCACGCTGCACAATACTGCGTGGTAACGATGGCTCGGAGACCGTGATTCCGAATGAAATGATGGTTTCTCTTCCGGTTCAAAACTTTTCATTGTCCGATCGCCGAGTCAAATTAACCACGAATTTTATAGTCTCGTATTCAACTGACATTACTTTTTTTACACGACAAACTCAACAGCTGCTGTTGGGAATTTCCAGAGTGCTCGCTGATCCAGCGCCAGAATTGTTAATTAAGCGACTCGCTCCCGAAGGGTTAGAACTCGAACTGGCATTCTGGATTGCTGACCCTGAACTAGGCTCAGCCCGCTTAATCTCCGACGTTAATACGGTCTTGTTAAATTTCATTAGTCAGCACCAGGTTCAGATTCCGGCAGCGGCGGCGGCAGAAAAGTCGCCAAACGTATCAGATAAAACTGACAAGTCATTGATTCATAAGCCTTTATCCGACTAAGTTGCTCTTTAAGAAGCCCACTTTCGTCAAAACCACGTACAATCTGGTTGTTGGGTTATTAGCGTGGCATTAGATGTACTTCGCGCAGCCCTTGTTCCACTCTCTGGAGAAAAAATGAGTCTGACCTCTGGCCTCGATCCTGTCCTCGATTTCCTAATGAATGGCCTGACGCACGCATCAGGCTGGCAAATCTTTTT
>JAJTGE010000014.1 GCA_021298555.1 Oxalobacteraceae bacterium
GCAAAAATGGCGGAGTTAAAAAAATATTTTCCGCCCGGCGTCGATTATAAAATTCCTTACGATACGTCGCTATTTATTCAAATCTCGATTGAAGAAGTCATCAAGACCTTGCTCGAAGCAGTGCTGCTGGTGTTCTTGGTCATGCTGGTCTTCCTGCAGAGTCTGCGTTACACATTGATCCCCGCTATCGTCGTTCCTGTTTCGCTCATGGGAACGTTTGCAACGATGGCTTTTTTCGGCTACTCAATTAATGTACTCACCATGTTTGGCATGGTGCTGGCGATTGGTATTTTGGTCGACGATGCCATTGTGGTAGTTGAAAACGTCGAACGCATTATGAGCGAAGAAGGTTTGTCGCCTCGTGATGCCACCATTAAAGCAATGACGCAAATTACTGGCGCCATAGTCGGCATTACCGCGGTATTGATAGCAGTATTTGTACCGATGGCTTTTTTCACTGGATCTGTGGGCGCGATTTATCGACAGTTTTCTATGTCGATGGTGTCGGCCATGGTGTTCTCAGCCATCATGGCGCTGACTCTGACACCTGCTTTATGCGCTACCGTATTAAAGCCGATCGATCCCGCACAGCATGAACGCAAAGGATTTTTTGGTTTGTTTAACCGATTCTTTAAACATACTACTAATAGCTATCAAAGTGGCGTAGCAAAAATACTCAAAAAAACTGTACGCTACATGGTGCTGTATGGCGTGATTATCGCTGCTGTCATTTGGATGGCGGTGCGCATGCCTACCTCGTTTCTGCCGTCAGAAGATCAAGGTTATTTACTGGCTAATGTGCAATTACCCCCCGGCGCAAGCACAGGCCGCACATTGAGTGTGATGCAACAAGCCGAACAGTATTTTAGTAAGCAACCTGGCGTGGAGGCCGTCGTATCGGTGCTGGGTTATAGCTTCTCAGGTAATGGTCAAAATGGTGGTTTGCTGTTCGTGCCATTAAATGATTGGAAAGAACGCACGACTCCCGAATTAAGTTCACAAGGCATTGCTACCAAAGCCTTATCGCTTATGGGAACGATACGAGACGCCATAGTATTCACCGTTAATCCGCCAGCAATTCGTGAATTGGGTAATGCCACTGGATTCTCGTTGCGCTTGCAAGATCGTGCCGGACTAGGTCACGACGCTCTGCTGGCTGCGCGTAACCAACTACTGGGCATGCTCTCGAAAAGCACTGTCATCAAAGGGGCACGTCCAGAAGGTATGGAAGATTCGCCTCAGCTAAAGTTAGAGATAGATCGCGATAAGGCCAATGCCCTTGGTATTGAAATGTCTGTAATCAATGCCACTTTGTCAGGCACATTTGGCTCTATCTATGTCAATGATTTTCCCAACGTGGGCAGGCAGCAGCGCGTGATACTGCAGGCCACACCTGAAAAACGTTTACGTCCAGAAGATCTCGATAAGCTACACGTAAGAAATTCTCAGGGAGCGATGGTTCCGTTTTCTGCGTTTATGCGTAGTCAATGGGTCAACGGTGCTGTGCAGTTAATTCGTTTTAATGGCTACCCTGCGATGAAAATTCAGGGCGATGCCGCGCCTGGCGCTTCTTCCGGAGATGCCTTGGCAGAAGTTGAACGTTTGGTGGCGCAGCTACCTGCGGGCATAGGTTTTGAATGGGCTGGACAATCATTCGAAGAGAAAGCAGCGGGCTCGACTGCAACAGCTCTGTTTGTACTTTCTCTGCTTGCTGTCTTTTTAGTACTTGCAGCGCTGTATGAAAGTACGTCTATTCCCGTAGCCGTGCTGCTCGTTGTCCCGTTAGGCGTATTGGGTGCGGTGTCCTTTACGATTTTCCGTGAGATGCCCAATGACGTGTATTTCAAAGTGGGTCTGATCGCTATTATCGGTTTGTCGGCTAAAAATGCGATTTTAATTATTGAGTTTGCCAAGGATTTGCAAGCCGGCGGTATGGACTTGATTGAAGCAACACTTACCGCGGTCAAACTGCGTTTTCGTCCCATTATCATGACGTCACTTGCGTTCATCCTTGGCGTACTGCCATTGGTGGTTGCTACCGGTGCTGGCTCCGCCAGTCAACGAGCGATTGGTACGGGCGTCATGGGTGGCATGATTACAGCAACTGTACTTGCCGTGTTTTTTGTACCAGTATTTTTTGTGGTGATTCGACGAATCTTCAAAGGTAGCGAACGCCAGCGTAAACTGTACGCAGCTAACTTGCATCAAAACGAGGGATAACAATGACAAAAAAACTCACTCTTCCAATAGTTGTCGTCGCCGGAGTAATGTCACTTTCTGGCTGCCAGATCATGCCCACGTTTTTTAATCCGACAGCTCCAGTTCCGGGAACATATCCATCGAGTGATGCTGCCTCATCAAAGGCAGTTGCTGATATTGGCTGGAATGATTATTTCCAAAATCCAGAGTTACGCGAAGCTATCAGTACTGCATTAAACAACAACCGCGATCTTAAAACTGCAGTTTTGCAGATTGAGGAAGCACGCGCGCTGTATGGCATACAGCGTGCAGATCAGCTTCCCACCATTAATGCAACCAGTGGTCTGGGTACATCGCGCCAACTTCTGGCCGGTACCATGCGTGAAACTACTGCCTACCAAGTAGGCGTTGGATTAGCCGCATTTGAACTTGATTTTTTTGGGCGCATAAAAAATCTTTCTGCAGCAGCTCTGTCCCAATATCTGGCAACAGAAGAAGCACGCAGAGCAGTACATATTTCATTAGTTGGTGAAGTTGCCAAGGCCTGGTTGATAGAGCGTGCCCTGGCGGAGCAAATGACGCTAGCCCAACGCACTCTGAAAGGCCGCGAGGCATCGCGTGATCTGGTAAAAAAACGCCTGGATGCAGGCATCACCAATGCCATGGAATTCCAGCAAAGTGAATCACTGGTCTATTCTGCTCAGGTAGTACTTTTAGGTTTGCGTCGCCAGCATGCGTTAGCCGTCAATGCGCTCACACTACTTACTGGTACAAGCATAAAACTTCCTACGCAAACAGCTACACTGTCTACACAAGTTATCACTGCGGATATCAGTGCCGGGCTACCTTCTGAATTACTGGAACGTCGTCCAGACATCCGTGCTGCAGAGCAGCGCTTGCGAGCTACTCAGGCAAATATTGCTGCTGCACGTGCTGCTTTTTTTCCTCGCATATCACTAACCTCAGGTTTTGGCTTGGCGAGCAATGATCTCGGTGGCTTGTTTGATGGTGGTGCTCGTACATGGATTTTCTCTCCACAACTAACTTTACCAATTTTTGATAATGGCCGTAATAAAGCGGCTATGAGTCTGGCAGAGGTTCGCAGTAACTTGGCGATTACCAGCTATGAAAAAACTATCCAGGTCGCCTTCCGAGAAGTATCGGACGCCTTATCCGCCAGAGCCACGCTGGCTGAAGAGATTACAGCGCAAGAAGCCTTTAGAAATGCGCAAGCAGCTCGCTTGACTCTGGCCAAGGCTCGATACGAGAATGGTATTTCAAATTATCTGGATGTACTCGATGCTGAGCGTGAGCTATTCAATGCTGAGCAAGCGTTGGTACAGTCGCAGTTACTACGTTTAACCAATGCAGTTGATCTGTATCGATCGCTGGGCGGCGGTCTCACTGAGCCAGAAAAATAAATAATAGCGTTCCATAGCCTAAAAAAAAATGCCTATCAACTGATAGGCATTTTTTACATGAGCTTAGCGTAGAAGAGGTGACACTAATTCTAGTGTTCTCGCAGTGGCACCTTGGTGCTGGAGACAAAACTTTGTCGCTACGCTAGAAATAGTTTGGTATTGCAGTTGGTTAGTATTGAGCTCAGTAAGACACGAAAAAACATGATTTGCATCAGTCACGCGGGTTGCTGCTCCAGCAGTAATTGCATCGTTTGTCACCTGCGTGAAATTATAGGTATGTATACCAACTAATACGGGTTTGCCGCAGGACAGTGCCTCAATTAAATTTTGTCCTCCTAACGGCAACAAGCTCCCGCCTATAAAAGCCAGATCACAAGCTGCATAGTAAGCGAACATTTCTCCCATAGAATCTCCAAGCAGCACCTGAGTTTTTTCAGGTAGGAGGCTCGTGCCCAATTGCGAGCGCCGCTGCCAACGCAAACCACGCTCGGTGAGTAGTCGCTCAACATCCTCAAAGCGTTGGGGATGACGTGGAACTATGACCACCAATACGCGAGGATCGAGCGTGGCTGACATATACGCATCGAGCAATAATTCTTCCTCTCCTGCACGCGTACTAGCGCACAAAAGAACGGACCGATCGCCTATCTGCTTACGCCACTGCGCGCCCAACCGCAGCATAGCTTCAGGAGGCGTGATGTCAAATTTCAGACTGCCAGCAACGGTACTATTTAGTGCGCCTAATGTGCGCAGCCGATTTGCATCGGTCACTGTTTGAGCAATGACTAACTTTATCTTACCTAGTGCCCCGCCCAGCAAGCCATCAAACCACTTTGCGCGCTTAAGCGATCGTTCAGATAAACGAGCATTGATCAGCGCAACGGGTATACCCGCGCTATGGCATGAATCTATTAATGATGGCCAGATTTCAGTTTCCATCAAGAGACAAATTGTAGGATTAATTTTAGAAATAAAACGCTGCGTAAAAGTCAGCGTGTCGTAGGGTATGTACGATTGAATAACGCGCGGCTGATGACGAAATAAATCTGCGCCTGTTGCACGGCCAGTCGGCGTCATGTGCGTTAGTAGTAGGTGATGCTGTGGATATTTTTTTAATAATGCATGTATCAAAGGTTCAGCGGCACGGGTCTCGCCGACAGAAACGGCATGCAACCAGATTAAGGCCGACGGAAACTCGTTGGAGTTTAGACTCAGACGCTCACTAATATGCTGCCGATAACCCGCTTCTTTACGACCGCGCCACCATAATCTCAATAGCACTAAAGGTAGCGTCAGCCACCACAGTAACGAATACGCACGCAGGGATAACGTTGTCATTACGCCTGGAACGGCAGGACAGCATCGGGCTTAACTGTGTGTATCGCCTGAGCCAATGCTTGCTGTATTCGTTTGAGTGCTGTTTCATTTTCAGCTTCAAAACGCAACACGAGTACCGGAGTAGTGTTGGACGCGCGCACCAAACCAAAACCATCGCTGTATTCAACTCGCACACCATCGATGGTTAGAACTTGTTCTGAACCAGGCCAGCTGATTTCTTTTTGCAAGCGCATTACCAAAAGATGGTTTTCTCCTTCTGCACACTCGATCTGTAATTCAGGGGTTGAAATCGATTGAGGCAATGCATTGAGTGTTGCATTCGGATCTGACAATTTACTTAAAATTTCTAATAGCCGTGCACCTGCATATAAACCATCATCAAATCCATACCAGCGATCTTTAAAAAATACATGACCACTCATCTCGCCACCTAAAGGCGCCTGTGTTTCTTTCATACGCGCTTTAACTAACGAGTGCCCTGTCTTACCCATTAATGGTTGACCGCCTGCTGTTTTAACGACTGCCGCTACATGCCGGCTGCATTTGACGTCATATAAAATTGGCGCGCCTGGATTGCGAGACAACACATCTTCTGCAAATAGCATCAGTTGACGATCCGGGAAAATAATTTGACCGTCTTTAGTAACGACGCCCAAACGATCACCATCACCATCGAAAGCTAAACCTAGCTCGGCATCGCTGGTAGCTAATGTATGAATTAAATCTTGCAGATTTTCTGGATGAGCAGGATCAGGATGATGATTAGGGAAATTACCGTCGACTTCACAAAATAATTCTATGACTTCACAGCCAATACTACGATACAGATCGCCAGCGACCGCACCTGCAACACCGTTTCCGCAATCTACCGCTATCTTCATAGGCCGTGAAATTTTTATATCACCAATGATTCGAGCTAAATATGCATCGCGAATATCATGCTGGTGATAGTTACCAGTACCCTTGAAAAACCGATGTGTAAGTATGCGTTGATACAGCTCTTGTATGGTCTCGCCATAAATTGCATCACCGGCAAGCACCATTTTGAAACCGTTGTAATCAGGTGGATTATGGCTGCCTGTCACCATAATGCCGCTGGCAGCTCCCACTGTATGAGTCGCAAAATACAGCATAGGCGTAGCAACCATGCCCACGTCAATCACGTTTACTCCTGTGGACTGCAAACCTTCAGCAAGTGCAGCAGCTAGCGATGGTCCGGATAAACGACCATCACGACCTATAACTACGGTTGTTTCATTTTTTTCTAAAGCTGCACTGCCAAAAGACTGACCGATTTGACGAGCAATGTCGGTATCCAGCGTTTTGTCTAATACACCGCGTATGTCGTAAGCTTTGAAAATACCTGGGGTCAGGCTTGCCTTGCTGTTTGCCATGTCAGTTCGCTTTCAGTAGATGGGGCGCTTCGTCGGGAATTCGCTGCAAACATGACTCGAGTGCCTCTTCCCATGAAGGTAACTTCTCAAAAGTTTGCTGAAATTTATCCGTACTCATGACTGAATTTTTTGGCCGTACCGCTGGCGTTGGATAGTCTGCGGTTGTTATAGGATGTAGTTGTGGTTTTTGTTGTATCAAAGAGTGCGCAAAGATTTTTTTTGCAAATCCATACCAACTTGTTTGACCACCTGAACACAGATGATAAACGCCCGTCAAATGATCTGCCTTAGTGAGATCCGGAAATTTATGAATGATGCTTGCCGTTGCTTGAGCAATGGTCACACTCCAGGTAGGAGCGCCTATCTGATCATTGACTATAGAAAGCTCGGGTCGACTCTGTGCAAGACGCAGCATAGTCAGTAAAAAATTTTTTCCGTGTAATCCATACACCCAGCTTGTGCGCAAAATCACATAAGGAACACCGACTGCTGCAATTGCTATTTCACCTGCAAGCTTGCTGCGGCCATAAGCAGACAATGGAACCAGTGCATCCGTTTCTAACCAAGGACCTGACTTGCCACCGTCATACACATAATCTGTTGAGTAATGAATGATTCCAGCACCGAGACGTTTAGCTTCTTCAGCGAGTACACCCGCTGCCTCTGCATTAATGCGATAAGCCATCGCTTCATCGGACTCCGCCTGATCAACGGCAGTGTAGGCAGCGGCATTTACAATCAGATTGGGACGAATAGTACGAACAACTTCACGTATAGCATCCACATTGGATAAATCCAACTGTGTACGATCTAAGGCGACGATCTCACCCAAACCTGCCAGGGATTGTTGTAGTGCGCCACCTACTTGACCGTTACGGCCAGTGAGTAGAATTTTCATGCAAACACGTCGGCATTTGCCAGTGGGACGCCTGCCTTATCTTTGACCGACAGTAATGGCTCTTGTTGCAAAGGCCACTCTATGCCCAGTACGGGATCATTCCAAAGCAAAGAGCGCTCGAACTGAGGCGCATAGTAATCGGTCGTTTTATACAAAAATTCTGCACTGTCACTTGTGACTAAAAACCCATGAGCAAATCCAGGGGGTATCCACAGCTGACGATAGCTCTCTGCTGACAAAACAATTGAAACCGATTGTCCAAACGTCGGGGAACTACGGCGCAAATCCACGCATACATCAAATACTTCACCCGAGGTCACACGCACCAGTTTTCCTTGAGTCTGCTGTAATTGATAATGCAAACCACGCAGCACTCCACGTGCTGAACGCGAGTGATTATCTTGCACAAACACGGGGGCTAAGCCTGTTAGCTCTTGAAACTGATGCTGGTTGTAACTCTCGTAAAAAAAACCGCGCGTATCACCAAACACTTTAGGTTCGATAATCATCACGTCAGGTATTGCCGTCTTAATTACGTTCATACGATCAGTACACCTTTTCTTTCAGCATGCGTAGTAAATACTGACCATAGGTATTTTTTTTCAGTGGCTCGGCTAATTTTTCAACTTGAGCCGCAGTGATATAGCCTTTGCGATAAGCCACTTCTTCAGGGCAAGCAACTTTCAAACCCTGACGCTTTTCAAGGGTAGCAATAAATTGCGCCGCTTCCAAAAGTGATTCATGTGTACCTGTATCCAGCCAAGCCATACCACGCCCCATTAACTCGACTTGTAGTTGTTGTTGCTCTAAATAGACTCGATTGACATCGGTAATTTCCAGCTCTCCGCGCGGAGAAGGTTTAATATTTTCTGCAATATCGCATACTTGTTGATCATAAAAATAAAGGCCAGTGACAGCGTAGTTAGACTGCGGTTTCGCAGGTTTTTCTTCTATGCTGACGGCGCGTCTATTTTCATCAAAACCCACCACGCCATAGCGCTCTGGATCATCGACATGATATGCAAACACTGTCGCACCTTCTGGCCTGGTATTTGCCGCACGCAAGCGCGTGTCCAGATCATGACCATAAAAAAGATTATCCCCAAGGATAAGTGCGGAAGGATGATTACCAACAAATTCTCGCCCAATGATAAAGGCTTGTGCTAAGCCATCAGGCGATGGTTGTATTGCATACTGAATGTTGATACCCCACTGACTACCATCGCCCAATAAATCATCAAAACGCGGAGTATCCTGTGGTGTAGAAATGAGCAATATGTCGCGTATGCCGGCCAACATGAGTGTCGTCAGCGGATAATAAATCATGGGCTTGTCGTACACTGGCATGAGCTGTTTAGAGACAGCCTTGGTAACCGGATATAAACGCGTACCCGATCCACCAGCCAAAATAATACCGCGACGACGTATAGTTGTTTCAGTACTCACGCAGCACCTCCGGTACGTTGGCTGTAATTACGATCTATCCATTTCAGATAATCGCCCGATTGCACCTTGCGTACCCAATCCTGATTTGCCAGATACCATTGCACTGTTTTGCGCATACCTGTCTCAAAAGTTTCTGCTGGACGCCAGCCTAATTCACGCTCAGTTTTACGCGCATCAATCGCGTATCGACGATCGTGTCCGGGCCTATCGGTCACATACGTGATTTGTTCACGGTAGGATTTTTTTGCAGGTGATAACTCATCTAATAAATCGCATAAGGTGTGCACCACATCGATATTCGCTTTTTCATTCCAACCGCCTACATTGTAGGTTTCACCTGGCTGTCCATCAGTAAGTATGCGACGTATTGCGCTGCAATGGTCTCCTACATAGAGCCAATCCCGCACTTGCTGACCATCGCCATAGATAGGTAACGGTTTGCCTGCTAATGCATTAGCGATAATTAATGGCACCAGCTTTTCAGGAAACTGCAAAGGGCCATAATTATTCGAGCAATTACTAGTTAAGACGGCTAAACCATAGGTATGATGCCAAGCACGAACTAAATGATCCGATGCCGCTTTCGATGCGGAGTACGGACTATTCGGAGAGTAAGGTGTGGTTTCAGAAAAGGGGTCATCCCCTGGATTGAGTGTTCCAAATACTTCGTCTGTGGACACATGAAGAAAGCGAAAAGCTGCACGCTCCGTATCAGACAAACCCGCGCAATGCGCGCGCGCAGCTTCTAATAAACTAAACGTACCATCCACATTCGTTTTGATGAATTCGCCAGGACCGTGAATAGAACGATCAACATGACTCTCAGCCGCAAAATGCACTATCGCGCGCGGCTTGTGTTGGGCCATGAGTTGATTGATTAAATCACGGTCGCAGATATCACCCTTAACAAAGTGATGACGATTATCACCTTCCAAGGATGAAAAATTATCCGGATTACCGGCATAGGTGAGCTTATCCAGATTAATAATAGGCTCATCGTTGATGGCTAACCAATCAATCACGAAATTAGAGCCTATGAAGCCTGCACCGCCGGTTACCAGAATCACGCTTATAGCCTTATCAGTTCAATAACTACCATGGAATAATTACCCCGTATTTTAACGGAGCCACTAAGGTCAGTTGGAAATAGAATGACAGAAATATCCCAAAAAAATTGTACTTACTTGTTTATCGATGATGCTCTTTGCCATAGGTGACTTACAGGGTTGTGCAAGACAACTCGACTTACTAATAGAACGTGTGCTGTCACTATCGTCTGACGCACGCTTTATTTTCGTGGGCGATCTGGTTAATCGCGGCCCAGATTCGCTGGCATGCCTGCGCAAACTGCGCGCCATGGGCGAGCGAGCTCAATTTGTTTTAGGTAATCACGATCTGCATTTGCTTGCCGTCGCGTATGGCATACGCTCAGCCAGCCCATCCGATACCTTAGACAGTTTGCTTGCTGCACCCGATAAAGATGAGCTATTGGCTTGGCTACGACAGCAGCCTCTGGCAATCATGGCTGATGATCATCTGATAGTTCATGCCGGTGTCCTACCGCAATGGACCGTGCAGCAAACTCTGGATCTGGCCGATGAGGTTGCCACGGTTTTACGAAGTGAACTCTGGCTAGATTTTTTGCGCGACATGTATGGCAACAACCCGCTACGCTGGGATGATACTTTGCAAGGCAATGACAGACTACGCTGCATTGTCAATGCGTTGACGCGACTGCGCTTTTGCACAGCCGAAGGCGAGATGGAATTTCAAACAAAAGAAGGTCTGGGGCTAACACCCGCTGGCTATATGCCATGGTTCGAAGTGCCAAATCGTCGTAGTCAAGATACGACTATTGTATTTGGCCATTGGTCAACGCTAGGCTTAGTACTCCAACCGAATGTGATAGGTCTTGATACAGGCTGTGTTTGGGGAGGTCAGCTTACTGCGTTACGATTGTGCGATCGAGCACTGGTGCAGGTGGATTGTCCTCAATATCAAAAGCCGGGCTAAGCACCGCTGAAATCATTTCTCTGGTCGTGACAGCTAATTCGCGCCTATGCGCACCTAAAGTAGGTATTGCTGGAAGCCGTATTAATTCAGCTTTAATACCGCCGCTCTTGACGATGGCGATCACACTTTCTACGAAGGTCATATCGCCGATAAAATCGGCTGCATAATGCATTTGTCCTTCATCATCGACATAGCGTAGAGCGTACGGTTGTACTGGCACCTGCGCTTCTATCGCTGCTTCAAATAAATTGGCGTGAAAAGGAAGCACGGTACCTTGCGGTGCCGTCGTGCCTTCAGGGAAGAAAGCAACTCGCTCACCATCATGAATACTTTTAACTAATCCAGCATAGATACGTCGTACGTCACTCTGCTTGCCGCGCGCAATAAAAATTGTCCCGGTTTTATCGCATAGCCAGCCAATCAAAGGCCAGTTGCGTATATCGGATTTCGCGACGAAACGGCAAGGATGTATGGTGTTGATGACGAAAATATCCAACCAGGATATATGGTTGCAAATAATCAGTGCAGGTGAAACAGGTTCAGCCTGCTGGCTCGCATCAAACGACATGTGTATGCCGCAAATTTCTACGAGTTGATGTGACCAGCGCTGTATGCGGCGCTCGCGGCCTTGGTCATTAAGCCAGGGGAAAAGCACAGCCGTTTTCCATAAACCGACAAACAAGTGTACGCCTAGCCTGGCTAATGGAAATACGGGCATAGTGATCAACGAGTGTAGGCGAGTCGCCCAGAGACTATGGTGTGCCTCACCAAGCCTGGTAATTCATAGCCAAGAAAAGGGGTGTGCTTACCTTGACTAACAATAGCGGCTGCATTGACTTGCCAACGCACGTTTGGATCAAAGATACACACATCCGCCACACTGCCCGGCGACAGCGTACCTGACGATAAACCTGCTACACGCGCCGCATTCCATGTAATTCTGGACAGTGCGATAGATAAATTTTCTTTTCCTGTTAAATGTTCATCAGCCCATTTTAATGACAGCGAGAGCAAAAGCTCCAAACCGGTAGCACCCGGAGATGCTTCACCAAAAGGTAACAGCTTTTCATCATCATCAACAGGTGTGTGATCGGAGCAGATGGCATCTATGGTTCCATCGGCTAGTCCTTCACTTATTGCATCACGATCACGCTGACTTCGCAGCGGTGGTGAAAGGCGCGCATTGGAGTCAAAGAAACCAATATCGTTGTCAGTGAGATGCACATGGTGTGCACCAACATCGCAGGTCACCGGTAAGCCTTCTGTCTTGGCTGCACGCACCAAGGCAATACCTGCAGCGGACGACAAGCGACATAAATGCACGCGCGCTTCCGTGGTGCGCATCAGCTCAAAAATAGTATGAAGCGCAATCGTCTCGCTAATAACGGGTACGCCTGACAAACCCAATCGCGACGCTAGTGGACCACTGTGCGCGGTTCCACCCTTGCCCAGATACGGATCCTGCGGACGCAACCACACGGTGTAACCAAAGGTATGCGCATACTGCATTGCACGCATAAGCACATTGGTATCTTCTATGGTGTGCTCGGCTTGCGAAAATCCTATACAACCGGCATCGGTTAATTCAGCCATTTCAGTGAGCTCACGACCCTTGAGGCCCACTGTCAACGCACCGAGCGGATACACATGGGATTGATTCAGTATGCGTGCACGATGCACAAGCATTTCAACCAAACCAGGCTCATCAAGAACTGGGTCGGTGTCCGGAGGACAAAGTAAACTCGTGACACCACCTGCTAACGCTGATTTTAATTCTGACTCTAATGTCGCTTTATATTCGTAACCTGGCTCACGCAATCGCGCAGATAAATCCACCAGACCAGGACAAACGACCAGACCCGTTGCATCTATCGTCTGGTCAGCCACAAAACCTGAAGGTGCCTGAGCTGTTGATGTAATGTGGCCATCAGTGATAAACACATCATGCTGCGCATCGAGCTTATTGGCCGGATCAATCAGTCGTCCGTTTTTTATATGTAGTCTCATACTGTTTTTTTCATTTCGCTCACAAACTATTGACTATCAGCTACCCGCCAACATACTCATCACCGCCATACGTACTGCTATACCAAACGTAACCTGTGGCAATATCACCGCCTGCGCACCATCGGCAACAGCAGAATCAATTTCCACACCGCGATTCATAGGTCCAGGATGCATAACAATGGCGTCTGGTTTCGCTAGAGCGAGTCGCTCGGGTGTTAATCCATAGCTCTTGAAATATTCTTGTGCCGACGGAAGTAAAGCACCCGTCATACGTTCATTTTGTAAACGCAGCATGATGATTACATCAACATCTTTTAAGCCTTCATTCATATCGGTGAAAACTCTTACGCCCATTTGTTCCAGGCCACCCGGCAGCAAGGTTCTGGGACCAATAGCGCGAACTTCTGGTACACCTAATGTGGTGAGACCGTGAATATCTGAGCGCGCAACACGGCTGTGCAAGATATCGCCAACGACAGCCACCGTGAGATTAGAAAAATTTTTCTTGTAATGCCGTATGGTGTACATATCGAGCAAACCCTGCGTGGGATGGGCATGACGACCATCACCTGCATTTATCACATGCACATGCTGCTGATTAGTTTCTATCAGATGTTTTGCTATTAAGTAGGGTGCACCAGATTGCGAATGGCGAACGATAAACATATCGGCATGCATAGCCGCCAGATTGTCTATGGTATCAAGCAGAGATTCGCCCTTGCTTGCCGAGGAAGCCGAAATATTCAGATTGATTACATCAGCAGATAATCTCTTAGAGGCTATTTCAAACGTAGTTCGAGTGCGGGTAGAATTTTCGAAAAATAAATTAAACACACTCTTACCACGCATGAGCGGTACTTTTTTTACTTCGCGATCACTGACACTAACGAATGAAGCTGCTGTATCTAAAATTCGCGTAATGACAGCCTTGGGCAAACCTTCGAGAGTGATTAAATGCTGAAGTTCGCCTTCCTTGTTCAGTTGAGGATTATGCATGGTCTATAGTAAGAGATAAGCGGCCATCATCAGCCTTTTTCAGTACGAGCATTTGTTCAACAGGCAGCACTATCGTTTTTGCGACAAAGTCAGCCGAGATAGGTAATTCACGACCACCGCGATCAACCAGAGCGGCCAACATAATTCTGCTGGGACGACCGTAGTCAAACAGCGTATTGATTGCGGCGCGCGTGGTGCGGCCGGTATAGAGCACGTCATCCACCAATAAAATGTTGGCACCTTCGACTTCAAAAGGTATTTGACTAGGCCTGACTTCTTCTTTCAAACCACGCTTGGCATAGTCATCTCGATAAAACGACACATCCATATAGCCAGGCGCTGGCACATCCAGTGCCTTGGCGAGCCGCTCTGCCAACCAGGCACCGCCAGAATAAATGCCCACAATAGCCAGCTTGGGCATGTTGACTAATGCAGATTTCAACTCATTTTCGAGTTGGCTGTAGAGGGCTTCAGCGTGAAGTTCAATGGAGTTCATGAGTATCGAAAAATTGTTGAAGTATCAGTGCTGCCGCTTGACTGTCTACATGCTCTCCGTGGGAAGCGGAAAATACTGCCGAGGTATATCGCTCATCGACGAGTACGGTTACCACTCCAAAACGACCCGTAATCTGGTTGGCGAAGCGTCTGCAGCGTGTACTCATTTCATGCTCTGTTCCATCCGGATGCAAAGGAAGACCAACAACGATAGTTCGTGGCTGCCATTCATCTATCAAACGAGCTATTGCCAAGAATTTTTCTGTGTTGGTTGCCGCATGAATAATCATTAGTGGTTGCGCTTGCTTGATGAGCATATTGCCCACCGCAACACCAACACGCTTAAGACCAAAATCGAACGCTAGCACTGTACTCATATGCGCTCACCTGGCGCATCAGGCATGCCCGGCTTCTCCGGTGAGCATGGTGGGATCTATACCCAAAAGGTTCATGGCAGCTACGAGGCGATCTGCGCTAGGCAAATCAAATAATATGGCTGGATCAGCACGTACTGTTAACCAGCCATTACGTAAAATTTCTTGCTCTAATTGACCTGCGCTCCAGCCTGCGCAGCCCAGCGTTACGACCAGTCGCTGCGGTCCACGACCTTGAGCCGCTGCTTCCAACACATCACGCGAGGTAGTCAGAGACACGTCACTCGATACACTCAGCGATGAGTTGTAATCAGCCGAGGGAGCATGCAAAACAAAGCCGCGCTCAACTTGAACTGGGCCACCAAACAGGACAGGCGCATGGGGAATCAAGTGATCATGAGGGGTAATTTCCAGCCTGAGCTCTAAGCGCTCAAATAAGACATCGAGCGTCATGTCCGTAGGACGATTGATGATCATACCCAACGCACCATTGGCGTTGTGTTCACAGATATAAACCACCGTACCGCCAAAAATTGGGTCCAGCATAGAGGGCATCGCGATCAAAAAATGATCTGCCAGCTGAAGAATCGGGGTGTCGACGTGGCTCTGGGAATCGTGTTGCGTATTCGTGGAGGAAAAATCAGTGGCATCCGCGGAGGGCGCGGAAACGGATGGGGATTGCTGCTTTCCTTGCTTTGCCATGAGTCGAATTTTATCAGCTTTACACTAGGTTTCGTTCGACTTAGTCGATCATAGTTGCCAGAGAAAGCTACACTGGCGTATTTGTGCTGCGAGGTACTAACAATGGACTATGACAAAGCCCTAGTGTGGTTTCGACGGGATTTGCGTGATTTCGATAATGCCGCGCTGCACCATGCCCTTAAAACCAGTCGTACGGTTTTTTGTACTTTCATTTTTGATAAAGATATTCTCGACCATTTGCTGGCAAATGGCAGGTGCGACCGCCGATTGGCATTCATACACGCAAGCCTGATTGAGCTCGATGCCGCGCTTCGACGCCAGGGTGGTGGACTGATTGTTCGTCATGCTGATGCGGCAACCGAAATACCGAAACTGGCTCACGAATTAGGAGTCGAGGCTGTTTTTATCAATGAAGATTACGAACCTAAAGCAACCGCACGCGACCTTCACGTAGAAAACAGCCTAAAAAAATCTGGTCGCCATTTACATGCCTACAAGGACCAGGTGATTTTCGCCAAAGACGAGGTGCTGTCGCTGGCAGGTAAATCTTTCTCCGTTTTTACTCCATACAAAAATGCCTGGCTGAAAAAACTAGGCTTACCTGCGTTCGAATTGAATCTTGAGCCGCTGGCGCCATTGACATGCGATGCAAAAAAAGGGCAGCTCACAGTGCCGGCTGTTTTACCGCCTATGCCTACCTTAACCGCCATGGGCTTTGATGACTATGATTTGATGGTGCATAAAATTCCTACCGGAATGAAAGGTGGTAAAGCGCTACTAAACGATTTTATTCCCCGCATGTCGCAATACGAAGCCACACGGAATTTCCCAGCGGTGAAAGGCCCTTCGTATCTGTCGATACATTTACGATTCGGAACCGTGTCGATACGTTCGCTAGCGCGACTTGCAGTCGAAGCTATGCAATCGGGCCAGGGTGGTGAGGGGGCACGAATTTGGTTATCTGAGCTTGTGTGGCGCGATTTTTATTTCATGATCCTGCATCATCATCCTCACGTAGCTACCCGCAGTTTTAAACCTGAATATGACCGCATTGAGTGGGAAAGTGGCCAATCCGCAGAGGATGTTTTTGCTAGTTGGTGCAATGCCCAAACCGGCTATCCACTGGTAGACGCTGCCATGATGCAGCTCAATGAAACTGGCTATATGCATAACCGTCTGCGTATGGTGACCGCGTGCTTTTTGATTAAAGATCTCGGCATAGACTGGCGGCGTGGCGAAGCGTATTTTGCACGCGAATTGAATGACTTTGATTTATCTGCCAACAACGGTGGTTGGCAATGGGCCTCCTCATCGGGTTGTGATGCACAACCCTATTTCAGAATTTTTAATCCTGTAACGCAATCTGAACGATTTGACGCTGAAGGAAAATTTATTCGGCGTTACTTGCCGCAGCTCGCCAAACTCGACAATAAATACATACATGCACCGTGGCTGGCACCAGAAATGCAACTGCAAATGGCAGGGGTATCTCTGGGTAAAAACTACCCTCGCCCTCTCGTGGCACATGATGAGGCAAGAAAAAGAACTCTGGCACGCTACGCCGTTGTTAAAAAATAAGGGACGTACTAAACACGAGAACTGTGAGATTACTCTGCGGCAGAGCTCACCATACGACTATGCCGCATCAAGTCATACTGCATAGCTCCGTGGTCATGGCCTGCGTGCTTTAACCAATCTGGATGCATGATCGTATCCAAAAGGTCGCGCCGGCCTGACTCCCAGCGATCGAGTACCGATAGTCGCGAGAACTCATAGTCTTTGGATTCACGCTCACTGGGACTAGGGCGGTAAATCAAGTGTACCAAATCGATGGGTGCTATTTCAGCGAACTCTTGTAGATGCTGAACTTCGGGATCATCTAATAAATCTTTTGGAAGTTTAGCCAAAAGGTCAACCACAGCTCGTCGTAGATTGATCTGCTCTGCCACCATATTGCTGGTATACCGAGTGCGACTGGAATATTGAATATCTTTGTAGCGCTTTAGTACTTCGTCGAAATCATTAGGTAATGCTCCGCGAGCGTTAAATAAATCGACTTGAAATATTAAAAGTGATTTTTTCTTATCGCGGGTGTCGAGTACTTGCTGTAATGGTGCGTTGGAAACGATACCGCCATCCCACCACGCTTGACCATCGATGCTTACGGGTGCAAATGAAGGTGGCAAAGCGCCGCTGGCCATGATGTGTTCTGGTGTGATCTGACACTGAGTCGTATCAAAATAATGTGAATTACCAGTCTTGACGTTCACAGCCCCTAAGGACAGACGAATCGTTCCGTGATTGATGAGATCAAAATCGATTAACTCCTCCAGAGTTTTACGCAATGGCTCAGCATCATAAAGACTGAGAGCCGCCGGAGTTCCGGCCAGCTGAAAAGGGGGTGGAGGTAAGCGCGGCTGATAAAAACCAGGTATGCCCAGCCAGGTTGCATGCCATGCACTGAGCTGGTTAAGGGCACTGCGCGTATCGTTTGCCACGGTCAATGATCTAAGCCATGGCGTGATAGATAACGCATCACTCACTAAAGGCATACCGGAGGAAACTTTAAGCCAGAATTCGCGCAATCGTTCGACACGACGTTGCGGTAAATTACCTGCTATCAGTGCCGCATTAATCGCACCGATAGATACACCCACTATCCAATCAGGCTGAAAGACTGTCTCAGATAATGCTTCGAACGCACCGGCCTGGTATGCACCCAAGGCTCCACCGCCTTGCAATACCAGCGCGATTCCATCATGTGGACGATTCACGCCCGTCTCACTTCGTTCGGAAGTCCAGTGTATTTTCATACAATTTGTACATAAAAAAAGACTGTAAAGTATGCTTGGAAATCTGATTAATTGATAAGGTACATACTCAAGCTGCCGCGTGCAACGATTGATCTTGATCGAACTGCTGCTGATAGCTTGTAGGTTTTCTGGCCGACAGTGATTGCGAGAGCCAATCAACGACTTCTTGCTCGCGATAAGGTTTTCCAAAATACGCATTCGCTCCAAGCTGCATAGCATGCTCACGATGGCGTTCAGCCATGCGGGAGGTAATCATCGCCACAGGCAGACTGTAAAAACGTTCATCGGCGCGCAGTCTGCTAAGTAATTCAAAGCCATCCATGGTTGGCATTTCTATGTCGAGCAAAATTGCTGCTGGAGTGAGCTCACGTAATATTTCTAAAGCGTGAGCACCATTTTTTGCCAGCTCAACGCAATAGCCGTATTTTTCTAACATGCGCTGACTTACCCGGCGAACAGTTAAAGAATCATCCACGACCATAATTAAGGGATTAGTAGTTTTTGTAACAGGAAGCACAACAGCAGGCTTGGGTAATGAACGTGTAGCCAAGTGAGTGTGTAACTGGAGTAGATTCATGACTAACAAAACATCACCATCAGGTAACAGCGCGGCACCCATCAATCCAGGCATACCCACGAGTTGAGTACAGGGCTGTTTGACTATCACTTCGTGATGGCCATGAACTTCTTTGACCTTTACAGCCAGGCAATGATCAAGCTGATGCAAAATGAGAATGGATATGCGCCCATTAGCTGGAGAGGATAGTTCGGGCTCATGAATTAAATTATTTAAACTACACAAGGGGATTTTTTTACCTTGCCATTCAAAATAACTTTCTGTCATTGTTTGTTTAGCGATTGCTGCTGGAAGGGTTACAACCTGCTCAACCATGGCAGAAGGCAAAGCAAAGTGTTGGTTACCGTCAGAAACCTGAACTACTTGTAGCGTGGAGCTGGATTTTGGAAAAGCCATGGTAACTACAGTGCCTGAGCCAGATTGAGTTGTTACTTTAAGCGCACCACCCAAGGACATAATATCGGCTTTAACAGCATCCATACCGATTCCACGACCAGCTAAACCCGTAACATGATCAACAGTAGAAAATCCTGGCTCAAAAATTAATTGTGTAAGTAATTCGGTATCAAGCTCTGCATCTGCCGTAAGCAATCCACTCGCAATTGCATGCTCACGAATACGAATAAAATCTAAACCACGACCATCATCAGTAACTTTCAGTCGTAGCTCATTTCCATGTTCACTTAATTTGAATTGAATCTGCCCTTGCCTTAATTTACCCCGTATTTCACGATCATCAGCGGGTTCTAGGCCATGCACGATGGCATTACGTACCAAATGAGACAGTGGGCCGTGTAATTTTTCAAGTACGGCCCTGTCCAATTCTATTGAGCCACCTACTAATTCAAACCTAACATCAAGACCAACTTCCATCGCTACCTGACGTACTAACTGTCTGTACCGATTTTCAACACTAGAAAAAACTTGCATACCTACTCTATGCAAATCTGACTGTGCCGCACGAGCATGACGCGTTTGGGCAGAGAGTAGCGTTAATGAGGCATCGACATTGAGGGATAAACTACGTTGAACATCAGCCAAATCCGCCATACTCTCAGCAGTCATTCGTGTTAGCTCCTGCAAGCGTGTGTACCGATCAAATTCCAGAGGATCAAATACAGACGACTGGCTGGATGTTTGAGCTGAAATACTTGCTTCGGATTGCAACTCTAATTCACGCAATTGAGCACGCAAACGACCAAGGTTATCTCCAAAATCAGCAACAAATTGTTTTTGTTCGTTAAGCTTCTCTTTAGAACGCATTGCATTAACAAGTAATTCTGCAGCTGAACCTGTTGCTCGATCAAGTAAATCGCCTCTTATTTTTATGGGTATAGCTGGTGTTTTTTTAACCGTCTGATCTGTAACTAATGGAGCCTTAACCTCTTGCCAATCTTCAGAACCGGTACGTGTATCTGGTGTATTACCACTAGCCAAACCAAAATTAACTAATAACGTATGTACGTCGCCTTGAAGCAAGCTTATGTCGACTAATTCAATGGGATTTTTTTGTACAAGCTGACTGACTCTATGCTCTAGCTCATGCAAAGAAGCCCCCAAATCAAATTCGCCTGCCATACGAGCACTGCCTTTTAACGTATGCAGTAAGCGCAAAAGGTTAGCTGAATATGATAAATCCTCCGGCACAGCAGACCATAGCGAAGTCAGAGACTGTAGTTGCGGCAGAACTTCGCTTGCCTCTTGAATAAAAATTAACTGTAACTCTTCATCTACTGGGTCATGTGGCTGACCTGAAGTATCTTCATGAGTCTGATTTGATATTTCTGTCGCCGTATCAAGCGATAGAATAAATTCATTATCAGATACGGGAATGCTATCTAAAGAAGAAGCTGGTAATTGACTATCGGGGATAGTATTTATCTGCTCGAGCGCAGGTACTGTAATAAGCTCTTGCGAGCTTTGAATTGATAAATCAATTATCGATTGCTCACTGGACAGAGACTCATCATAGTGAGTTGTAAATTGCTGCTCAAATGCTATTAAACTATTAAATAGTTCAGGCAGAAAACTATGCTGCACATTTGGCGCTAATGAAATAGCGTGATTAATGATCTGTTCAAATGCTAAGGCTAGTCGGTGCATTTCCAGATTGCCGACAGTGGCAGAACTACCTGCTAAAGCATGAATTTCTATGGCAATTTGAGCAGGTAGGCTTATTGATACGCCGGTGGAAAATAGCGTTATTTCCTCTCTTAGGATACGTAATCGATCTTTCGCTTCTATGATAAAAATATCTCGCAGTGTGCGATCTGGGCTAAGTTCGTGAGTAGTTTTGGATGGGATTTCTTTAGGTAGATTTTTCAGGTTCGTTGGAAGCTTATGGTCTTCTGATAAATTCGAAAATAAATGCTCAATATAAAGACTCAGCTCCACCCATGATTTAGCAAGAAAAAAGCTATTTGATTCATTTTCTTCTGGCGGCAAAACTGTTTGCCCATCGAGAGACTGAATAAAGGAGTTAATTATGCTTACTCCATGCGTATCACCCAAGAACATTAATGATGTGCGCAGAGTTTGTAAAACCTGGTTCATCAATTTTGATGCGGCTAATTTATCCTTCGCAGCAAACAGAATTTCTAACTGAGGCTCCACACCAGTTAATAATGTAACTACCGTCGACTTTAACGCAGTGATTGCATCTGGACGAATTAATATATAAGTGGTTCGATGAGATTGACCAACTAGAAGGGCATGTAATTCTTCAACTGAGGAACACTGTACTATCGCATTTAGTTGTGAAAAAACCTGGTCTTTGACTGCCGCTAAATTATGATGGCGTAAGCAGTAAGCAATACTTTCCCTCAAGCTCACCGCATAAATCGTAAATAATAATTCATCTTTATCCAAGTTTCGTTCTAAGGCTACCAGTAGCAATTTTCCTGATTCGACTAGCCATGGAATATGCATCATCCTGTTTATCAACACAACTAACTCATTACGCCTATGTTGGCAATCTGTGTCTGAAATTTTTGTAAGTAAGTTATCTAAACTCTCAACCAATAACCGCATATCTCGTGAGTCTGGCAAAGTTTCGCATTCAGTTGAAACTGTACGAAGCTGTAAATCTAGCTGAAACCATGCAATCACCATTTGAATATATGAAGCACTATCTGGCTCGGTAATATTAGCTTCAAATAAAAAATACAGAATTTCTCTTACTAAGACATCAGGTAAATTTGGCCAGCTGGTTAATGATCGCTGACGAATTGTATGTACAATTGATGAAACTATTTTTTTTGCTTTGGCCAGATCAGTTACTTTATTCGTTTGAATAGTACGTATTACTATTCTTGCTGCTATCCAAAAATATCGCTGTCGTACAACAGGATGATTATTGCAAATTTCTGAAATAGCAATACCAATTTTTTTTGATGCATTAGCAAACTTTGTTGTATCAGAGTCTTCTTTAATAAGTTCAAGCAGGGCATGTTCAATATCTTTTTTTTCTACGGGATTTTCTAACTCCTCTAGCAAAATAAATTCTGGAATAGTTGAAATTTCTTTCACTTTCAACATAGCTAACGATATAAGAGAAGCCGGATTTATCGTCGCTATTAATGCACGCCTACTCAACTGCTGCCAAATTGGTATTAAGCGGTATGCCATTACTGGCTGCCCCAGCCGCACATCAGTAAGAAAATAATCTAATTTACCGACTATGCTGGCACATAGAGCGGCATGGTCTGGATAGTTTTTCTGACCCTCTGTTTTTACTAAAATTTCTCTCATCATTAGTACTATGCCAGCCAATGATTCCTGGCATATAAACTGAAACACACCTTCTATTTCTTGCAGATGCCTATTAATTTTTACCTGATCTAGCAGATTATCGTCATCCAGACTTAGGTAGCCTTGAACGTTTTGTAAGCTCAGTGATAATGCATCACCAAGCATACGTAGATTCACCATGTGATAATTTTTATCTGGCAAGCTGATACCCTCTGAAATAAACTCTAAGGGAAATGCCCATAGTTCAGGATGGCTACGTTTACTAGCTGATCTAAAACTTAGGAAATACGGAAACGCTCGAGAGCACGTTCCAGCGATCGTGCAAGCTGAGCTAGCTCTTGCACCGATTCTGCTGTTTGCTGTGTGCCGTGACGTGTATGTTCAGTCACTGTCAGTATGTTGTCGATGTTACGGCTAACAGAATCTGATACCAACGCCTGTTGCTGTGCTGAACGCGAAATGTCGGTAATCAGCTCTGCCAAATGATTAGAAATGCGACGTATATCAGTTAGCACGCTTCCAGCAGCGTCAGATAATCGCGCGCCTTCTACTACGCCCTGAGTAGAGCGCTCCATAGCTACCACGGCTTCATGCGCATCCTCTTGCACGGTTTTAACCAATACTGAAATCTGCCGTGCGGCACCACTACTGCGCTCCGCTAAGCGCTGCACCTCTTCAGCGACCACGGCAAACCCTCGACCAGCTTCGCCTGCTGATGCTGCTTGTATAGATGCGTTGAGTGCCAGTACATGCGTTTGCTCTGTAATGTCAGAAATGAGCTCAATAATGTCGCTTATTTCCAGTGATGAGTCGCCTAAGCGTTTAATTCGTTTCGATGTTTCCTGAATTTGCTCTCGGAGCTGCTGCATACTTTTTATCGCTGCCTGTACAGCCACCTCACCTTGTTGAGCTGCTTGCAAGGATGAGTGCGCTACATCAGAGGATTCTGTCGCTGCACGCGATACTTGATGTATTTGAGCGATTAATTGTAGAACCATCTGACCCGTTTCCTGAATTTCACTTGATTGACGGGTAGATAACGAAAGAAGCTCGGTGGACATATTCTGAGTTTGATCGCACGATGTCCCCACCTGAAGAGCTGTTTGGCGCACCTTAGCCAATAAACGACATAACTCTTCCAGAGTAGCGTTAACTGAATCGGCTATGGCGCCTGTAATATCTTCTGACACCGTTGCTTTCAGCGTGAGATTTCCCTCTGAAATTTCTTGCAGTTCATTCATTAGCCGTAAAATAGCTGCCTGGTTTTGTTGATTAATCTGACGGATTTCTGCTTCTTCGCGTACCGCTGCTGCCCGACGATTTTCTGCCTCAGTTCTATTTTTTTCTGCCTGCTCTGTTTGAAGCCGACTTTCTAGTATGAGTATCCACGAAGCACCTACAGCGAGCAGCACCGTTAGTATTTCACTTACCAGTAAGATCCAGCTAGACCAATTACGTGTTTGCTCTTGATCTCGATAATCTGACTGCAAATCAATTAGTTTTTCTCTTAGCGGTTCACTTTCTTGAAAAATACTGCGTTCTGCATTTTTCACTGAAATAAATTTACTAATATTTTTTAAAGTACCTGCTAACTCATGATGATATTTTTTGAATATCTCCTGCAATTCAGAGAGTCGAGCGCGCGCCTCAGTTTGGGTTAGCGCAGGGAGTCTCAGAACCGGACTACCCTCATTAAATCCCATTAAGATGTCTTGAAATGTGTTGGCATCTTTGCTCAGCATAAACGCCGTTTCTTGGTTAATACCCTCCGGTGTCATGAACTCATTTAGACTTTTACCAAGCCGCTGGGTCAACATCACTAGCTGCCCGGCAGCAGCTACCTCCCGTGGCGATGCCCCAGTCTGAGTTAGCAGGTTTGCTATCTGCTCTGAAAGCTCCAGTAAAACAGGTGTGATTTCATTGAGGGTTTTGAGTGTAGAACGAAAGCCCGTCAATTCTTTTTCCATTGCTAAAATTTGACTGGCTGTTTTATCTGACTTTTCCCATAAGCCCTGAATCACTAGAATTTGTTCAGCTCTGGCTGAATCAGCCGCAGGTATATATCTGTCGTGCCACTCTCCACCCTGCAGCAAAACAGAAATTTCCTGATTGATTGCCGTGCGGCTTTGCTCCAATTGGCGAAATGCTGTTGGGTTGCCCTGAATTGCATTAGGTGCTGCTTTACCTAAGCGCTGAGAATGCATCACAAGATCACTGGCAATTTGTGTGCTGGTAACTGCCATTTGGGTATATCTGGAATCAACCCACGACATAAAAATATCCAACACAAAAAATAAGGCTAATGCAATAAACAGTACTCGTTTTATTTTTGCCAGTGACCATCTTGGTAAACATTCTGAAAACTGTTGGCATAGGCTTTGCGCAGACAACATTATGCGTTGATTTAATTTTAATTCTGATTGCTTATCTTTCACTAACGGTCCTGTTTCATTGAGTTGAAAATCAGAGGATTTATCGATATTCATACCAACGACTCCGAAAAAATAAAGAAACAAAGCCGCAGATTATTCGTCTGCGTAGGCCTTTAGAAAAATAGGGTCGCTCTGCATACGCATTAGATTTAATTCATACCACTGCTTGTTATCTATCGAATATTCTGCATCGAACCAGGGGTGATTTATTTTTGATGATGCTTTTATAGAAGTTGAATTTAAATCAACCAGTCCACAAATCTGTGTGACCTGCAGTGCGCATGGAAATAAAAAACGGTCTGATAAAACGACCAAGCGTTCTGCTTTATTCGATGTATTTTTTTTAGTAGTTATTAGACAATCGAGATCAATTACACTCAGTAACTTTCCGCGATAATTACTAAGCCCTACAAACCAATCTAACGTTCCTGGTACACGAGTAACCGCTGGTATGGCCATAATTTCCTTAGCATCTGTCATGTGGACCAACAACCCATATTCACCCGCCATGAAGGCCAATCGCTGTAGTGAGCTATCCCCTTGCTGTTGAGCCGATATAGTGCGCTCATGAAGTTGCCGCTGATAGTCTCTTAGTAAGAGCTCTTTTTTAGCTGTGTTATTTACAGATTCCGACACAACGTGAACTTATGACGGGCTGACATGACTAAGCAGCGCGGCTATTTTTTGTAGCAATGCTGTTTGATCTACGGGCTTAACCATAAAATCACGTGCTCCTTGCCGCATACCCCAAATACGATCAGTCTCTTGATTTTTACTTGAGCAGATAATGATAGGTAAAGCCTGAGTAGCCGGATTGCGAGAAATTTCACGCGTTGCCTGAAATCCATTTTGTCCGGGCATGACGACATCCATAATCACTAGATGAGGTGGATTTTTCTTAATCTGAGCAAGAGCTGCCTCACCGTTGTCAACTGCCGTTACTTGATACCCATGCGTTAGCAGTAATTCACTGAGAAAATGCCTGTCAGTAGGGGAATCATCAACTACCAAAATACTGTATCTGGACATAAATTAAGATCCAATAAAATAAAATTTTTTCGAACAAATCGAAGACTCATTTTTTAATGCATCAGTCATTGATCTCTGCAGGTAGCAAGTTTTTGACAGTCTTAATCAGACTGTCTTTAGTGAATGGTTTGGTCAAATAAGCGCTGGCACCAGACAACACACCGCGTGCTCTATCGAACAATCCATCTCGCGAGGAAAGTAGTACAACGGGGATGTGGTGAAATTGCTCGCTGCTACGAATCAGGCTACAAGTCTGAAAACCATCGAGCCTGGGCATGAGGATGTCGCAAAAGATAAGCGCGGGGGGAAATTGAACAATACTGGATAAGGCTTCGAAACCGTCTTCAGCCAAACGAACCGAATAGCCCGCCTGTTTAAGAAAGATTTCTGCAGAACGTCGTATCGTGCTGCTGTCGTCTACAACTAAGACATCACGACCTAATTTTGTTTGCGCTGCTGATTCAGTCATTGCGCCACCCGATGCAAGCTAGTTCGGAACTGGGGCGACTGTATCAAAAAAAGTAATTACTTAATCTATTGGCAAATAAAATTCTTTCGATATGGGTATTTTGGCGACATATCTCGGTATATCAAGCGCCCGCCACCCGTAGCAAGAATGATGGCGGATAGATCGCACAAATTAAATAGTAACCATCTCAAAATCTTCTTTGCGCGCTCCGCACTCAGGACATGTCCAGTTCATAGGAACCTGTTCCCAGCGAGTGCCTGGAGCAATGCCTTCCTCTGGTAAGCCTGCTGCTTCATCGTACACCCAGCCACAAATTAGGCACATCCACGTCTTGAATTCTTCGCTACTCTCTTTATCGCTCACGTTACAGCCCTTAAAGTAAAATACACAGCCTTCTATATTAATCTTTTCCTTGTGCAAAACCAAACTTCTCCGCTCGTTCTTAGCTTCGGGGTGGCCGATCCGGTCGGAGCAACGGGCATACAAGCAGACCTGGCCTCATTTGCCGCTATGGGCTGTCATGGCTTGTCTGTGATAACTGCATTGTCGATCTCAGACACTACAGGTACTGAGGATTTGCAATCGGTTGATCCTGATTGGGTTGCAGATCAGGCCAGAGTTTTGCTAGAAGATATGCCTATCGCTGCATTTAAGATAGGTTATATGGGTAATGTTGAGATTGTTTCTGTCATTGCAGAAATCGTTTCTGATTATCCCGACATACCTCTAATCCTCGATCCTTTCACCACCATGCTGCCTGACCAGGATGCCAGCGAGGAGGTTTTAATGGCCATGCGAGAGTTGTTGATACCTCAAACAACCTTGCTGCAAGTGTCCGTTGACGAGTTATCACGGCTAGCTGAAACCTGGCGCGAACCGAGCGCAGACACTCTAATAGAAACTGATGCACTTCAGCTTATAGAATTTGGATGCGAATACCTGTTTGTTACCAGTGCACCAGGTGAAGCGCACGCTGTAACTAATTTACTTTTTTCTGAAGATGGACTAGTAAGAAGCGCTAGCTGGCCCAGGCTGCCAGGTCCCTTTGTCGGTGCTGGTAATACGTTGTCTGCCACCATGGCGGCTATGCTGGCTAATGGACTCGATGTTCCAGAAGCTGTCTCAGAAGCAGAAGAATTTACCAATGCGGCCTTAACCCACGCCCAACGACTGGGTATGGGTAAGTTAGTACCAGATCGCTTCTTCTGGGCACGTGAAGCGGATATGGATCCGCCTACACCTGAAATAAACTAATTACAATCAACTAACTAGCTTCATTCTATGAAGCGTCATATAAACCGACGGGAGACGACGTGTCCAATAATGAAACCTTGTTTGCCCGCGCACAGCGCAGCACGCCTGGCGGCGTGAACTCGCCTGTGCGCGCATTTAAATCGGTAGGCGGTACGCCGAGATTCATTACCCGCGCATCAGGTGCACGATTTTGGGATGCTGATGACAAACCTTACATAGACTACATCGGTTCATGGGGACCAGCGATCGTAGGCCATGCGCATCCAGAAGTAGTCAAGGCAGTTCAAGCTGCGGCGGAACGCGGCTTATCGTTTGGTGCTCCTACTGAGGGGGAAATTTTGATGGCTGAAGCTATATGCCACATAGTTCCTTCCATAGAGCAGGTACGGCTGGTGTCGTCAGGTACGGAAGCAGCAATGAGTGCACTACGTTTGGCGCGCGGTGCGACAGGTCGCGACAAAGTAATTAAATTTGAAGGTTGTTATCACGGTCATGCGGATTCCATGCTGGTCAAGGCGGGCAGTGGCTTGCTAACTTTTGGTAATCCCACATCGGCTGGTGTGCCGGAAGATTTTGCCAAACACACACTGGTTCTTGACTATAACGACCCGGCTCAATTGGTAGAAACATTCAAAAAATTAGGTAATGAGATTGCGGCTGTTATTGTTGAACCGATCGCAGGAAATATGAACTTACTCCCAGCGACGCAGGAGTTTTTACAAACGATGCGCGACCTGTGTACTCAATACGGGGCATTATTAATGTTCGATGAGGTGATGTCTGGATTCCGTGTGGCTTTGGGCGGAGCACAGTCGCTGTATGGAATACAACCTGATATGACGGTACTTGGAAAAGTTATCGGTGGTGGTTTGCCAGTAGCTGCCTTTGGTGGCCGTGCTGATTTAATGAAACATCTCGCTCCGTTAGGTCCGGTGTATCAGGCAGGCACACTCTCAGGTAATCCAGTGGCCGTGGCAGCAGGCATGACCACACTAAAAATAATACAAACACCCGGCTTTTTTGAATCGTTGGGTAAGCAAACGAAAAAACTAATTGATGGTTTGACGGCGCTGGCTTCTAACCATGGGATTGCGTTTTGCGGGAACTCTGTTGGGGGTATGTTCGGTATTTATTTCAATGAAAAAATTCCCACGAATTATTCAGAGATCATGTCCAGCAATAAAGAATTATTCAATCGCTTTTTCCATACCATGCTGGAAGAGGGTGTATATCTCGCACCATCCGCATTTGAAGCGGGATTTGTCTCTGCAGCGCATGATGATTCAGTAATAGAGCAAACCCTTGCAGCTGCAGACAAAGCATTTGCTAAGTTAGTTTAATACTGACTGATTCTGACTTATATGACGCGCCAATCTGGCCGTGCAGCGCGGGGTCAAGTGAAGCCACAGATTGGCCTCGACCGGTTACTTGAGACGCTACTTATTTATATTTAGTGAGCGCTTCTTTAATTAACTGGCGTACATTCGATAT
>JAJTGE010000075.1 GCA_021298555.1 Oxalobacteraceae bacterium
AAAGGTGGCTTAGGAAATGACACTGTTAAATACTCAAGCGCAAAAGCTGGTATCACCGTAAACCTGTCTCAAAATACTGGAACGGCTGGATCTCTCAACACAAAAATCAAGGATGCAGCAGGCATAGGTAGCGATAAGCTTTACGACATTGAAAATATCATTTCTGGTAACTACGATGACTTCCTTATGGGCAGCAAGGCTACCAATCGCATCAACGGTGAAGCTGGAAACGACACTATCAATGGTGGTTTAGGCAGCGATTTTCTGACAGGTGGATCGGGCAGTGATCGCTTTGTGTTTAATACTAAGCTTGGATCTACAAATATCGATACGATTACCGATTTCGGTGATGGAGAAGATAAGATTGCTCTTAGTAAGTCGATTTTTAGCGCTCTGAAAAAAGGCATCACAGCCGACAATTTAGTAACAGGTACAACAGCCGAGCTTACGTCACATGTTTTTGATAAAAATGATTTCATAATCTACGATACTGAAACTAAAGTGTTGAGCTATGACTCAGATGGATCGGGAAATGTTAAGGCTGTTGCTTTTACCATTGTAGAGCTGACAGGTACCGCCAACCTAGATCACGCTAATTTTCTGATTACCTAGTACACCCGTTGAAAGTATTTTCCAATCGCGCAGATTGATTACTCAATTGGCTTTTGACTTCGAAAAAATAGCCCAGCTAATGACTGGGCTATTTTTTTAACTCTATTGCTATTGATATGAAATGAACTTACGACTTGCTATTATTTAGGCAGGTGCACAATCCAGAAATTATCTTGAAGTGCAATGATATTATTATTTTAAAAACAAAATGCAGCGTTTTATCAATAAAATACTATATAAATACATATCCAAAGCTCGCCAGGTCTTTAGGTCAGCTTCTATTGCCGAAATACGCTAACTCTGGATTTTCCATGACGACTATTACTTTAAGCCAAACACTCTTTGACACTGATCTGAGTTCTATCGGCTCCACATCGAGCATATTTGATTATTTAGATGAAATTAACTCGTTAACTACATCTTTGCTAAGTGATAGTGAATTTCTTGATAGCCCCATAGTGACTGGAAGAACGACCTCCTATGTAAATCCATCAATCTCCAGCACACTCGGTAAGGCAACTATATCTGGAAAAATATCCCGCGTTGATGATAGTAGAGGCAATCTCGTGTCAGGATCGATCGATATAAAAGGTATGTCGTTAGCAACTGCCGACGGAAAACTCAACTACAAATTGGTCATTTCTGGCACAACCACCACACAAAGAGCTAGCTTGAAAATTAATGCCACCGATATTTATTTTAAAGGAACTGATGGATTTAGTTGGTCGGTAAAATGTGATGTCAGCGCTACTTTGAATATAAATTTAGTCACTGAGCAAGTCACAGGTAACTCCAGGACAGCATATAAATCCATTACCATGAGCGATGCAATTGGTAACTCCGTTAGCTATACCGGAAATATAAGATATAACTCTACTTCAGAAGACTACTCTGGCTATTTTACAAATCAACTAATCACTATTGGTAAAACAAAAATATCTAGCAATGGCTTTAAAATTACATACGAAGATTTAGTAAGCGGCGTTGAGGTTGGTTCAATAATCGATATGTTACCCACTATACTTGCAAGCAATGATGTAATCACATTGTCATCGATTGATCCAATTTCAGACTCCATATACGGTTACGGAGGCAATGACAAAATTACTGGAACTTCAGATAACGATATTTTGTACGGAGACAATGGTAAAGGCGACGAGTACGATGGAAATGACACGCTTAACGGAGGCGGAGGTGATGATGAATTATTTGGAGGCTACGGTGATGATAAACTCGAAGGTGGCGAAGGTGATGACAGCTTAAATGGTGAAGCAGGTAAAAATACTTTGACCGGAGGTAAAGGTGCCGACATATTTATTCTGAGTTCTGAGTTTATTGATACAGAGATTCCTAAAAATACAAAAATTACTACGATTACCGATTTCAAAGATAGCGAAGGCGATACGCTTGATATCGACCTTGACTATGTTGTTTTCAAATCTCTTAAGATCGCAGCAGCTGAAGAAAGTAGCGATGAAATTGTTTATGAATCTTCAACCGGGAAATTTTGGTACGATGCTGACGGTGCTGTAGGAGGAGACTTCAAGCCTGTTTGTTTTGCTATCTGTGTCGGCATTCCTACCGATTAATGACTCAAGCAGAGGTGAGTTCTTAAAAATTCCCAGACTATTATTGGGGGTTTTTAGATCACTTGGTGCTGATGAGACGAATCGAACGTCCTACCTACTGATTACGAATCAGTTGCTCTACCAACTGAGCTACATCAGCTAACTAGTATTTTTAACAAACGCATCTACACCATTTAAATTACATACACCAGCAATTCGAAAATTGCAGGACTCACATAAGAATTGTCTTATTCTTCAGTATGGTAGCGCGTGACCATCTCTACTTCATTGCGAGAACCTAAGAAGACAGCAACTCGCTGATGCAATGTTGTGGGTTGTATATCCAGTATTCGCTGCTTACCATCCGTAGCAGCACCGCCTGCTTGTTCGATGATTAGTGACATGGGATTGGCTTCGTACATCAGACGCAATTTACCTGGCTTGTCTGGCTCACGTTGATCTGCGGGATACATAAAGATGCCGCCGCGATTAAGTATACGATGTACATCGGCGACCATAGAAGCCACCCAACGCATATTGAAATTTTTTGAACGTGGACCCGTTTTACCTGCCTCGAGTTCACCAATGTAGCGCGTAACCGGCGGATACCAATAACGTGCATTTGATGCATTGATTGCGTATTCAGCTGTCTCAGCGGGTATTTGCATATTTCGTTGGGTCATGACCCACGAACCCATTTCTCTATCTAACGTAAAACTGTGTACCCCGTTACCCGTAGTCAGTACTAATACAGTCTGCGGTCCATACACGGCGTAACCAGCAGCGACTTGCTTGGTGCCCGGCTGCAGAAAATCCTCTTCGGTAGGTGTCGCCATTCCATCGGGCGCCTTAAGCACAGAAAAAATTGTGCCTATCGATACGTTCACATCAATGTTGGACGATCCGTCTAAAGGATCAAACAACAACATGTATTCACCTTTGGGGTAACGGTTCGGTATGGGATGAATAGTTTCCATTTCTTCCGAAGCCATGGCAGCTAGGTGACCGCCCCACTCGTTTGCTTGCAGCAGAATTTCATTAGAAATGATATCGAGTTTTTTTTGTATCTCGCCTTGTATGTTTTCACTTTCTGCCGTACCCAACACGTCACCAAGTGCACCTTTACCAACGGCATGACTAATGGTCTTGCATGCCCTGGCGACAACCTCTATTAGCAACCGCAGTTCAGCTGGTATGGAATTATTTAGCCGTTGCTCTTCAATTAAGTACTGCGTGAGGCTGATTCGTTTCATGGCGCATCCGAATGTGAGTAATTTATTTTGACAAGGATTTGCCGATGACTTCAACAACATCATTGGATAATTTTTTTGTCCCCGCCACTTTTTCTAATGCCGATTTCATACTCGCCTGAAGTACCGGAGTAAATTTACGCCATCTGTCCATGCTGCGCGCTAGCCGAGCTGCTACCTGAGGATTGATTTTATCGAGCGCAATTACCTGCTCCGCCCAAAATATGTGACCACTACCATCGATGGCATGAAATTGCACTGCGTTGCTATTACAAAATGCAAATATAAGGCTGCGAGCCCGGTTTGGATTAGTAAGTGAAAAAGCTGGGTGTTGCATAAGCTTACGTATAGATTTTGTATCTGTACTCGGCGCTGATGCTTGTAAGCTAAACCATTTGTCAATCACCAAGGCTTCATTTTCAAAGTCGGTATAAAAATGTTTAAGGGCTTCTTTAGTACCCGGCGTCTGATGAATATTCATAACCGACAGCGCGGCTAGTCGGTCTGTCATGTTGGTTGCCTCAGCGAGCTGATCCAGCATTAACTTATGAACAGTGCCGTCGTTTAATTCTGCAAGATAGCCCAAGGCAGTGTTGCGCAGTGCACGGCGACCGGCAGATACTGCATCGGGGCTATAGCTTACGGGTTGAAAATTAGCGTGGTAGGTATCAATAAAATCTTCACGCAATACATGCGCAAGATAGTTACGCAAAGCACAGCGCGCGTAGTGTATGGCCTGAGGATCAATAACCGTTACTTGCTCTGCAATCATTACCTCGGAAGGTAACGTCAACACCAGATCGCGGTAAGCAGCATCCAATGATGCGTCACGTAATAACTTACCCATCGCCTCTGAAAGAAGCTCATCTTGGCTGGTGACAGGATAGGCTTGATTGGGCCCGACACCTTGTTCGCACAAGCTCAGTAAGCGACGTGTTGCCAGTCGCTGTCCTGCTTCCCAGCGATTGAATGGATCGCTATCGTGCGCTAACAAAAAGGCGAGTTGCTGATCGCTATAGTTAGCCTCTAATGCAACTGGAGCAGAAAAATTACGTAATAACGAAGGTACCGGAGGCTGTTTAACACCAACGAAGGTAAAGCTCTGCTTTGATTGGGTCAGTTCGAGAACCATAGTCGTTGGAAACTCTTGCGGATGCTTAACGTTGCTACCAGCACTTTGCAGCTGCAAAGGTAAGTCGGCACCATCTGCATTGAGCAAACCCACAGCAACAGGTATATGCATAGGCTGCTTGAGAGATTGTCCAGGTGTTGGCGGGCAGAATTGCTCTAGCTCTAGCGTGAGTGTCTGTGCTGCTGCATCATAAGTCGTTGTTGCAATGACGCTCGGCGTTCCGGCTTGGCTGTACCACCGCTCAAATTGCGACAGATCACGGCCATTAGCATCAGCCATCGCGGCACGAAAATCATCGCATGTGACTGCCTGACCATCATGGCGTTGAAAATATAAATCCATACCCTTACGAAAACCATCGCGCCCTAACAAGGTTTGCAACATACGAACGACTTCAGCACCTTTTTCATAAATAGTTAAGGTATAAAAATTATTGATTTCAACATACGAATCAGGTCGCACTGGGTGAGACATGGGGCCAGCATCTTCTGGAAATTGTGCTTGTCTAAGTACCCGCACATCTTCTATGCGCTTAACTACTTTGCCACTTTCGCTGCCCATCATATCGGCAGAAAATTCCTGATCCCGAAAAACAGTGAGACCCTCTTTAAGCGACAATTGAAACCAATCCCGGCAGGTAACTCGGTTACCTGTCCAATTATGAAAATATTCGTGCGCTACAACGGCTTCAATATTGGCATAGTCTGCATCCGTAGCAATACGTGAATTAGCCAACACATATTTAGTGTTAAAAATATTTAAGCCCTTATTTTCCATCGCCCCCATATTGAAATCAGATACTGCGACAATCATGAAGCGGTCAAGATCCAGCTCCAAACCGTATCGTTCTTCATCCCATCGTATGCTGCGTATAAGGGATTGCATCGCGTGCGATGTCTTGTCGAGATTTCCTTCTTCAACCCATACCTGTAACAGGGCCTGCTTACCTGATTTCAATTGTATGGTTTGTTCTTCACACACCAGTCGTCCAGCGACCAATGCAAAGAGGTATGAGGGCTTAGTAAACGGGTCCTCCCACAGAGCGTAATGGCGTCCATCACCGATATCACCCTCTTCTATCAGATTACCGTTGGAAAGTAGCACTGGATATTTTTTCTTGTCCGCGCGCAGCATCACGCGGTATTTAGCCATTACATCAGGCCGATCAGGGAAGTATGTAATTTTGCGAAAGCCTTCTGCTTCGCATTGCGTGAAAAAATTATTATTTGAAACATACAGGCCCATGAGGGAAGTATTAGTCTCAGGGCATAAGCGTGTTTCGATTTCCAATCTCACTTCATCTGGTGCATTTGGAATAATTAATTTTCCGTGGCTTAGACTGTAATGACGTTTACTTAACGTTTTGCCATTCAAGCGCAAAGCGACTAATTCAACTTCGTCGCCATACAACACTAATTCTTTATCTTTGCTTGCAGGATTGCGCCGTAAAATACTTAGAGCAGCAACGTGGGTGGCTGTTGGGTCAAGATCAAAACCCATATCGATACGTTCTACCCAAAAGGCTGGTTGGGTGTAATTATCACGATGAACTATTGTTGCAGTATCTGTACGCATGTCAAATTAGCGGTAAAGTAAAGGGCGTTATAGCGAAATTGCATTCGAGGATGCATTTTACCAAGCCAGTGGCTCTTTACGCTTAAGGAAACCTTCCTGCGCTCGGGCTAGCTGTCACTATGGATTTTTAACTATGCATTATTTGAGATTTTTACTCGGCTCTCTGCTGTTGTTGCTGTCGGGTTGCGCCGCCATCATACGCAGTGAAGTCACGGCATTTAATCGTTGGCCAGACTCACTCACTACCCAGAGTTTTGGGTTTATCACCGACCAAGCATCGCCCCAATCGCTGGAAAATCGTCGTTACGCAGAATTAATTAGTGCTGAACTACAAAAATTAGGAATGCACGAAGTAGCCCCATCTGAAGCTCCGCAGCTGCTAATTGATTTCAAAGCCTCAGTTGCTTCGCGTGAAATGCGTGTCATTGAGACTGTCTTGGTGGATTCTTGGTATGGCACCCCGTGGTACGGCCCCGGATTTTATTATCCATATTCGAGCTGGCCTGGTTTTGGCCCATCGCTTTATGGCCCTGGTTGGAGTGGCAGACCGGCAGTCCAGCGTGTAGAACGACGGTATGCTGTGTTTAATCATGAACTAAAGCTAACCATTACGGATGCGATAACCAAACAATCATTGTATGAGGGTACTGTGCGCAGTGAAAATAAAGAAAGCAATCCGACAAAGATCATGCCTTATCTGGTGTCGAGCTTGTTCGTGGAATTTCCGGGAAAAAACGGCGTACCGCAGCGTATAGAATTAAAAGTAACGAATTAAAAATGCAGCGCTTAACGAGACACGTTTAATTTCACGTCACATACGCAACGGATGCCCAGGTAATGAATGCCAGCAGCAGTATGGCTGCTACCAACACTAATAACAACCTACCAAACTTTGGCGTCTGATCTGAAATCACCGGCTGCTCTTCAGGGTGCTTCATGGGATTGTCGTCAAAGTCTGGTAAATCGTTCATGGTGAAAGCTTAAGGTAAAAGAATGGTTGATCCAGTCGTTTTACGCGACTCTAAATCTCTGTGTGCTTGTTGAGCATCTTTGAGTGCATAACGCTGGTTAATTTCTATCTTGATCTTGCCACTTTCAACCATCTGGAAAAGATCAGCTGCCATCGCTTCCAAATCACTACGCTGTGCGGCATAGTTAAACAGCGAAGGCCTTGTTAAAAATAATGATCCACGCGTAGCTAATTCATTGAGCGAAAATGGCGGCACAGGGCCCGATGCAGAACCATAGCTGACCATCATGCCTAAAGGTGCTAAGCAATCCAACGACTGCATAAAGGTATCTTTACCGATTGAGTCATAAACAACAGGAACGCCTTTACCATCGGTGATTTCTTTAACGCGCTCAACAAAATTTTCTTTGTTGTAGTTAATTATATGAGTGCAGCCATGAGCTTTAGCCAATTCACCTTTTTCATCACTGCCTACGGTCCCTATCATGGTCACGCCTAGTGCTTTGGCCCACTGACACGCAATTAAACCCACACCACCGGCTGCGGCATGAAAAAGAATGGTCTCACCGCCTTTCAGCGGAAATGTACGCTTGAATAAATACTGCACTGTTAGTCCCTGCAACATCATGGCAGCAGCAGTTTCAAAGCTAATGGCGTCAGGTAATTTAACCAAACCAGCTGCCGGCATGACACGCAGATCTGCATACGAGCCTGGCGGGCGCGCAGCGTAAGCCACACGATCACCTACTTTGACGTGTTTGACATCTGGGCCAACGGCTTCAACAACACCCGCACCTTCCATGCCCAAACCTGTAGGTAATGGCAGGGGGTACAAGCCGGTACGAAAATACACATCAATGTAATTCAAACCTATGGCATGTTGACGCACGCGCGCCTCACCCACACCTGGTTCACCTACTTCGACATCGACGTATTCCATAACCTCAGGGCCGCCATTAGTAAAACATTGAATCGCTTTTGCCATGATTATTCCTAAAAAATATAAGTAAAACTGGTACTAACAATTACATAATAATTCGTGCAGCGCTACTCACCTTTAAAAACAGTATTAAGGCACGGCGCAACGAAAATCAAAACGTGCCAGGAAACGCACCCAAAGCGTTTTGCAGGGTTTGCATTGCGACGAGCAGTAATCAATGCATCGACAGGCTGACCCGTAGATTTTGCAGCCGCATCAAAGGTTGACCATAAACGATCTGTCTCAAAGGGGCCCGGCAATACATTATTAATTGTGACGTTTTTATGGGGTGTGGTTCTGGAGAGTCCGGCAATAAATCCTGTCAGGCCAGAGCGAGCTCCATTGGACAAGGCCAAGATATCTATCGGCGCTTTCACTGCACTCGAGGTGATGTTGATAATGCGACCAAAACCTCTATCCATCATGCCATCAAGCGTAGAGCGAATTAATTCGATAGGTGTGAGCATGTTGGCATCAATAGCGGCTATCCATTGATCACGGTCGAAATGTCGAAAATCTCCCGTTGGTGGACCACCTGCGTTATTAATCAGTATGTCGGGATTGGGACATACGGCTAAGGCGTCTGCTCTGCCCTTGGCCGTGGTGATGTCTGTGGCGACGGTAGACACCTTAACGTGATCACCGACGCTTTTGCGGATTTCATTAGCGGTAGCTTCCAGTGCCTCCGCATTGCGTGCAACAAGCGTTACATGAACTCCTTCATGAGCTAACGCCTCCGCGCAACCGCGACCCAAACCCTTGCTTGCTCCGCACACTAAAGCGTGTCTACCTGCGATACCTAAATCCATAGCTTATCTCCTTCGTTATATTTTTAACTAGTGACGCATCTACACCAGCAATACTGGCTAATTAAGTTCTGCTGAACACATTAAAAAATATGCTCAGGATTTTTTTGTAGACAGCAAATAAATACCAGACAACACCAGCGCTGTTCCTACCAATTGTATGGCTGTAATGGGTTCATCCAATATCCACGCTGCGAGAAACAAGGTAGAGACGGGGCCTATCATTCCAGCAAGCGAGGCAACCGGAGCTCCAACGCGGGCAATCGCCATCATGGTGATGAAAACAGGCAGCACAGTGCAAAAAATAGCATTCAATAAGGACAACTGATAAATCACCATCGGCTGTAGTAGCGTCTGCACAGGGCGCAATAGTAAAAACTGACCCACAGACGCCGCCGCCGACACACACATGACATAAGCCACCAGCCTGATGGTGCCCACACGCTGCACCAACTCACCTGAAAAAAGCAAGTACATACCGTAAAACACCGCACTACCCAGGACAAAAGCCCCACCCAGCCAAACATCTGAGCCGCTCGTTCTTGCATCATGCAGAAATACTAATACTGTGCCGCCATAACAAATGCCCAGGGCAAGCCACTCCGTTCGGCTTACCCTTTTTTTAAGCAAAAACACGGATATGAGCAATACGAACGATGGGGTAAGAAACAAGATCAGGCGCTCAAGTCCTGCAGAAATATACCTCAAGCCTATAAAGTCCAGATAGCTCGACAAGTAGTAGCCAATCAAGCCGAGTAAAACAATGCGCCAACGATCATGCACAGATAACGCCGCCGAGCGCCGCATTTGCAACCAGGCGATTGCGGCAAAAAAGGGAAACGAAAATAACATTCGCAGGGCCAATACTGTCATTGCATCAACCTGATGACGATAATGCAGTTTGACCACTACACCTTTCGCAGAAAATAGTACAGAGCCGGTTATAGCTAGCGCTAAACCCGTCAAGAATAAGCGACGTGCTGAGATCACAGATTGTTCTATGGTGGGGGTAGCCTGCATGCCTAGGAGTAGTTCTAAGTTAACGCATGAATGCTTCTTTTGCGTTCGATTTTAATCGTGCGTTTGAGCTATTACTTCACTATTGCCGAACACCCTGTTTTTGATTCAAGCACAGAGGGCGCTGTGTTAAAATTCGGGTCTTGTTTGCACCCGCCTGTACTGGGACAAAAGCGCCCTTCGCGGCGTCACAAATTACACGAATCCTACGAATCGTGCCTCCCACATCAGGCCAGATCAACAACCCTGGAAATCACCAACAATGGCAGGACATAGCAAGTGGGCCAACATCAAGCACAAAAAAGCGGCTTCGGACGCGAAACGTGGCAAGGTATGGACCCGATTAATTAAAGAAATCTCCGTAGCGGCCCGCATGGGCGGAGGCGATATCGCCAGTAACCCGCGCTTACGACTCGCTGTCGAAAAAGCCGCTGATGCAAATATGCCCAAAGATAACGTCACGCGTGCAATTCAACGCGGAACAGGCGGTCTTGAAGGTGCCAATTACGAAGAGATACGCTATGAAGGCTATGGCCTCAATGGTGCAGCCATTTTGGTTGATTGCTTAACTGATAATCGCGTTCGTACAGTGGCCGAAGTACGTCATGCCTTCTCTAAATTTGGCGGCAATATGGGTACAGAGGGTTCGGTAGCCTTCCTGTTTAGACACTGTGGACAATTGATGTTTGCCCCGGGTACCAATGAAGATGCTTTAATGGAAGCCGCACTGGAAGCTGGCGCCGAAGATGTGATTGCCGATGATGAGGGTGGGTTTGAAGTGGTGTGCGATGCGTATCAGTTTTCTGCGATTCGCGAAACGCTGGCCAAAGCTGAATTTCATGCCGAAGTGGCTGAGGTGACAATGAAACCTTCAACGCATACTGAGCTTACTGGCGACGATGCGATCAAAATGCAAAAATTATTGGATGCACTAGAAAATCTCGATGATGTTCAAGAGGTGTACACCAATGCCATTATTCAGTCATAGTCATTAATGCGCTACGCAGTAAAACATACTACTAATTCTCTACAACTGTTCCAGTCTGCGCTTATCGGCTGGTCAAATAACGGGTCCGATTTCTCATGAAAATTTTAGTAGTTGGTTCTGGTGGTCGTGAACATGCGCTGGCTTGGAAGCTGGCGCAGTCTAAAAACATACAAGTAGTATTAGTGGCTCCAGGTAATGGTGGCACGGCGCTGGACGACCGACTGAAAAATATCTTCATTACTGATCCAATTCAGCTAGCAGACTACGCACAACAAGAACACATTGCCTTGACAGTCGTTGGCCCTGAAGCACCACTGGCTGCCGGTATCGTCGACATATTTCGTGATCGCGGCCTGAAAATTTTTGGTCCAACGAAAAAAGCGGCGCAGTTGGAAAGTTCAAAAGACTTTGCTAAAGCCTTTATGAAACGGCACGGCATTCCCACTGCGACCTACCAAACCTTTGCCGATGCCAAGGCTGCCCACGAATATATTGATCAGCAAGGTGCACCTATCGTCGTCAAAGCCGATGGACTCGCTGCGGGTAAAGGTGTAGTGGTTGCTATGACGCTGACCGAGGCGCATGAAGCAGTTGATATGATGTTGTCTGACAATCGTTTGGGTGATGCGGGTGCGCGTGTAGTGATAGAAGAATTTCTCGAAGGAGAAGAAGCTAGTTTTATTGTGATGGTGGATGGAAAAAATATTTTGCCTCTAGCAACCAGCCAAGATCACAAACGTTTATTGGATAACGACGAAGGCCCTAATACCGGCGGGATGGGTGCCTACTCACCTGCACCTATCGTTACACCGCAACTGCATGCACGCGTGATGCGTGAAATTATTCTGCCTACTGTTCATGGCATGGCCAAAGATGGCATTCCTTATACGGGCTTTTTATATGCTGGCTTAATGATCGATGCCAGCGGCAATCCTAAAACTCTGGAATTCAATTGCCGTATGGGTGATCCGGAAACTCAACCTATCATGGTGCGACTCAAAACAGATTTAGTTAAAGTCATGGAGCATGCAGTTGAAGGAACGCTGGATCAAATCGAACTTGAGTGGGATAGACGCACCGCCTTGGGTGTGGTGATTGCTGCGGCTAATTATCCTGAATCGCCACGCAAGGGAGACATCATCAAAGGTATTCCAGATGAAACCACCGATAGCGTTACGTTTCATGCCGGCACTGTGCTGGAAAACAATCAACTCAAAACGGCCGGTGGCCGCGTCTTGTGCGTAGTGGGCTTGGGTGGCACTGTTCGCGTGGCACACAAAGTGGCCTATGAGGCTGCCGATAAAATTCATTTCGATGGCATGCAATACCGGCGCGACATAGGCTGGCGTGCTATGCGTCGTTTATAAATTTACGCTAGTTACCAAGTACGGGGAAAACCTTGAGCGCACCCACTATTGAAGCCGTAAAAACATGGCTATTATCGTTACAGACGAATATCGTTACTGCCATTGAATCTGTTGATGGTGGTACGTTTATTAAAGACAGTTGGGATCGCCCTGAGGGTGGCGGTGGTATTTCGCGCTTGATAGAAGAAGGCCATGTACTCGAGCGTGGCGGTGTTGGATTCTCTCATGTCACAGGACTAAGCTTGCCACCATCTGCCGCTGCAAACCGGCCCGAAGTTGCTGGCCATCCCTGGGAAGCGATGGGTGTGTCGCTGGTTTTTCATCCACGTAATCCGTATGCACCCACCGTGCATATGAACGTACGCTTTTTTACCACGACGGGTCCTAACAATGATCCCGTTTGGTGGTTTGGTGGCGGCATGGATCTTACGCCTTACTATGGCTTTGCCGAAGATGCCAAACATTTTCATCAGACATGCCATGATGCGCTTATCCCTTATGGCGCTGATTTGCATCCACACTTCAAGCAGTGGTGTGACAATTATTTTTATCTCAAGCATCGCAAAGAAGCTCGCGGTGTGGGTGGTATATTTTTTGATGATTTCAATGAGCCGGGTTTTGAGCAAAGTTTCGCGATGACGCAAAGCGTAGGTAATCATTTTATTGATGCTTACCTGCCTATCCTTGAACGACGTAAAGATATGCCTTATGGCGAACGAGAGCGCGATTTTCAGGCGTATCGTCGTGGACGCTATGTAGAATTTAATTTGGTATTTGATCGTGGCACGCTGTTTGGATTGCAATCCGGCGGCCGCACAGAATCCATACTCATGTCTCTTCCGCCGATCGTTAAATGGCGCTACGACTGGAAACCCGAGGCGGGCACGCCTGAGGCCAAGCTCTATACCGATTTTCTGCCTCACCGTGATTGGCTCACTGCCTGATCATGGGTAACTAAACAGTGAACAAACCGTGCATTTTGCTGTTGGGTGGAAGTTTCGATCCCATCCACGCAGGGCATATCGGTGTAGCTCAGTATTTTTGCACCCTGCTTCATCCAGATGAGTTGCGTTTAATTCCTGCTGGTCAGCCGTGGCAAAAAACTAGCATGAATACACCCGCAGAGCACCGAATAGCGATGCTGAAGCTGGCTTTTAATCAGTGGCCAGTTCCCGTTCAGATTGATACGCAAGAAATTCAACGTGCAGGCCCAAGCTACACGGTAGACACCCTGCATGAACTTCGACGTTCCTTGGGCAACGATGTATCTCTGGCGTGGATAATCGGTGCCGATCAGTTAACTAATTTTCATACATGGCATGAATGGCGGCAGGTATTTGAATTAACCAATTTATGTATCGCCGCGCGCCCCGGATACGTTTTGGATAAAGCTGCTCTGAATAGCGACGTCTTGCAAGAAATCAGTCGCCGTTTAGCCAGCCCCTCCCAACTAAGGCAAACTGCAAGCGGTCTTAGCTATATTGCCAATAATCTGGCATGGGATGTTTCTTCGACCGTGGTACGAGAGTCCCTTAAATTAGGTCAGCCCGTCAGAGACTTGCTACCCTCGCCAGTGCTAGACTACGCCCAACATCATCATCTTTATCAGACTACTTAATGGATATCAAAAAATTGCAGTCCCTTGTGATCGACGCTTTGGAAGACATCAAAGCCCAAGACATACGTATATATGACACCACTCACCTAACCAGTATGTTTGATCGCATCGCGATCGCATCAGGCACGTCGAATCGGCAGACCAAGGCGCTTGCCGCCTCGGTGCGCGACAAAGTCAAAGCCGCTGGCGGTCACATCATCAATATTGAAGGCGAAGGTACAGGTGAGTGGGTTTTGGTCGATCTGGGTGACATGGTGGTACACATCATGCAACCAGCGATTCGTGCTTATTACCGACTGGAAGAACTCTGGGGCGACAAAGAAGTGAAATTTGGTGCTGCCAAACGGTCCACTGGCCTTGCACGCGCATCGGAGCAGAAAACAGCAGTAACAGAAACTAAAAAAGCACCTGCTAAAAAAGCCGCTACAAAATCAGCGCCTGCTAAATCAGCACCTGCAAAGTCAGCACCTGCAAAAACTGCAGCCAAGAGTACCCGTAAACCGGTGTCTAAAACTGCGACCAAAACAGCTACTAAAACGGCTGCCAAAAAAACGCCTGCTAAAAAATCAATCAGTAGAGCACCCGTTAAAGCTGCTATCAAAAAAATAGTCAGCAAGAAAACTACCAAAGCCCCTGCGAAGAAAGCACGGCCTCCTGCTAAGAAGGCTGCTAAAAAATCAGCGTCTCGCTGATTTTCGTGTGATCGCATGCAACTCATTGTTGCTGCTGTTGGCCACAAGATGCCTGCCTGGATAGATACAGGGTTTCAGGAGTACGCAAAGCGCATGCCGCCAGAGTGCCGTCTGGTGCTAAAGGAAGTCAAACCCGTCGATCGCTCCTCGGGGCGCAATGCCGAAACTGTAATGGCCCAGGAAAAACTGCGGATAGAAGCAGTCTTGCCCAAAGGTGGTTTTCTAGTCGCGCTGGATGAACACGGAATAGATCCAACCACCATGCAGCTGTCGCAGCACTTAACTCAATGGCAACAGCAAGGGCGGGATGTTACATTTGTCATTGGTGGCGCCGATGGTTTGGACGTGGATTTCAAAAAAAAGGCTGACATGCTCATGCGCGTATCCAGCCTGACACTACCTCACGGACTAGTCAGGGTGCTGCTGGCAGAACAGCTATATCGTGCCTGGTCGATTACAAAAAACCATCCGTATCATCGAGCATCGCTATAACAGTACGCTAACCGACATCGTTAAACCACGAACGGGAATATCAGGAAAATTTGTATGGCCATGGCCGATCAAAAAATTTATCTTGCCTCCAAGAGCCCGCGGCGGCGCGAGCTGCTGCGACAAATTGGTGTCGAGTTTGAATTACTGATGCTGCGCGAAGAATTGGGACGCCATGGCGCGGTATCAGAAATCGTACTTCCGGGTGAAGCCCCCGAAGATTATGTATCACGTGTGGCTCGCGAAAAAGCACACAGCGGCTGGAATGCAGTGCTGTGGCGTAAGCTACCGCAACGTCCTGTCTTAGCCGCCGATACAACCGTTACACTTGATGGAAATATTTTAGGTAAGCCTGCAAATGTAGACGAAGCCATGCGTATGCTGCGCTCGCTATCTGGACGCACGCACCAGGTGCTAACAGCTGTTGCAGTGATTGCTGATGGCGAGTTAAACGAAGCGTTGCAACGTTCTGAAGTGAGCTTTGTTGATTTGTCAGAATCTACAATTAAAGCGTATTGCGCGCTGGCAGAGCCTTATGACAAAGCGGGTAGTTACGCTGTG
>JAJTGE010000076.1 GCA_021298555.1 Oxalobacteraceae bacterium
TATCAGCAGCGATAAAATTTGGGATAGATCCGCACTTGGCTAATCAAGTATTCAATGCGTCAACCGGAAAAAACAACACCACTGAAAACAAAGTCGAAGCCTTCATGTTGTCAGAGGCGTTTAACTCAGGTTTTTCACTAGCCTTGATGAAAAAAGATTTAGAAACCGCTCATCGGTTTATCGAACAAGTCGATGGTAAAGCAGGATTTTCCAGTGACTGTCTTAAAGTTTGGCAAGCAGCCGACAAGTCACTGGGTAAAGGAGCGGATCACACCGAGATGTATCGTTACATCAAGGACTGAGATGTCCTAGACAATACCTCTACATAACCGCGCCTACCTGCCAGGGTACAAATTCACTTTGTCCGTACCCGTGCTGTTCACTCTTGCTAGCCTGACCTGAAGCGGTAGCAATCAGTAGTTTAAAAATATGATCACCCATGGTTTGCAGCGAGCTGGTGCCATCAATGATTTCACCGCAATTGATATCGATATCGTCTTGCTGACGTTGCCAGAGCGCCGAGTTAGTCGATAGTTTTAATGAAGGCGAGGGCGCACAACCATAAGCGCTACCACGACCAGTCGTAAAGCAAATCAAATTGGCGCCACCGGCCACTTGTCCGGTAGCACTCACAGGATCATAACCAGGCGTATCCATGTAGACAAAGCCGTGCTCTGTGACAGGTTCGGCATATTCATAAACCGCGCGTAGATTACTGGTGCCACCTTTGGCAACGGCGCCTAAGGATTTTTCTAAGATGGTGGTGAGGCCACCGGCCTTGTTACCCGGAGAGGGATTATTGTCCATCTCGCCTTCATTAATGCTGGTGTAATGTTCCCACCAATGTATGCGGTGTACTAATTTTTCTCCTACTTCACGGCTGATCGCGCGGCGAGTCAGTAAATGCTCGGCACCATAAATTTCAGGCGTCTCAGAAAGTATCGCAGTGCCACCGTGCTCAACCAACAAATCAACCGCTACTCCAAGCGCAGGATTGGCACTGATACCCGAGTAGCCATCCGATCCACCACACTGCAAACCCACCGTCAGATGAGATACATCGCATGCCACACGCGAACAGTCATTGGCAATCGGTAGCATGTCATTAATGATGGCAATCCCTTTTGCAATCGTTTTAGCCGTACCACCGGTATCTTGAATATTAAAAGTGCGTAGTAGCGGGCCTTCATCCAGATGACTGTGATCTAACCAGGCTGCCAATTGATTCGTTTCACACCCCAGACCCACCACCAGCACGCCTGCGAAATTTACATGCGTGGCATACCCAGCTAAAGTACGTCGGAGCAGTTTCATACCTAGTCCGCTGTGATCCATGCCACAGCCTGTGCCATGCGTTAAAGCGACTACGCCATCTATGTTGGGAAAACCGTGCAGTGCTTGTGCGTTGTTACGACGCGAAAAGAAATCAGCAATCGCTCGCACTACCGTAGCTGAGCAATTGACGCTCGAGAGTATGCCTATGTAATTTCGAGTCGCAACGCGTCCATTTTTGCGCTGGTAACCCATAAATTGCGCCTGCTTTTTAGGGCGTTCAGGTTGCACATCTGCGCAAAATGCGTAGTCACGTGTGAAGCTGCCTTTTTCTTCACCGATAGTGCAGTTATGCACATGGATATGCTCGCCGGCGGCTATGGGCTTACTGGCAAAACCTATGATTTGGTTATAGCGGCGTATAGGGGATCCTGTCGCGATATCGCGTGCAGCGACCTTATGCCCTGCAGGAATCAAGCCTTTGATAACAGCTTGTTCAACTTGGGTACCACCGATTAACTGTTGACGCGCAATGAGTACATCATCGTTGGCATGCAAGCGTATATAGGGAACATGTGCAGTAGTAGCAGACATTAGGTGTCCTTGTTATTTTGGTCTCGTTAACTCTGAGAGTTGTTATAGTTTTTTAGCCGATGCCTCAGAAAAAATACAAGAGAGCGTCAGCTAAGCTTATTTTTAGTAAGCAGTTTTTAGTGAGATTCGCGCGGCACATCCGCACCGCTGGCACCCACCAGAAAATCCAGATCAGCACCCAGGTGCGCTTGCTGCACATGCTCTACATACAGTTTTACGTAGCCACGCTCTGGCTTTTCAGGGGCTTTCCAGTTCAGCTTGCGCGTGGCAAGTTCAGCATCACTCACATCCAAATGCAGACGACGTGCGGGTACATCCAGCTCTATCATGTCGCCGTTTTGCACTAGGGCCAGCGGCCCACCTATGCTAGCTTCAGGCGAGACATGAAGCACGACGGTTCCATACGCAGTTCCGCTCATGCGCGCATCAGAAATACGCACCATGTCGGTAATTCCTTTTTTTAATACCTTTTTCGGTAGCGCCATATTGCCTACTTCAGCCATACCGGGATAGCCTACAGGGCCACAGTTTTTTAATACCATGATGCAGTTTTCATCGACATCTAAATTGTCGTCATCAATACGTGCACGAAAATCTTCTGTGTCTTCAAAAACTACGGCTCGTCCACGATGCTTGAGTAAATGTGGCGATGAAGCGGACGGTTTAATGACGGCGCCATCCGGGGCAAGATTCCCTTTTAATACAGCGATACCTGCAGCAGGTTTAAAGGGTTGTTCGTAGGCGGTGATGACGTCGCGGTTGTAGCAGGGCGCATCTTTAATGTTTTCACCCAGCGTTTTTCCGTTGACGGTCAGCGCATCCGTATGTAACTCATGCGCGATTTCTTTCATTAAAGCGGGCAAGCCACCAGCATAATAAAAATCTTCCATCAGGTATTTACCTGAAGGCTGCAGGTTGAGCAGGCAAGGCAATTCGCTGGCCAGATCATCCCAATCTTTAAGTGTGAGTGGCACGCCTATACGACCGGCCATCGCTAATAAATGAACAACTGCATTCGTAGAGCCACCAATCGCAGCATTGACCTTGATCGCATTTTCGAATGCATGCCGCGTCATGATTTTATCCATGGTGAGATTGTCTTTCACCATTTGAACGATACGTCGGCCTGAAAATTGCGCCAGACGATTACGACGGCCATCGACAGCAGGTATGGCAGCATTTTCAGGTAATGACATACCCAATGCCTCTACCATGCTGGCCATGGTTGATGCGGTTCCCATAGTCATGCAATGTCCGTGCGAGCGGTTCATGCATGATTCGGCTTCTGTAAATTCTTCTTGCGACATGGTGCCCGCACGTACCATCTCCGACATCATCCACACGCCGGTACCAGAGCCTATATCTTGTCCACGGAATTTACCGTTAAGCATGGGGCCGCCTGATATTCCTATCGTTGGCAAATTACAGCTGGCTGCCCCCATCATTAACGCCGGCGTGGTTTTATCGCAGCCCATGAGCAGCACTACGCCATCAATCGGATTGCCACGTATGGATTCTTCTACATCCATGCTGGCCAAATTACGAAACAGCATGGCAGTTGGTCGCAGTTGTGCCTCACCTAGCGACATCACCGGAAACTCAAGCGGGAATCCGCCTGCTTCATACACACCACGTTTTACATACTCAACGATAGTGCGGAAATGACTGTTACACGACGTCAGATCAGAGAACGTATTGCAAATACCAATCACTGGACGACCATCAAACTGATCATGCGGATGACCGGCAGCTTTAGTCCAGCTGCGATGCAGGAAACCATCTTTATCGGGTTTGCCAAACCAGGCTTGACTACGCAGTTTATTTTTTTTATCAGTCATGATGTTAGTAAGTAGTGATAATAATTTAGGGTGTATGAATTGTTTTGTTCAATTCCGGAGGATTAGTAAAACTCTTGCGGAAATGATCATCCGCAGCATTTGCATGCTTTATTCCAGCCAATTTTATCGCCTGATCATCGACTTTGAGTAAAGGCGTGTACTGCGGATGATGATGTTCTAGGTATGGATTATTACGTGCCGCGTTATAGCAAAACAAAACAGTCCAGCGTCGGTTTTCCGACCGATTTTGATCAGAGCGATGCATGACATTGGCATGAAAAAATAAACCATCACCTGGTTCCATTTCTGCGTAGACTAATTCCAAGCTCTTGAGCATTTCCTCAACGCGACGTGGATCCGCACCGACTTGCTGTCCAGGTAAAACACCGTGTTCTACTCGCCCTGCGTGATGTGATCCTCGTATGACTTGCAGGCAGCCGTTTTCACGTGTGGTTTTATCGAGCGCCACCATCACGCTGGCCATATACGGAAACACACAGCCATTGTGATACCAGTAGCCATAGTCTTGATGCCATTCCCAGGCACCACCATCACGCGGTTCTTTGGCAGTTAATTTTGAGTGGTAGTGATAGACCTCACCACCCAGCATCTCTTCCATAGTATCGACTACACGATGTGAACGAGCTGCCAGCCCATACACACTATCGCCAGGATGATTCCAGGTCGCCATGCGTGTCGATTTACCTGAAGCATCATGACGGTCATATAAACTGGCGTGCAGTTGTGGATCCGTTTCTATCGCGCCGCGCATCAGGGCAATCTCTTCGGTATCAAATAATGAACGCACCAGCACAAAGCCATCGCGCTCATAGTCGCTGCGCTGCTCAGGTGTAAATTGCGTCGGCATGCTCATCTCCTGTTCTATTGGATTTGGTGGATTGAATAGCAATCAGGCTTCCAGCTTACCCTGTTTGCACTGGCTTGAGAATTTGTGTGAACATCCCTTTTTTGAATTACAAACCCGCTCCCCTGACGGGGCCGTATCATTACCAAAAATAGAACAGAGAAAACCATGAGCGCAGCTAACTCCGGCAGTTTCACTAGTGATAAACAACAGCAGGCTGCGGGCTTGCTGCATGACCTCTGGACCCGTAAAGATCGTTGTGCTGCACTGCCAGATGATCAGCGTCCCTTAGACCGCCTCCAAGGCTATGCGGTGCAGGCCGCATTTGCACAAATTCATGGCTCACCCGTCTCGGGCTGGAAGATCGCTGCCACCAGTGTGGATGGTCAGCGGCATATTGGTGTCGATGGGCCGCTAGCTGGTCGTATCTATAGCGACCGTTTGCTGCCAGTGGGCGCTTCCGTTTCGCTGACATCCAACCTCATGCATGTGGCCGAGATTGAGTTTGCATTTAGCTTTGCAAAAACACTGCCACCGCGTTCCACCGAGTACACCGTGGCCGAGGTACTCGAGGCGGTGGCAGCAGTACATCCATCGATAGAGATACCGGATTCACGCTACGAAGATTTTGTGTCGGTGGGCGCGCCCCAGCTTATCGCTGACAATGCCTGTGCCTGCTTGTTTATTTTGGGTCAGGCTGCAAACGATTGGAAAACATTCGACTACCTGAACCAGTCTATCCACGTCACGCTCAATGGTGAGGCTATCGATGCGGGCTATGGACGTAATGTGTTGGGCGATCCGCGCGTAGCACTGACTTGGATAGTCAATGAATTATCGGGCATGGGTATGGCTATGCAGGCGGGGCAGTTCGTTACCACTGGTACGTGTCGAGTACCAGTGAAAGTCAAAGCAGGCGATGCAGTCCACGCAGATTTTGGACCCTTGGGACAAGTCAGTTGCCGTTTTACCGCCTGAGCTGCGCTGTCAGGTGAGGGTAGAATTTAACGAATAAAATAGGGTCACCCTAGTTGAATTCGGACTATCAACCCTAAACAATTCTGTTTAATTAAAATCGAGACACGATGTCCATTTCCTCCGCTTCATCACCCGTCAGTTTAGACGCCGTAATAATAGGCGCTGGCTTTTCTGGCATGTATCAACTTTTGTCCCTACGCGACAAGTTGGGGATGTCAGTCAGAGTGCTGGAAGCAGCGGGCGGTGTGGGTGGTACCTGGTACTGGAATCGTTATCCGGGTGCGCGCTGTGACTCTGAGAGCCATTCCTATTCATATTATTTTTCCAAAGAGTTAGTGCAAGAGTGGAATTGGACCGAGCGTTATCCGCAGCAGCCTGAAATTATGCGCTACCTAAATCATGTCGCTGATAGGTTTGATTTGCGGCGCGATATACAACTTGATACACGCGTTAAATCAGCTCACTACGAAGCTCAACACAATCGCTGGCATGTCACGACAGAAGCGGGTGAGATTTTTCATTGCACTTACTTTATTACAGCGGTGGGTTGTTTATCGTCAGCGAATGTACCCAAGATTGATGGCTTAAATGACTTTGACGGAGATTGGTATCACACCGGTCAATGGCCGCATGAGGGCGTTGACTTTACTGGCAAGCGCGTAGGCGTAGTGGGTACGGGCTCGACAGGTATACAAGCCATACCGGTCATTGCTGCACAGTGTAAAGAGTTAACAGTGTTTCAGCGCACAGCCAACTACAGCATACCGGCGCGTAATGCATCCTTGACAGACGAATTCAAGCGGTATGCTAAATCGAATGCAGATGGCATACACCGCATCATGAATTCAAATACCAATGCTCATCCGTTTTATATTACAGATCGATCTGTTTTTGATGTCAGCGATGAAGAACGTGAAAAGATTTTGGAAGCGGGTTGGAAGAAGGGTGGCTTAGAGTTTCGCGCATCCTTTCGCGATACCTTGATCGATGAAAAAGCAAATAAAATTGTCGCCGATTTCATACGTAAAAAAATTAGTGAGATAGTAAAAAATCCAGTAACCGCCCAGCTACTCGGTGATATTGATCATCCCTTTGCCGCCAAACGTCCACCAGTAGATACTCAGTACTTTGAAACCTATAACCAGGACCATGTCAGCCTGGTCAACATACGCGAAACACCGATAGAAAAAATCACAGCCCAAGGTATCAAGACTAAAAATCACGACTACCCATTAGAAATCATCGTCTTTGCTACTGGCTTTGATGCGATGACAGGTTCTTTATTACGTATCGATATACAAGGCCGCGATGGCCTGGCCCTAAAAGATGCTTGGTATGCCGGACCGCGTAATTATCTGGGTTTGCAAGTGCCGGGTTTCCCCAACATGTTTACCGTCACCGGGCCGGGCAGTCCTTCAGTGTTATGCAATATGCCGCCAGCGATTGAGCATCATGTCGATTGGATTACCAACTGCATTAAAGACATGCGTGAACAAGGTGTGCAGCGCATAGAAGCGCAGGAAAAAGCAGCCGATGATTGGGTGCTGGAAGTCAATCATGCAGCGAACTCTACCTTGCTGCCTAGCGCTACGCATTCCTGGTATCTCGGTGCCAACGTGCCCGGCAAGCCGCGTGTGTTTATGCCGTATGCCGGTGGTTTTGCGAATTACCAAAAAATAGTGGCCGAGGTTACCAAGGATGGTTATCGTGGTTTCACGCGGACATTGAGTTAATCACTGTATTAACGTAGTAGTACGCCGCCATTCACATCCATGATGCTGCCTGCCATGAAGGAGGCTGCGGGTGAGCATAAAAATACCAGCGCATTGGCTATTTCATCGGGCTGCCCCATGCGTTGCATAGGGTATTTTTCTGTGGGGTAGGGCTGACCATCGGTCATGCCGGTAGCTATCGGGCCGGGGGCCACTCCATTGACACGCACACCATGCGGCGTAGCGCGTTGCGAAAACCAGCGTACCAGTGCATGCACGCCGCCTTTGGATGCAGCATAGTGAGGCGCTGCTAACAAACCACCCATCCATCCAGCGATTGATCCACACAGCGCTATGCTGCCGTTCTTACGTTCTATCATGCCCGGCATTACAGCTCGTACTAAATTAATCGGCCCGAGTATGTTCACTTCCATCACGCGATGAAACGATAGTTCATTCCAATCCGGTGCCATCCAGTCTTCATCAAACGGACAAATCGCCGCCGTGTCTATTAACGCGGTAATGGGTGCGTGTTGTGCAACGATAGCTTCAACAGCTTTGCGATCTGTAATGTCTAGCGCATGAACGGCTTCTACATGGTGTAGTGATAAAGCCAAAGCTTCTAATTTTTTTGTCACGCTACTTATATCTGTCAGTATGGTGATCGCACCAAGTTCACTGCAGAGTTTGGCGGTCTCTGATCCTATACCGCCAGCAGCACCGGTAATCAGCACGCGCTGGCCTTGCATATCAAATACTTTGGGAAGAGACAGAGCCATAATTTTTTAGCTTTTAAATTAAACAGAGAGATAGCGTTGTTTGATATCAGCATTGGCTTCAAGATCAGCAATACTGCCTTCGAAAACATCCGA
>JAJTGE010000015.1 GCA_021298555.1 Oxalobacteraceae bacterium
TGAAATTCTTCGCCCTCTTTCAGCAGATGATCAAATTGCGATCCGTCCGTAGCAAAGCCAGGCTCAAGATTAAAAATATCTTTGAATACTTTTTGAAGGCCAGGTATGTGCTCACCAATCGCCGTCTTGCCACCTAACTTATGTTTTAAATAAGCGGCGGCCGTAATGTGGTCGGCATGCGCATGCGTTTCAAGTATCCACTCCACCGTTAATTTATTTTCCTGAACAAACTGAATCAACTTGTCTGCGGAATCTGTGCGTGTGCGACCGGATTTTGGGTCATAGTCCAGAACTGGGTCGATAATGGCGCATGCACTACCCTCTTTTTCATAGACCACATACGTAACGGTCCAGGTGGCAGGATCGAAAATTCCATGAACTTGAGGATGTGAATTCGCAACCATGAATAGCTCCAGACAAATAATTAACCTTCAAACATTATATTTACTTACAGTTTATTTGTCAATATAATGTAAATTGCTAAATTGATTTAGCCCTGCTACGGGTTGACTCAAAAAGTTATCGCTCTCAAGGAGGCAGCATGACTGCAAACATCACACGACACAGCGACAAATTTGGTACGGCACCGCAACTGAGCCCAGCCGATATGGCGGAAGTCGCCGCGCTTGGTTACAAGACGGTGGTGAATAATCGTCCTGACGGTGAAGGTGGTGCTGATCAACCCACCAGCGCAGTGATGGAGGCAGCCGCACTGGCAGCAGGATTGAAGTACGAGTACCTGCCCGTTATCAGCGGCCAGATCACCGAACTACAAGCCAGAAAATTCGCAGAACTCCTAGCAACCCGACCCGGGCCGCTGCTGGCGTTTTGCCGCAGCGGTGCCCGATCACAAAATCTCCATCAACTAGCGCGTGGCGGTTCCATCTCTGCGCCCTCCTCCGCCACAGCCGCTTCAGCCTGCAACTGGAATGACACGCAAGATATCGTGATCGTCGGTGGTGGCAGCGCGGGTATAGGACTAGCCGCCAGTCTCAAGAGACGCCAGTCAAATCTGAACATTGCCATCATAGAACCCAGCGATAAACACTACTACCAACCGTCATGGACGCTGGTAGGCGCATCAAGGCTGCAGTCACTGGGTTCGATACTGAAAATCGCAAGGTCATGCTGGATCAGGGCAGCCCAGTGAGCTATCAACAGTTGATTGTGGCACCGGGTTTGAAATTGAATTGGAAAGGCATACCGGGCTTGGAAGAAACGCTAGGTAAAAACGGCGTGACATCCAACTACCGATTTGACCTGGCTACTTATACGTGGGACTTAGTGCGCAACATGAAATCTGGCATTGCGATTTTTACGCAGCCTCCTATGCCCATCAAATGCGCTGGCGCTCCACAAAAAGCGATGTATCTGTCGTGCTCAGAATGGGAGCAACAAGGTACGCTAAAAAATATACAGGTTGATTTTCATAATGCAGGTGCTGTTCTGTTTGGTGTGGCCGATTTTGTACCGCCTCTCATGAAATACGTAGAACGCTACCGCGCCAACCTGCATTTCAATTCGAAATTAGTCTCTATTGACGGCCCGGCAAAACGGGCCTGGTTTGAAGAAAAAGATGCAAATGGCGCTGTCGTACAATTAGAAAAAAGTTTTGATTTCATCCATGTCGTACCACCTCAAACAGCACCCGACTTTGTAAAGGAAAGTTCACTCGCCAATGCCGAAGGCTGGGTCGATGTGAATCAAGTCACGCTGCAACACAATCGCTACCCCAACATTTTCAGTTTGGGTGATGCCTGTTCCTCACCCAATGCAAAAACTGCGGCTGCAGCACGTAAACAAATCGTAGTGGTTGCTGAAAATCTTTTAGCTCTGCGTGCAGGTCGTGCTCTACCCACAAAATACGATGGCTACGGATCGTGTCCATTAACCGTCGAAAAAGGACGCATCGTACTGGCGGAATTTGGTTTCGGTGGCAAGCTGTTACCGACCTTTCCTCTCGACCCTACCGTGCCACGCAAATCAGCGTGGGTATTGAAAAAAAATATACTGCCTGCGGTCTATTGGAACCTCATGCTCAAAGGCCATGAATGGTTTGCACGGCCAGTCGCGGATTAATTTATGGGTAATGTGTTGCCACTGCCTGAGTGGCTAAAAACCTATCAGCGCGATTTCATCGCTGGCGATTTAACGGCAGGATTGATCGTCACCGTCATGCTGATTCCACAGAGTCTGGCCTATGCCATGTTGGCTGGACTACCACCGGAAGTCGGGCTGTATGCGAGCCTGCTGCCCATGGTTGCTTATGCCTTTTTTGGCAGTAGCATGACGCTGGCAGTAGGTCCGGTCGCTGTGTCGTCATTAATGACAGCCAGCGCACTGATGCCACTGGCAATGCCAGGTACCTCAGACTATATTTCACTTTCCATACTGCTAGCTTTGCTATCCGGCCTGATGCTGTTAGCCGCCGGTTTTTTACGATTGGGTTTTCTAGCCTGGTTTCTCAGCCACCCAGTCATCAGTGGATTCATCTCCGGATCAGCGATATTAATCGCCATAGGACAGATCAAGTACTTGCTGGGAATTCAATTTTCATCCTCAGGTGTTTTATCTACTCTTAAACATCTTGCGCTACATCTTCATGAAACCAATAGTGCGACGGCAGTCGTTGGTTTGAGCGCAGTCGCAGTACTTTTGTTTGCACGTAAATACCTGGGTTCACTTCTCAAGCTCAACGGCTTGTCAGAAAAAACGTCTGACCTGATTACGAAACTAGCGCCTATGGTGGTAGTCATCCTTACTTCATTACTGGTCTCTCATTATGGTTTGAATCATCAAGCGCATGTGGCAATCGTCGGTGATGTGCCTAGCGGATTGCCAGCACTAGAATTACCTGCTTTGCAGTGGGAACAGGTAACAACACTGCTGCTACCCGCGCTATTGATATCACTGGTGGGGTTTGTAGAAAGTGTCTCGGTAGGTCAATCACTGGCACTCAAGCGCGGACAACGCATCGATCCCAATCGCGAACTCGTGGGCATGGGTGCTGCTAATGTAGCCAGCGCCATCTCGGGTGGCTTTCCGGTTACCGGAGGTTTTGCTCGCTCGGTAGTAAATTTTTCAGCTGGTGCGCACACACCTGCTTCCGGTATCGTTTCTGCTGTGTTGATGGCAATTGTCATCGCCGGATTTACACACTGGTTTTATTATTTACCCCAAGCGGTGCTTTCAGCCACCATCATCGTCGCAGTCTTGGGGCTCATTGATACGCACACTCTTAAAGAAGCCTGGCTATACGATAAAGCAGATGCGGTCGCACTACTGCTGACCTTTGCAGGCGTCATTATTTTTGGTGTAGAAGAAGGCATCGTCATCGGCGTTGCTATGTCACTGGCTGTATTGGTTTGGCGCAGCAGCCACCCGCACATGGCATTAGTGGGTCGCGTACCCGAAACAGAACATTACAGGAATATAGAACGCCATCAGGTAGAAGTTTTCCCGGGGCTGATTGCATTACGCATAGATGAGAGCATTTATTTTGCCAACTCACAGCTGATCGCAGAAAAAATTGAAAGCTTACTTGCAAAACAACCTGCTACGAATTGTGTGCTGCTTATTTTATCGGCTGTTAATCAACTCGATACTACCGCGCTCGGTATGCTGACTGAGCTAGAAAAAACTCTACGCGCGAGAAATATTACGCTGGAATTTGCTGAGATCAAGGGGCCCGTGCAAGATAGGCTGCAGCAAACAGAACTGGGGAAACGCATGGAGGATAAAATTTTCCTCAGTACGCATCAGGCCTTTCTCGACTATCAAAGAAAGTACCCTGCGACAGAAATAAAATTATCGACAATGCGGTGATTGGACAATGATTTATTCAGCGTTTATTTAGAAAAAGGCTTGTATACCGGTCTGGGCGCGACCCAGTATTAGCGCATGTATATCGTGCGTACCTTCGTAGGTATTCACTACTTCGAGATTAACCACATGGCGAATCACACCGTACTCATCGCTAATGCCATTACCACCCAACATATCGCGCGCCATACGTGCAATATCCAAAGCCTTGCCACAGGAATTACGTTTCATGATGGAGGTAATTTCTACCGCAGCACTACCTTCATCGCGCATACGTCCTAAGCGCAGACACCCTTGCAGTGCCAGCGAAATATCGGTTTGCATATCGGCTAACTTTTTTTGTATGAGTTGATTCGCTGCTAGCGGACGACCAAATTGTTTACGCTCCAGCGTATAAGTACGCGCTGCATGCCAGCAAAATTCAGCTGCACCCAAAGCACCCCACGAAATTCCAAAACGCGCCGCATCCAAACACGTAAACGGACCTTTTAATCCGCGTATTTCTGGGAATGCATTTTCTTCAGGCACAAATACTTGATCCATCACTATCTCACCCGTGGTGGATGCACGCAAACCAACCTTGCCTTTAATGAGGGGAGTCGTCAGACCCTTCCATCCTTTTTCGAGTATGAAGCCGCGGATTTTTCCAGCATCGTCTTTCGCCCAAACCACAAATACCTGAGCCAGAGGGCTGTTACTAATCCACATTTTCGAACCCGACAAGCTGTAGCCGCCGTCGACTTTTTTTGCTCGGGTTTCCATGCTGCCCGGATCAGATCCGTGATCAGGCTCGGTTAAACCAAAGCAACCTATCCATTCTCCTGAAGCGAGCTTGGGAAGATATTTTTGTCGTTGCGCTTCAGTGCCGAACTCAAAAATTGGTAGCATCACCAACGAACTCTGCACACTCATCATGGAGCGAAAGCCTGAATCGACCCGCTCAATTTCTCGTGCCACAAGACCATAACTAACGTAATTCAAACCAGCGCCGCCATACTCCGTCGGTATGGTCGCTCCCAACAATCCTAACTCACCCATCTCACGAAAAATGGCAGGGTCTGTGCTCTCGCTACGAAAAGCTTCCAGCACGCGGGGCGCCAATTTTTCTTGGGCATACACCGCAGCCGCATCGCGCACCATACGCTCATCATCAGTCAGCTGCTGATCCAGTAAGAGAGGATCGTCCCAATGAAAACTTGCTTTACTCATGTTATGTCTCGTCGTAGTCGTGTTTAGCGTTGGGTCTTTTAAGCGGAGTTCGTAACACATCAGCGATTGTGCTTTACCGTATGCGCGCCGCTAATTCACCAATAATGCCGCGTCTAAAAGCAAGCACACAAATCACAAAAATCAAACCCGTAACCATGGTGACTGATTCGCCTATGGTGTTAAACCATTCTATGTGTGTAACCGTTGCCAGCCACGTACCCAAATCACCTAATTTGTTTTCCAGCGCGATGATGATAATGGCGCCGACCACGGGTCCAAGCAAGGTACCCATACCGCCGACTAATGTCATCAATACCACCAGCCCGGACATAGACCAATGAACATCGGTCAAGGTACCAAAGCCCAGCACAACCGCTTTGGTAGAACCTGCCAGCCCCGCTAATCCAGCTGACAATACAAACGCCAACAATTTGTAGCGGTCCGTGTCATAGCCCAGCGAAATTGCACGCGGCTCATTTTCGCGCACGGCTTTAAGCACCTGCCCAAACGGCGAATGAATAATACGAACAATCAGCAAGAACGAAGCGATCACTATGCCTAACACCACGTAATACATAGTTAGATCATTTTTCAGATCGATACTGCCTAGCAGTGTTCCTCTTGGAACTGATTGCAAACCATCTTCGCCACCGGTGAAAGGCGCTTGCAGAAAAACAAAGAACAGCATTTGTGACAGCGCCATAGTAATCATGGTGAAGTAAATACCTTGCCTACGTATCGCCAGCTTACCCACCACCAGACCCAACAGCGCAGCAAAAATTACCCCTGCCAAAAGACCCAGCTCCGTAGGTAAACCCCATACTTTTAATGCATGGCCAGCGATATACGATGCACCACCGAAAAATGCGGCGTGACCAAATGACAGCAATCCAGTAAAGCCTATGAGCAAATTAAACGCGCAAGCAAATAAAGCAAAGCACAAAATTTTCATTAGCAGCACAGGATACAAAAAGAAAGGTGCAGCTAAGGCGCCAACGAGTACAACGGCGTAACCCAGTTTTTTCAACATGGCGGCAGCTCCTTATTTCTCGCGGCCAAACAGGCCAGCGGGGCGAATCAATAACACTATCGCCATGATGATAAATACCACCGTTGCGGAAAGCTCGGGATAAAACACTTTCGTCATACCTTCAATCACACCTAATCCCAACCCAGTCAAAATCGATCCCAGTATCGAACCCATACCGCCTATCACTACAACGGCAAACACCACAATGATTAAATTAGATCCCATCAACGGTGATACTTGTAAAACAGGAGCAGCCAATACACCCGCAAAACCAGCCAGTGCTACACCAAACCCATAGGTAAGCGTAACCATCAGTGGCACATTAACGCCAAAGGCTTCGACCATCTTGGGATTTTCTGTACCAGCGCGCAAATAGGCACCCAGACGGGTTTTTTCAATAATGAACCAGGTAACCAAGCAAACCATAATGGAAGCAAAAACTACCCACGCTCGGTAATTTGGCAAAATCATGAAACCCAAATCGGTTGCCCCCGCGAGCTGTGATGGCACGGTAAACGGTTGACCTGAAACACCATAGAACGATCGAAACACGCCCTCTAACATGAGCGTAATACCAAAGGTCAGTAGCAAACCATATAAATGATCTAAACGGTATAGCCATTGCAGCATCGTTTTTTCTATGATGATGCCAAATATGCCCACCAGCAACGGCGCAACAATCAGCATGATCCAGTAATTAATACCGAAATAATTCAGGCCCATCCACGCTAAAAATGCACCCATCATGTACAAAGCGCCGTGAGCAAAATTGATCACATTGAGCAAGCCAAAAATAACGGCGAGCCCCAGCGATAGCATTGCGTAGAAAGAGCCATTAACTAAACCAAGCAGTAGTTGCCCCAGCATGGCCGACATGGGAATTCCAAATATCTCCATCTTAGACCCCTAGCAATTCGTTGAGCACGGCTGTCTTGCTGCTCAGTTCAGCTGCTGCAAACTGTTCAACTATCTGTCCATGCTCCATGACATAAAACCGATCTGCCAGTGGCGCAGCGAAACGAAAATTTTGTTCAACCATCACTATCGTGTACCCCTGTGCTTTAAGCGACAAAATCATACGTGCCAGTGCTTGCACAATGACGGGTGCCAAGCCTTCGGAAATTTCATCTAATAACAACAGCTTGGCTCCTGTGCGCAAAATACGCGCAACGGCCAGCATCTGCTGCTCTCCGCCCGATAGGCGCGTACCCTGACTGTGTCGACGCTCAGACAAGTTGGGAAACATCTCATAAATCTGCTCGACTGACATGCCTCCCGCTTTTAAGGTCGGCGGCAACATCAAATTTTCTTCAGCAGAGAGCGATGAAAAAATCGCGCGCTCTTCAGGACAATAACCTATCCCTAAATGCGCAATTTTGTGGGTAGGCAGTGCGATCGCTTCGACGCCATTCACTTTAATGGAACCTTCACGTCGCCCGGTCAAACCCAGAATGGCGCGCAATGTCGTAGTACGGCCCGCACCATTGCGACCTAGCAGGGTAACGACTTCGCCCTGCTCTACCGATAAATTCACATCATGAAGAATATGCGACTCACCATACCAAGCCTGCAGCTGCTTAATTTCCAGTGCCTTGGCCATTAGTGCGCCCCTTCCAATTCGGTTGCGCTACCCATATAGGCCTCAAGTACCTGAGGGTTGTGTGACACCGTTTGATAGTCACCTTCTGCCAGTATCGCTCCGCGTTGAAGCACAGATATGCGATCACTAATATCAGCTACTACATTCATATTGTGCTCAACCATTAATATGGTGCGACCTTGCGAGACTTTTTTAATCAATCCAGTCACACGCTTTACATCCTCATGCCCCATGCCCTGCGTGGGCTCATCAAGCAGCATGAGTTCTGGTTCCATCGCCAAGGTAGTTGCTATCTCAAGCGCACGCTTACGACCGTAGGGTAAATCCACAGTAATGCTGTCTGCAAACTCTGCTAAACCAACTTCATCCAGTAATTGCATAGCCCTGTCATTTAATTGATTAAGGGTCGCTTCGCTTTTCCAGAAATGAAAGGAGGTACCCATATTTCGCTGCAAGCCTATGCGCACATTTTCTAAAACATTCAAATGAGGAAAAACTGCAGAAATCTGGAAGGATCGAATAATACCCATGCGCGCTATTTGTGCAGATGCAAGCGAGGTAATGTCACGATCATTGAAAAGTATCTGGCCCGAGGTTGGGATCAAGAATTTAGTCAGCAGGTTAAAACAGGTAGTCTTACCGGCGCCGTTGGGTCCTATGAGAGCATGAATATGCCCCCGCTGAACTTGAAGATTGACCTGATTAACTGCGACAAAGCCTTTGAACTCACGCGTCAAATTACGGGTTTCAAGAATGATGTCCGGCATGCGTACTCCTGGGGGTCTATTCAGCTGTTGAATGTGCGGTACAGGTGCGGGAGAGCTAGCCGCGGCAGTGCCCACGATATGAGTCTGCAAACTGCTGGTGTTTATCGCACAGGATTATATTATTTTTATTATTTGATAACTTATGATGGTGTAATGATAAAAATTTAATCTCAAGCAGGAAGTTATTCTATTTCCGGGAAATCACAAAATGAATTCTTTACAAAAAATCAGCAGTTTTTTGAATCCGGCTGCCTACAACCACAGCGTGGTAGCTGAGCGCGGCCAGAGTTGCATAATCAATCTGAGCTGAACTACCGCAGACCAGCGAAGCAGATACAATAAGACTTTAATCTATCTTTGGAGCCTAGAGATGGCCTCGTTTTTTGACGATATCAGCAACCTGATCAGCGTAGCGATCACGCCCGCCTTATTGCTGCTGGGCGTCATGATACAAATGCGCGTGCTTAATAATCGTCTGGACCGCATCAGCGATCGCTCTGAGACCCTGGAACATCGGCTATCAAGTGGCTCAGGCTTGAGGTCTCCACTGGTGCATGAATTATCCGTATTGCGCCGTCGCTCAAACGCAATTCACCGTGCCTTTGGTATGTCGACTAGTTGCATGATCTTGATCTGCTCTATAGTCGTTGCGCTGTTCGTTGGCGATTCTGTGCACTTGAGACTTGATTCGCTAATTGCCTACTCATTTGCATTTACTATGCTGTTGTTGGTAGGTAGTTTTAGTTTGCTGCTACACGAAATTTTTATTGCCAGCCACTCTTTGCCTGCAACTACATTGCATCGTCGTCAGCCCGAGGGACTTAATTAAAGTAAGTCAGATCACACTGGTAACCAATACCGCGACGACATTTCTTCCAGGCCCAAATCCATCAAGACCTTTTGCAAGCGCTGCGATCCCCGCTGACGCGGCAAATCTTTGTAAGTGGCGATAATTAACTCGTTTTTCATCGAGTGCTCCCAACCAACCAGCTCTGTCACATTCACTTGATAGCCGTGAGCTTCTAACTGTAAACACCGCAATACATTGGTGGTATGGCTACCAAATTCACGCGTGTGTAGTGGATGACGCCATAGTTCAGTTAAGACGTCGCGCGCAAGGGATTGCGATTTTAATTTTCTCAATACCCCTGCCAGCTCGGCCTGGCAACAAGGCACCAGCACGATATACCTGGCTTGTTTTTTTAACGCAAAGCTAATGGCATCATCGGTGGCCGTGTCACATGCATGAAGCGCCGTAACTACATCGACTGCTGCAGGTAAGGCCGCTGACGTTATCGACTCCGCCACAGACAACGGCAAAAAAGACATGCGATCAAATGACAAACTCTGGGCCAGAGCCTTCGCGCGATCGACCAACTCAGGGCGCGTCTCGATGCTGAAAATATGTGAGCCATCATTGCGCTGCTTGAAAAATAAATCGTAGAGCATGAAGCCCAGATAGGATTTGCCAGCGCCATGATCAACCAAGGAAACTGAGCTACCTTCTTGCACCAGCTGCTCCAGCAGAGGTTCTATAAATTGGACTAAATGGTAAACCTGTTTGAGTTTGCGACGGCTATCCTGATTCATTTTCCCATCACGGGTCAGGATATGTAGTGCCTTGAGTAGCTCTGTGGATTGACCGGGTCGAATTTCGATTTCAGGCATGATCGGTCATGATGAAGGTATAAAACTGCATGGTAAACCAAGACAAGAAAAGCCCAAGCATTTACGATAAATTAGTCCGCGTTAATTACGCTTATCAACAAGTCGACGAGCTTTACCGATCAGAGTACGCTCAACGCCATTGGGCGGCAACACAGTCACGGTGCAAGAAATACCTATCAATGATTTGATTAAGTGCTCGAGTGAGGTACCACCGCGGATACCATCACCGTGCCGTACATCCTCGCGCGTTTCAACCAGTACTTCTAACTGATCCAGATGCATTTCGCGTGACAAAATTAACTGATAATGCGGCGCTAATGATGGCTGCTGTAATAATAATTCTTCAATTTGTGAAGGGAACACATTAACGCCACGAATGATCATCATGTCATCTGTGCGGCCAAGAATTTTTCCCATACGACGCATGCTGCGCGCGGTGGGGGGTAGTAGTCGGGTTAAATCACGCGTGCGATAACGGATTACTGGCATCGCTTGTTTAGTCAATGAGGTAAATACCAGCTCACCCATCTGACCGTCAGGTAAAACTTCTTCCGTTACAGGATGAATAATTTCAGGATAAAAATGATCTTCCCAAATTACCGGGCCATCTTTCGTCTCTATGCATTCACTTGCAACGCCCGGACCCATCACTTCAGACAAGCCATAAATATCGACGGCATCCAGACCCGCGCGCTGCTCGATTTCTAAGCGCATAGACTCAGTCCATGGCTCAGCACCAAAAATACCTATACGTAAAGAAGACGCCGCGGGATCCAAGCCCTGACGCTCAAATTCTTCTATGAGGTTGAGCATATAAGACGGCGTCACCATGATGATATCGGGTCGGAAGTCATTAATTAACTGAACCTGTTTTTCAGTCTGACCACCCGACATAGGAATAACTGTGCAACCCAGCTTCTCTGCGCCGTAATGCGCTCCTAACCCGCCAGTAAACAAACCATAACCATACGACACATGAACGATATCACCGGCTCGTCCACCCGAAGCACGTATGGAGCGTGCCACCAAATGAGCCCAGGTATCGATATCTTGTTGGGTGTAGCCCACCACAGTGGGTTTACCCGTAGTACCCGAGGAGGCATGTATGCGCACTACCTGCTCGCGCGGAACTGCAAACATACCAAAGGGATAGTTCGCCCGTAAATCATCTTTACTAGTAAACGGAAACTTCGACAGATCCGACAAGGAAGTCAGATCGTGCGGTTGAATTCCCAGATCATCAAAACTTTTACGGTAATGCGGCACATGATCGTAGGCATGTTGCAAGGATGTTTGCAATCGCTGTAATTGCAGCGCCTGCAATTCATCTTTGCTCGCTGTCTCTATAGGCTCAAGTTCTGACTGACTTGTTTGGTTGGACATCCCTGATCTCCTGCGTTTATGCGTTATGTATTACCGACCCAGAAATCTGGTGAGATTTTCCACGCATGAGTGCGATTTTTTTTCCATCTGAAGTAGTGACAGAAACGTCATACACACCTGTTTTACCGCTACGCGCTTGCTCGATGGCGACTGCCTGCAATAACTCACCCTCTTTCGCTGGCGCTAAAAATTCTATGGTGCAGCCAGCTGCGACTGTTTGCAAGTTATAACTATTGCAGGCGAAGGCAAAGGTGGAGTCTGCCAGGGTAAATATAAAACCACCGTGGCACATCGCATGACCATTAAGCATGTCTGAACGCACTCTCATTTGCATACATGCCGTGCCAGGGCCCACATCGATTAACTGTATGCCCAAGCCTTGCGTCGCATGATCGCGTGCGTACATGTGCTCTGCACTGGCTTTAGCCAAAGCCTTGGGATCGGCAGGAAGACCATTAGTCATTTAACTGTCCTGATCAAAATCGAGCACGAGTTTTTCTGTAATAGGAAATGCCTGACAACTTAAAACAAACCCACGCGCCACTTCGTAGTCTTCCAGCGCGTAGTTGGCGTCCATATCGACTTTACCTTCTATCACTTTGCAGCGGCAGGAAGCGCAAATTCCGCCTTTGCAGGCATACCGTATATCAATACCGTGATCAAGACCAGCATCCAATACTGATTGCTGATCCCTGTTCATCATAAAACTCTGATGGTGACCATCAATAATGACAGTAACTTCACACTTATCAGTAGAGATTAAGTCAGCTGCCGAGCGCTTGCGCGGTACTTGGTCGCCAGCTACACCAAACAATTCCATGTGTATACGATCGCCAGACATGCCAAATGATTTCAAACTATCCGACAGTTCCAGCATCATTGCCTGCGGACCGCAAATGAATACATGATCAATATCGGTTAATGTTATCCATTGCTCTGCCAACTGACGAAATTTTTCTGCATTGATACGGCCATTAAACAAATCGATGTCTTGTTTTTCGCGACTCATGATATGAATCACTGAAAATCGATCAAGAAATCTGTCTTTGAGATTAGCAATGTCATCTCTCAGCATAATCGTAGACGATGCGCGGTTACCATAGACTAAGGTAAAGCAGCTCTGTGGTTCAGCTAGCAGGGTACTTTTGATGATAGAAAAAATCGGTGTAATGCCGCTACCCGCAGCAATCGCCAGATAATGGCGGCGCTGAGTTGCATCCAAAGGCAAATGAAAGTTTCCTGTCGGCGGCATGACGTCTATCATCATGCCTGCTTCTAGCGAGGTCGTAGCCCACGTAGAAAATAAACCATCGCTGACTTTTTTAATGGCGATACGCAGTTCAGTATCTTGTATCGCTGAGCATAGTGAATACGATCGACGTACTTCTTCACCCTGAATCTGAGCGCGCAAAGTAATATGCTGACCTGGCTGGTAATGAAACTCTGAGGATAACGCTGAGGGAATATCAAAGCTAATAACGACTGCATCTCGTGTATCGCGTCGGACTTCAGCAATTCTTAAAGCATGAAAATGGGCCATGGAATCAGTGCTTAAAAAGGTGGTAGCTACGCGTATCAGTCGTAAGTGTGACGCTAGTGCGGCTTGAAATAATCAAAAGGCTCCAGACACTCATTGCACCGATAGAGTGCTTTACAAGCGGTGGATCCAAACTGACTTAACAAGCGCGTATGCAAAGAGCCGCATTGTGGACAGGCTATGTCAGGAACAACACGACTACCCAGTGCAGAAATATCAATAGCTGATTGCATGGGTGGGGCAATGCCGTAAGCCTTCAGTTTTTCTCGGCCAGCAGGACTCATCCAATCGGTAGTCCATGCTGGCGACAGTTGAGTTCGAATAGAAATTTTCTGCACGCCTAAGCTCCGTAATGCAAGCTCGACATTCTCTGCTATAACTTGCATCGCAGGGCAGCCAGAGTAGGTAGGTGTGATAGTAACTTCGCAAACATCGGTGTCTAGCCACGTCAGTTCACGCACTATACCCAAATCAACCACCGAAATAACCGGAATTTCTGGATCACTGACAGCCGACAGGCATTCCCAGAGCTGCTCTGTAGCAAACCTCACCAGGTAGCCCCAGGATAAGCGCGCTGTAGAAATTGCATCTCAGCCAGTAAAAAACCAAGGTGCTCGGAGTGACGTCCTTGTTTACCACCGTTCTGCATCCAGGCATCTGCGGGCGGCATGGTCAAGGTCGCTTCGGAAAATATTTTTTGTATCATCGCCATCCACTCATTTTTTAAACTTGAGGGTAGCGGGGCGATTTTTCGTTCTGCGATGACTGTATCTAATTCATCGTCGATAAAACATTCGCCGGAATACATCCACAACGCATCGACTGAGCTCTGCATGCGCGCATGACTTTCTTCGCTGCCGTCACCTAAGCGTACGACCAGGTCGCTACTACGGCGCAAATGATAGTTCACTTCTTTTAATGATTTTTCTGCGATCTGTGCAATCGTCGTATCAGAAGAATTAAGCAGGGACCGCAGCCACAGCGCATGCCAGACATCGAAATACAGCTGTCGAACTAAAGTGTCGTCATAGCCACCATTGGGCTGCTCAACCAGCAGCACATTACGAAATTCATGGGCATCGCGTAAAAATGCTAAATCATCCTCATCACGATCCTTGCCTTCGATTTTTGCAGCATAAGACAACCACAAGGTTGATTGACCTAATAAATCGAGCGCTATGTTCGTTAAGGCCATGTCTTCTTCCAGCGCCGGGCCTTTACCGCACCACTCCGACAAACGCTGAGACAAAATCAAACTTGAATCACCCGCTCGCAAACACCAGATAAATTTTTCTGCATCCATAAATTCAGCGCCTTAGAGATTGCCTACTTCGGGCGGTATAGAAAAAAATGTAGGATGCCGATAAATTTTACTGGCCGAGGGATCAAAAAATTCTTCGCTATTTTCCGAACTACTTGCAACAATCATATTCGCAGGCACTACCCATATAGAAGTGCCCTCATTGCGTCGGGTATATACATCGCGCGCATTATTCAACGCCATCTCGGCATCCGGCGCATGCAAGCTGCCTACATGTTTATGCGCTAGTCCATGCTGGCTTCGTATAAAAATTTCCCACAATGGCCATTCTTTGCTCATTGCTATCTCCTGTGAGCTAATCAAGCTGCCTTAGCTTTGGATATGGCTTCCTGCTTTTCTGCGTAAGCATTAACACCATCACGAAACCAGGCGCCGTCATCCCATGCTTTGCGGCGAGTTTGCAGGCGATCACGATTACACGGGCCATTGCCTTTTAAAACGCGATAAAACTCAGACCAATCGATCGCACCAAATTCATACTGACCGCTGGTCTCATTCCAGCGCAAATCCGGATCAGGAATTGTTAAACCAAGAAACTCGGCCTGAGGCACTGTCTGATCCACCATGCGCTGTCGAAGTTCATCATTGGAAAATAATTTAATCTTCCATTGTGCAGACTGAGCACTGTTAACCGATTCAGTATCGGGCGGGCCAAACATCATCAGCGCTGGCCACCACCATCGGTTGAGTGCATCTTGCGCCATCTGCTTTTGCTCTGGTGTACCGCGACACAAGGCCATCACGACATCAAATCCCTGACGCGCATGGAATGCCTCTTCCTTACAGATGCGTACCATGGCGCGTGCATAGGGACCATACGAGCAACGGCACAAAGGAATTTGATTGATGATGGCAGCGCCATCGACTAACCAACCTATCATGCCTATGTCAGCCCAACTCAAGGTGGGGTAATTAAAAATGCTGGAATACTTTGCTTTGCCATCTAGCAGATCACGCGTCATTTGATCACGCGAGACGCCCAGGGTTTCGGCAGCGCTGTAGAGATAAAGACCATGCCCTGCTTCATCTTGTATCTTCGCCAAAAGTATCGTTTTTCGTTTGAGCGTAGGAGCTCGGGTGACCCAGTTACCCTCGGGAAGCTGACCAACGATTTCTGAGTGAGCATGCTGAGAAATCTGACGTATCAGCGTCTTGCGGTAAGCATCCGACATCCAATCTCTGGGTTCGATCTTGATGTCGGCATCTATGCGCTGCTGAAAGGCTTGCTCTTGCGGGCTGAGCTCATCAACGGCTCGCAAACTGGATGTGCCGGTATCGACCATTTGAGCATACATAGTTGGGGCTCCTTCCTAGGCGCTTGTTTAGTGGATATGATACGCGAAATCATAGATTTCTAGAAAAACTGTATCATTTAACAAAATGTCATCGTCCTCCCTAAAAGACATCGCCTCACCGGCCATCGCCCGCTGGATAGCCCAGAGCTTGCGCTTGAACCCACCCCGCGCTAAATCCTTAGTGATGACGGTCTTTGGTGACACCATCGCACCGCGCGGAGGCGTTGTGTGGCTCGGTAGCCTGATTGCCTTATTGTCCCCGTTTGGCATTAGCGAACGGCTGGTACGCACCGCTGTCTACCGATTAGCTGATGAAGGCTGGCTGGATGCCCTACGCCACGGCAGGCGCAGTCAGTACCGACTGAGTGCTCAAGGTGAAAAGCGGTTTTTGCGCGCCCACCAGCGCGTTTATGCCTCGCCCACAAAGCAATGGGAGGGACTATGGACTTTAGTGTGTATGGCCAGCCATGCCAGCAGCGCGCAAAAATCAGCGCTAAAAAAAGAATTGGTTTGGGAGGGTTTTGCACCCGTCAACGCGGGGCTGTTTGCTTACCCCGGCGAGAAGAACGAAGCACTACAGGATTTATTGCAACGCACGCGCACAGCCAAGGTAGTGACCGTATTGTCGGCTAGCGATAGTGGACTTGACAACGTCCTACCGCTGTCAGCAGCGGTGTCAACTGCCTGGCCACTAAAAGAAACACGTGCTACGTACAAAAAATTCATCACTCGCTTTGAGAGCTTGCAGCAGCTACTCTCGGAGCAAGCGCTAATAGACCCCGAACATGCATTTGTACTGCGCACGCTTTTAATACACGACTACCGACGCGCACTGCTAACTGATCCCAATCTGCCTGCCGAGTTACTAGAATCTGAATGGCCCGGCAGCAAAGCCTATGCGCTGTCTAAAGCAATCTATAAAACAATCGAACGCCCAGCCGAGAAGCAATTAGCTTTCATACTTTCGCAAGAGCAGCAAAACGTACCTGCAGTGGACGCACGATTTACGCAACGGTTTCGGTAACGAGAATAGGCATAGCCGCTAATGGTAGCGGCTGCAAATTAATGGTCGCTTAACTCAGCGACCATTTCTATTTCTACGCACGCACCCAGAGGGATTTGAGCGACACCAAAAGCTGATCGTGCATGACGACCTACATCACCAAAAACGTCTAAGAGTAATTCGGAAGCACCATTGGTGACCAAGTGATGTTCTGTGAAGTCTGGCGAAGAATTGACTAGGCTAACGAGCTTGACGATTCGCTTGACCTTAGATAAATCACCACCACAGGCTTCTTTCAGTGTAGCCATCAGATCAATCGCTATGGAACGGGCAGCTTGCTTGCCCTCATCGGTAGTCATCGTGCGGCCCAGCTGGCCCACCCACGGTTTGCCGTCTTTTTTTGCAATATGGCCTGATACGAATAACGTATTACCGGTTCGCACATACATGACATACGCGGCCGCTGGCGTGGCTACCGTTGGAAGCGCAATGTTTAGCGCACTGAGTTTTTGTTCAATAGACATCGTTTACCCCAATAAAAAACATGACAAGATTTTACCTTGAGCGCTCTTGAAATCTGCCAAGTCATCCCAAGATAATTACAAATTTCGCCATCTTTCAATTAATTTTGTTAACAGAGGACATCATGGGTGCTTCAGATAAACAAGTCATGGGCTTTCAGGCCGAGGTCAAACAGCTGCTACAGCTGATGATCCATTCGCTGTACTCCAACAAAGAAATTTTCCTGCGCGAGCTAGTCTCAAATGCCTCTGATGCAGCAGATAAGCTGCGTTTTGAAGCTATTAATAACGCGGCTTTGTTCGAAGGCGACAGCGATCTGGCCATACAGGTGGAGTTTGACAAAGCGGCTCGTACCATCAGCATCACCGATAACGGTATAGGTTTATCGCAAGCCGAAGCGGTTGAGCATTTAGGCACGATTGCCAAATCTGGAACAAAAGAATTCTTTTCCAGATTGTCTGGCGACCAACAAAAAGATGCCGCAATGATCGGTCAATTTGGAGTGGGGTTTTACTCAGGCTTTATCGTGGCCGACAAAATCACTGTCGAGTCGCGTCGCGCTGGCCTACCTGCAGAACAAGGCGTTCGCTGGGAATCTTCGGGGGAAGGTGAGTTCAGCGTAGAGACCATCAACAAGCCACAACGCGGCACCCGCATCACCTTGCATCTGCGTGAGGGCGAAGATGATTTCCTGTCAGCCTGGCAGCTACGCTCCATCATTCGTAAGTATTCGGATCATATTTCTTTACCCATTAAAATGCATAAAGAAGAATGGGACGAAGAAAAAAAAGAAACCGTCGTCAAGGACGAACTAGAAACCGTTAATCAAGCCAGCGCGCTGTGGGCGCGTAGCAAATCTGACATCACCGAAGAGCAATATAAAGAATTTTATAAACACGTATCGCATGATTTTCAAGAGCCCTTAACCTGGACACATAATCGCGTTGAAGGTCGCAGTGAATACACACAGCTACTTTACATACCTGGTCATGCGCCCTTTGATTTATGGGATCGTGAAAAACGTGGTGGTATCAAGCTGTATGTAAAGCGTGTATTCATCATGGATGATGCTGAGCAGTTAATGCCGGTGTATCTGCGCTTTGTAAAAGGTGTGATTGATTCGAATGATCTTCCATTGAATGTATCGCGCGAAATTCTGCAAGAGTCGCGTGACGTTAAAGTTATACGCGAAGGTTCGACCAAACGCATACTGGGTATGTTGGAAGAACTTGCGAATGCAGATGAACAAGAGAAAAAAGATAAATACGCTAATTTCTGGAAAGAATTTGGACAAGTACTCAAAGAAGGCATAGGCGAAGACTCAGCAAACAAAGAGCGCATTGCCAAGCTACTGCGCTTTGCCAGCACACACAACGAGACCGATACACAAAATGTCTCGTTTGGCGATTACGTAGCGCGCATGAAAGAAGGTCAAGACAAGATTTACTACGTCACGGCGGATAGCTGGATGGCTGCGAAGAACAGTCCGCATCTGGAAATCTTCCGTAAAAAAGGCGTAGAAGTTCTGTTACTGACTGAGCGCGTTGATGAATGGATGCTGTCGTTCCTGACAGAATTCGATGGCAAGCCACTGCTATCCGTAGCCAAAGGCGATCTCAATTTAGGTCAACTTGAAGACGATAGCGAGAAAAAACAAAAAGAGGAAACCGAATCCGAATTCAAAGAGCTGGTCGATAAAATGAAAACAGCGCTGGCAGAAAAAGCCAAAGACGTGCGCGTGACTTTCCGTTTGACCGATTCTCCTGCGTGCTTAGTCGCTGATGAGCATGAGCTCTCGGGTAATTTACTCAGAATGCTCAAAGCAGCAGGTCAGGCTGCGCCTGATATGAAGCCCACGCTGGAAATCAACCCGCACCATCCATTGATACAACGCCTGAAATATGAAGACGCTAAATTCAATGACTGGAGCAGCCTCCTGTTTGATCAAGCCTTATTAGCTGAAGGCGGTCAGCTGAGTGATCCGGCAGGATTTGTCAAAAAGCTCAATGACATGTTGCTGGGCATGACAGGTAAATAATCACCGCATGCAAAAACGCGCACAACGACAAATTATCGGTGTGCGCGTTTTTTTTGGGCTACACAAACGCGTATCAGCGACCGCCAGCCACATCAATCATCGTGCCGGTAATATACGACGACTGATCTGATAGCAACCATAAAATGGTCTCAGCAACTTCATCAGCTGTTCCACCCCGCTTCATTGGCACACCCTCTTTAGCGCGATCTACTCGCCCTGGCTCCCCAGCACTGGCATGAATTTCGGTATAGATCAATCCTGGGCGAACCGCATTAACGCGAATATTTTCTGCGGCGACTTCTTTGGATAATCCTATCGTCATAGAATCCACTGCGCCTTTAGCAGCTGCGTAATCGATAAATTCATTGGGTGAGCCTATACGCGCTGCCGCTGACGATACGTTAACTATGCCACCGCCATTGCCGCCATGACGTGTCGACATACGAAGCACAGCTTCTTTGGCGCATAAAAAACTACCAATCACATTGATACTTAAAATGCGCTGCCAGCGCGCTGCATCCATTTGATCAAGACGCATAATTTTTTCCAGCACACCCGCGTTGTTGACCAAAGCATTCAGTTGACCCATCTGCGCATCGATCTGTTTAAACACATTCAGCACATCAGCTTCTATCGCCACATCGGCCTGCAACATCAGCGCTTTACGACCCGTGGCTCGAATAGCCTCAGCCACTTCGTTAGCCGCCTTGGCATTACTTTGATAAGTAAACACCACGTCATAACCGCGCTTAGCGGCGAGAATTGCTGTGGCAGCACCGATGCCGCGACTGCCTCCAGTGATCAGAATTACAGGATGAGTCATGATGAGAGTCTCCGATTTTTAATTGTGAAAGAATTGTAGCCGACCCGACTGTTTACCCAGAAGTAATCAAACACCGTGACTGGCATGGGCAGAGTAGAAGTAAACTATAGAATTACGCATTAACGTGCTCTTGAAACATCCACCCATGCCACCTGATCAGTCTGACTCACCCGTTAGCCGCCGCAGAAAACCAAAATTTGCACCTATTACGCTCTCTGAACAGGATGGCGTTCGCTATTTGCACTTCGGTACAGAATGGATACAAGGTGCTATGCGTTTGCGTAAACCCAACTGGATAGAGCTCGAGTATGCGCAGCAAATGATGGCTTGGATGCTGTTTATAGAACAGCCTAAACGTATCGTGCAACTGGGTCTGGGCGCAGCCGCACTCACCAAATTTTGTCGCCACTGGTATCCCAAATCACCTGTTACCGTCGTCGAACTGAATCCTTCAGTCATCGATATTTGCCGTTCTATGTTCAAGCTACCCGAGGACGATGACTTACTGACTATCCTCGAAGGTGATGCAATGGATTTTGTTGAGCATAAGCCCAATCATCGCAGCGCCGATGTGCTGCAGATAGATTTGTATGATGCAACTGCGCGCGGACCGGTGTTGGAATCCGTCGAGTTTTATCGCAGCTGTGCCGCCTGCCTCGCACGTGGTGGTATCGCGACGATTAATTTGTTTGGTGACCATCCCAGCTTTCAGCGCAACATCCCCGCGATATGTGAAGCGTTCGATACTGTCATTTGTCTGCCAGAAGTCCATCAGGGTAATGTTGTCGTTATCGCTTTTAAAAACACACCGACACTGGATTTTGCAGATCTCTATGCACGTGCTGCAGTGATACGCGACATTACCAAATTACCCACCCGGTCCTGGGTCGATGGCATCAAGTCGGCGGTGACGCAAGGCTCGCCAAAAGATCGCTGACCGCAGGCCAGCGTAAACGAACACCCAATTCGATTTTCATGCGGTCGTTAGCCAAACGCCGCGATTCCGACATGAACGACAACAACATCGGCGAGACATGATTCGCCAATTCGGCACGCGGCACGCGTGGTGGCGTAGGCAACTTAAAAGTGGCAGCTACCTGGTCAAAATACTCGCCCATCTTCAAATTCGAATCATCCACGGTGTGATAAACCCGCAGTGGCTGCCCCCGAAATAACGCTAACGCAATAATCTGAGCCAGATCATCGGCATGAATATGATTTGTGTAGACATCCTCGGTAGCCAGCAAAGCGGGCGTACCTAGCCGCAACCGTTCTAATGGCAATCGTTCTGCTGCGTAAATACCGGGCACCCTGAGTATTGACAACCTGCCCCCGTTACGGCGCGCCCAGCGCCGTAAAACCTGTTCAGCGTCCACCCGACGCTGTGCACGAGCATTAACCGGCGCCACGGGCCTGGTCTCGTCAAAGTAGGCACCTTTGCAATCGCCATAAACACCGGTGGTACTGACATAAACGAGCCTGCCATGTCGGGGTAAAATGGCGGCCAGATTGCGAGTGCGTTGATCTAACGCGCCCTGCGCAGGCGGTGGTGCAAGATGCACCACCAGTTCAGCTAGCCCCTTTAGCCTGTGCAAACTCTCTGGATTATCCAGATTGCCCAGCAAAGGGATAGCACCTGCAGAGCGTAATTCAGATAGCCGCTCTGGCTGACTAGTCAGAGCGAAAACGCGAAAACGCGTTCGTAGCAAAGGTATCAAGCGCAGTCCTACATCGCCACACCCGATGATGAGTAGGCGGGGGCTGCCCAGTACATTTAACTGTTTGTTTTTCATTCGCGAGATTGTATGACGTTCCAGGTTCTTGTTAATCCCAGCGGTCGGCAATTCAGTTGTGAAGCTGACGAATCTATCTTGGCAGCCGCTATGCGCGCAGGCGTTGGACTGCCCTATGGCTGTAAGAACGGTGCCTGCGGTAGCTGCAAAGGCAAATTGGTATCAGGCCAGGCTGAACTGGGTCAGCATCAAGATCGAGCCCTAACGCCAGCCGAACAAGAAGCTGGCTTAACCCTGTTTTGTTGTGCCATGCCCCAATCCGACGTGGTGATCGAAGCTCGCGAAGTGTTGGGTGCGGGAGAATTCCCCGTTAAGAAGCTACCATCGCGTGTCGCCAAAATCGAGCGCATGACGGATGACGTTATTATTCTTTCGTTGCAGCTGCCCGCAACTGAACGAATGCAGTTTAAAGCAGGTCAATACATAGAGTTTTTGCTCAAAGATGGCAAGCGTCGCAGCTACAGTATGGCCACGTCGCCACATTCGGATGAACTACTTGCTCTGCACATACGTCATATGCCGGGCGGTCTGTTCACCGATCAAGTCTTTGGCAGCATGAAAGAAAAAGACATACTGCGCTTCGAAGGCCCTCTGGGTACATTCTTTTTGCGTGACGATACTGAAAAACCTATCGTCATGGTGGCCTCCGGTACCGGCTTTGCTCCTATAAAATCCATGATAGACCACTGGGCGCATCAAGAATCAACCCGACCCATTACCTTATATTGGGGTGGTCGCCGTCCTCATGATTTGTACATGAACACACTGTGTGAAGAGTGGGCAAAGACACTACCGCATTTCAAGTACGTACCTGTAGTCTCAGATGCGTTGCCTGAAGATAACTGGACTGGTCGTACCGGATTCGTACACCTGGCAGTTATGCACGATCTACCCGATTTGTCGGGATATCAGGTTTATGCGTGTGGCGCGCCCGTGATGGTCGACGCAGCACAGCGTGACTTTGTTGATCAGTGCCAGTTACCCAGCGATGAATTTTTTGCTGATTCGTTTACATCTGAAGCCGATCTCGTTACTACTTAAGCCATGAACAAGCCCGAACATTTGCACTCAGCGTTCGACCAGTACGCCACCGATTCGCTGCTCTTCATCACTAATCGCCCACGCCTGGTTTTTACCGAGGGTCATGGCATGTGGCTGACTGATCACAATGGCAAACGCTATCTGGATTGGTTGCAGGGTTGGGCAGTTAACTGCCTGGGGCATTCACCCGAGTGCATACAGACTGCTTTAGTTCAGCAAGCAAAAAAAGTCATTAATCCTTCGCCTGCTTTTTTTAACGAGCCTTCCATTAAGCTCGCCGACATGCTGACATCGCACTCATGCTTTGATCGCGTGTTCTTTGCTAATAGCGGCGCTGAAGCCAACGAAGGCGCGATTAAATTAGCGCGTAAATGGGGCAAATTACACCCCAATAAAAATAATGAGCATCGTTACGAAATCATTACCTTTAATCACAGCTTTCATGGTCGCACTCTGGCGACTATGTCTGCTTCAGGCAAAGCGGGCTGGGACACCATGTTCGCACCCCAAGTACCCGGCTTTCCAAAAGCAGAGCTCAATGATTTAGCCAGCGTAGAAGCATTGATCAACGATAAGACTGTTGCTGTCATGCTCGAGCCCATACAAGGCGAAGGTGGCGTCATACCTGCAACGCGCGAATTCATGCAAGGCTTGCGCGCCCTCACCAAAGAAAAAAATATTTTGCTCATCGTCGATGAAGTGCAATCCGGTATGGGGCGCTCAGGCAAGTTGTTTGCGTATCAGCTATCTGACATCGAACCAGACATTATGACTTTGGGTAAAGGTATAGGTGGCGGTGTGCCGCTATCTGCCCTGATGTGTAAAGAATCTGTCGCTGTGTTCGAGCCAGGTGATCAGGGTGGAACATATAACGGTAATCCACTCATGACTGCTGCAGGGTTAGCCGTACTTGAAACGTTGCTCTCACCGGGATTTTTGCAATCCGTCACGGATAAAGGCAATTACCTAAAAGCCGGCTTGTTAGAATTATGCGAAAAACATGGCCTAGAGGGTGAACGTGGCGAGGGGTTGCTACGTGCATTGAAACTGGGTTCACCTATCGGTGGCAAGATAGTTGAATTAGCGCGCGATCTCGAACCCACAGGCTTGCTGCTCAATTCTCCGCGTCCTGATTTGCTGCGCTTTATGCCGGCACTCAATTTAAGTACCGATGAAATTGATTTGATGCTGAGCATGCTGTCAGAGGTGATACCGGTCGCACAAAAAAATGTCTGATTGATGGACCGTACTCTATGCTCGTTCGCAGCTCATTTCTGTGTGTCTGCTATATACATTTGTATACTTTGAAGCCCATTACTTAAGCTAGCCCCCGACTTTAACGACGTTTTTATGTTGTTCATCAACGAGTGATTAGCGTCTAACCCTGCTGCCTGTGCGGCATCACGAATCAGATTGAATGCTGGCTCACGTTGCTCTTTTCGCTTTGCTGAGCCCATGAACAAATTTTTTATGGAATCCTTCGCCGTAGCACGTCGAAGGTAAACCACTTCGACTCCACCCTCGAATTTGCTCTTTTGCTGTAACCGCCCATTCGATCCATCTAATTTGGCGATTTCTTTGGTAATGGCATCTAAGCTCATATCCGCGCTGAGTCGGACGGAAGATACATTATTCATGGTGGCGCACCCTAAAATTAAATAGCCGGTGATAACCATTACTGTAAAACTAGACGACAAGCTGCATACACCAGTAATGATTCAGCGCTGCGCTATACCTGAAAAATCCCAATAAAAAAGCCTGCATCTGCAGGCTTTTCCGTTACAGCAATTTCACCATCTTATTTCTTAGGCGGGATGTACAGGTCGGTAATACTGCCCAATCCCATCTCCGCAGCAAACATCGGTGTCTCGGATAAGGTGGGGTGTGCATGCACCGTAAGCGCCAGGTCTTCTAAATCTGCACCCATCTCCATGGCTAACACTGTCTCGGCCAATAACTCGCCCGCATTAATACCAACGATACCTGCACCGATGATGCGCTTGGTGGTGGGATCCCATAAGAGTTTAGTGATGCCGTCATCACGCCCCATGGCCAGAGCACGACCTGAAGCCGCCCAAGGGAAACTGGCTTTTTCAAACGGTATGCCTTTGGCTTTGGCTTCTGTTTCAGTCACACCCATCCATGCAATTTCAGGATCGGTATAGGCCACCGAAGGAATAGTCATCGCATCAAACGCAACCTTGTGTCCGGCAATCACTTCAGCGGCGATTTTTGCTTCATTGGTGGCCTTGTGCGCGAGCATAGGATCACTAGAGATATCACCTATAGCAAAAATATGCGGCACATTGGTTTTTTGCTGTTTATCTACCGGTATAAAGCCACGGTCATTGACGATCACACCCGCCTTTTCAGCCGCGATATCTTTACCGTTTGGTCGACGTCCCACCGCTAGCAACACCATGTCATACAGCTGCGGCTCGACAGGTGCTTGTTCACCTTCAAAAACGGCCAGTAAACCATTCGCTCGCGCTTCGAGTCGGGTAACTTTGGTTTTTAGATAAATAGCTTCGTAGCGTTTTTCAATTCGTTTATGCAGTGGTTTGACCATGTCGCGATCGGCTGCTGGAATCAAACCATCAGCAAATTCCACTACGGTTACCTTGCTGCCGAGCGCGTCATACACACACGCCATCTCTAGTCCTATGATGCCACCACCGATGACCAACATGCGTTTAGGTATCTGACGCAATTCGAGTGCGCCAGTGGAATCCACCAAACGTGGATCGTCATACGGAAAACCTGGAATACGCGCAACCGAGGAACCCGCCGCAATAATCGCGTTTTTAAATGCAATCGTTTTACTGCCCTCAGCTGTCTCTACGGTGATGGTGTTGGGTGAAGAAAATACACCTTTGCCCTGCACTACTTGCACCTTACGTGCTTTAGCCAAACCAGTTAAACCGCCGGTGAGTTTTTTGATGATGCTCTCTTTCCAACCACGCAGCGCATTAATATCAATTTGTGGATCGGCCATCTTGATACCGAAGTGAGACATCTCCTCAGCTTCGGTAATAACTTTTGCAGCGTGCAACAAGGCTTTAGAAGGAATACATCCTACATTCAGACACACACCACCCAATGAGGGGTAACGCTCTATCAACACGACGCGCTGGCCTAAATCGGCAGCGCGAAATGCTCCGGTATAACCACCAGGGCCCGCACCTAAAACTACGGTGTCGCACTCAATATCTGCACTCCCTGCAAAACTCGCAGCTACCGGAGCAGCTACTGAAGTTGCAGCGCTTACGCTTACGGGAGCTGTTGTAGTAGATGCTGCAGCCGGCGGTGGTGTAGCAGTAGTAGCAGTTGCACTCTCTTGCGCTACTTCCAGCACTAGCAGCAATGAACCCTCGGCGACTTTATCGCCTATTTTCACTTTTAACTCTTTGACTACGCCGGCATGAGTACACGGTATCTCCATGCTGGCTTTATCAGACTCGACGGTAATAAGTGATTGCTCAGGCTTGACGGTATCGCCGGGTTTGACTAACAGCTCAATGACTTCGACTTCTTTGAAATCACCGATATCTGGTACATGAATTTCCATGAGGCTCATAGCTAGGCTCCGTTAGGCAGTCATAGGAAAACTGATTACTCGACACGGCAGGGCTGAGCTTTTATCAAACTCAGCGCCTGCATGTATACCCAACTCGGCAAGCTGGCGTGCACTGCCCAGCGTGTCATAGGCAGCGTACATGGCACCCAACGCAAAAGTCTTACCACTGCCAATCGCCCAAAAACGATCGAAACTAAAGACTTCACGATAGGAATACACGCCGAATATGCCTTTGGTGTTGGCTATCAATGTCGTGATCTGAGAGGACTCATAAGGATCGTCCTCTTCTTCCTTAATGTTCAAAAAATATTTTTCTTTCAAAATCTGATGAGCACGGGAGAAAGTATCAAAAACTTCATCGCGCGATCCCAGCAGACAATCATCACCCATATCAGTAAGCAGTTTTTTCATGACAGGAAAATGCGCAGTGGTTCCTGCCAGCGCAATGTAAGAGCTACCCACCGAAAAAATCTTTTCATTCGCTTCATACGCACTGGACAAGCGCGTATCACCAAAAGTCACTAACGAGTCAGCTGCAATAGCTATCTCATCATTTTTACGTACAACGACACAGGTGGTCATGAAAATAGACTCGTGCTAATTACAGCAAGGTCTTGCGCATATCTGCTAAAGCCTCAGAGAGATAGACAGAAAAACGTGCGCCCATGGCACCATCAACAACCCGGTGATCATAGGAAAGCGATAACGGCATCATCAAACGCGGCATGAATTCTTTGCCATTCCAAATTGGCTTCATCGATGATTTAGACAAACCCAAGATCGCAACTTCAGGTGCATTAATAATCGGCGTAAATGCCGTACCGCCTATGCCACCCAAAGAAGAAATCGTAAAGGTAGCGCCCTGCATGTCTGCAGGTTTAAGTTTGCCTTCGCGCGCCTGTGCTGAAAGTTCGCCCATTTCTTTGGCGATTTCAACGATGCCTTTTTTGTCTGCGTTCTTAATAACTGGAACCACTAGGCCGTTAGGCGTATCGGCTGCAAAACCTATGTTGTAGTAATGCTTAAGAATCAGGTTTTCACCATTGGCATCCAAGGATGAATTAAATGCTGGGAATTTTTTTAATGCAGACACACTGGCCTTGATAACAAAAGCGAGCATCGTGAGCTTGACACCTGATTTAGCCATAGCTTCATTGGAGCTTTTTCGGAACTCTTCAAGCTCGGTAATATCGGCTTCATCGAACTGAGTCACATGCGGAATCATCACCCAATTTCTATGCAAATTAGGGCCGCTGATTTTTTTGATGCGTGACAGAGCTTCGAGCGAGGTCTCACCAAATTTCGCAAAATCTAGCGAAGGCCATGGCAGCAATGACATGCCCATGCCTGTACCTGCGGCAGCTGAGGCTGTAACCGCAGCCCCACCCGCCATGACACCTTTGACAAAACCCTGAACATCTTCCAAAAGAATGCGGCCTTTGGGACCTGTACCCTGCACACGTGAGAGATCAACACCCAATTCACGACCAAATTTACGTACCGACGGTGAGGCATGTGCTCGATTGCCCTCGGCGCTTGTTGCGATGGGCGCTGCACTTACAGCTACTGCAGGTGCGGGGGTTGATTTTGCTGGTGCGGATGTAGGCGACGCAGCCACTGGCGCGGGTGCTAATGCTGGTGCAGATACTGGTGCTGTAACCACGGCAGCGGCATCACTTGGTTCCAACATAAGTACCAATGAACCCTCAGCGACTTTATCGCCGATGTTGACTTTCAATTCTTTAACCACTCCAGCATGGCTGCTGGGGATTTCCATACTGGCTTTATCAGACTCAACGGTGATGAGCGATTGTTCCTCCTTAACGACATCACCTACTTTGACCAGTAATTCGATAACTTCGACTTCTTTGAAGTCACCAATATCTGGTACTTTGATTTCTATTTGGCTCATGTACTTGCTCCGTAATTACCCAATTTCTTTTTGCGGAGAAGAGTCCCGTCCTGGCGGACGGAACCTCGTTCAGTTTTTTAGTTAGCAGATAGATCTACAACGTGACCGGATTGGTTTTATTCGGATCTATCGCATATTTTTGAATTGCTTTAGCGACTACATCGATATCGATAGAACCTGCCTCAGCAAGTGCCTTGAGTGCTGCCACAGTGACAAAATAACGATTCACTTCGAAAAACTCTCGTAATTTTGCGCGTGTATCCGAGCGACCAAAACCATCGGTTCCCAATACTTTGTAGCTTCTATCTTTAGGCATAAAGGCACGAATCTGCTCTGCATAAGTGCGCATGTAGTCGGTAGCAGCAATCACAGGCCCCTGGCTAGCTTGCAACGATTGCGTTACAAACGGAACCCGCGGAGTTTTTGAGGTAGGGTTGAGCATATTCCAGCGCTCTGCATCCTGCCCATCACGTGCTAACAACGTAAACGATGGCGCTGACCAGATATCTGCAGCGATTCCCCAGTCTTTTTCTAACAAGTCTGCGGCGGCGATTACTTCGCGCAAGATGGTACCCGAACCCATTAACTGCACACGCTGTTTACTTTTATGAGTTGAAGGCTGCAACAAATACATGCCTTTGAGTATGCCTTCTTCCTGACCTGGCTTTAAACCTGGATGACTGTAGTTTTCGTTCATCAAGGTGATGTAATAAAACACGTCTTCTTGTTTTTCCACCATGCGCTGTAATCCGTCATGCATGATTACTGCCACTTCGTGGGCGAAGGTTGGGTCATAGGGCATGCAATTTGGTATGGTTGAAGCGAGTACATGGCTGTGTCCGTCTTCATGCTGCAGACCTTCACCATTCAATGTGGTGCGGCCGGATGTGCCACCCAACAAGAACCCGCGCGCGCGCATATCGCCAGCAGCCCAGGCTAAATCACCTATGCGTTGCAAACCAAACATAGAGTAAAAAATATAGAACGGAATCATGACTCGATTATTGGTCGAGTACGACGTCGCAGCGGCTATCCACGAACTCATGGCGCCGGCTTCGTTAATGCCTTCTTGCAGAATTTGACCCGCTTTATCTTCACGGTAATAGCTGACTTGATCTTTATCGACGGGCTCATACAGTTGACCCTGTTGATTAAAAATACCTATCTGGCGGAAGAAACCTTCCATACCAAATGTGCGCGCCTCGTCCACCAAAATTGGTACTACACGTGGAGCCAAATTTGCGTCGCGCAGCAAAGCTGTTAGTACACGCACATAGGCTTGGGTGGTTGAAATTTCGCGACCCTCTGCTGTTGCATCGAGTACTGATTGGAAAGC
>JAJTGE010000077.1 GCA_021298555.1 Oxalobacteraceae bacterium
TGATACCAAGCAGACGCGAGGCTTTTTCAGCATCTTCAAAAAACAGCTCGTAAAAATCACCCATACGATAAAACAACAAGAGATCAGGATGATCCGCTTTGATGCCTAAGTATTGGCGCATCATCGGCGTATGGCTGTCGTGGTTGTTGCGCTCGCTGGAGCTCATGCGGGTATGTCAGGCAGTAATGGAGGCGTTGATGAAAACAAGCCGAGCATGTGTGCCCGGCTTGTATATGGCTCGAAAATGTAGCACACCCGGCGCGATCTGAACCAGGTGCTTGGCTTAGCGCTGGCCGCTGCGACGCCTTTGTTGGTTGGCATTGGCCGCAGGTTGGCCCGACACTGCCGGTCTGCTGTGACTTGATGTGCTTGCAAAACCAGGGCGCGGAGCCGGCTTACGCGGGGCTGATGTTGCCAGCGCTGGCGAGCTGCTACCACTGCGAGCAGGTTTGCCTGCTTGCTGCTTAGCACCACCACTACGTTTGTCACCACCGGGCTGGCCGCCAGAACGATGATTGACTCTCGGACCACTGCGATGCTTATGTTCCTGGCTGCGCAGTTGTATTGGTTGAGCTTTAGCGTTTGGATCGGGTTCAAACCCCGCGATGACTTCGGTTGGAATTTCGCGTTTAATAAAACGCTCTATGTCTCGTAATAATCCATGTTCATCAATGCAAACCAGGGAGACCGCGTCACCGGTGGCGCCAGCACGACCGGTACGACCGATTCTATGGACGTAATCCTCGGGCACGTTCGGCAGGTCGTAGTTAACGACGTGTGGAAGCTGATCAATGTCGATTCCACGCGCAGCAATATCTGTGGCAACCAACACTTGAAGTTTGCTGCTTTTAAACTCTGCAAGGGCACGCGTTCGGGCTGCCTGGCTTTTATTGCCATGAATTGCCATTGAGCTGATGTTAGCTTTGTTTAATTGCTCTGCTAGTTTATTGGCTCCGTGTTTGGTGCGGGTAAAAACCAGCACTTGAAACCAGTTGCGCTCGCTGATCAAATGCGTAAGCAGTTGGTGTTTTTTGTCTCTATCAACTGCATAGATTTTTTGTGAAACAACTTCGACGGTAGAGTTTCTGCGAGCCACTTCTATCATGGCTGGGTTGTTCAACAAGCCGTCTGCTAATGCTTTGATCTCATCAGAAAAAGTAGCAGAAAAAAGCAAATTTTGGCGTTTGGCAGGAAGCAAAACCAGTATGCGTCGTATGTCACGAATAAAACCCATGTCGAGCATGCGGTCAGCTTCGTCGAGCACTAAAATTTCAACTTTTTTTAAATCGACGGCGCCTTGTTGCAGCAGGTCGAGCAATCGACCGGGTGTGGCGACCAAAATATCGACACCGCGCTCGAGTCGCTGTATTTGTGGATTGATGTTTACACCACCAAAGATGACAGCCGACGACAGCTTTACATATTTGCCGTATGTTCGGATGCTCTCTTCAACTTGTGCGGCAAGTTCGCGAGTTGGGGTGAGCACCAGCGCACGCACCTGACGCGGCGCTGCACGCTGGCCACTGAGCAAACGTTCAAGCATGGGCAAAGTGAAGCCTGCCGTCTTGCCAGTGCCTGTTTGGGCACCCGCGAGTAAATCGCCGCCTTTTAAAACGGCAGGTATGGCTTGCGCTTGTATGGGTGTAGGTTGGGTATAGCCGTTTTCCGTGACAGCACGCACGATGGCTTCAGACAAGCCGAGTTCAGCAAATGACATATATGGGAAAAAATTCGACCCGCCGCCGCAAAAGGGCGCCAGTCACAGGCCAGAGGGGATGAATCAGGGGAGGCAGTAAAAAGACTGGAACAATTACTGCGAGATGCTGAGTGTAACAGAGTAGCGGCTTTCGCTATCAGATGAATCGAAAGCTAAGCAAAGGGTGCCAGCACGTTTAGCATTTGCGAGAAAATTTTCGGCGAACCAGCAATCACATGACCTTCGTACAGATAGTCGGCTTCGCCATGAAAATTACCTACGATGCCACCAGCTTCGGTAATGAGCAATGTGCCGGCAGCCATATCCCACGGTTTTAAATTTTTTTCGAAAAATCCATCCAAGCGACCGGCTGCTACATAGGCAAGGTCTAATGCAGCAGCTCCTGGGCGGCGCAACCCGGCAGATTTGAGTGTCATTGCTTGAAACATCTTCATGTACTCGTCAAGCCCAGATAAGTCGCTGTAGGGAAATCCGGTACCGATAAGCGCGTCGGAGAGTTTGTCGCGCTTGGCTACGCGTATGCGTTTGTCGTTTAAAAATGCGCCGGCGCCTTTACTAGCGGTGAAGAGTTCATTGCGAGTAGGGTCGTAAACGACGGCCTGTGTAATTATGCCGCGCTGCTGTAACGCTATAGACACTGCATACTGTGGGAAGCCATGAATAAAGTTAGTGGTGCCATCGAGCGGATCAATGATCCACACATTCTCACTATCATTGTGATGATTCGCCGATGCACCTGACTCTTCGGCGAGTATGGCGTGATCTGGGTAGGCTTGGCGCAGTACATCCACAATTGCTTGTTCAGCCGCTTGGTCAACTTCGGTCACGAAATCGTTGTGTCCCTTGTGAATCACGCGTATCTGCTCTATCTCAAACGAAGCACGCGTGATGACAGAGGCGGCACGACGAGCGGCTTTTACCGCAATATTGATCATGGGATGCATAGGCGTTCCGTTAAAATCCGAAAGTGATCGGCCTGCCAGTAAAAACATGGCGCGGCAGCGATGATTTAAATGAACAATGCGGTCTTCTAACCTTATGGCGACCGCGCTAGCCCGCTATTCTAAATGAATCAGACCTCTACTTCTCTTCCATTGGCGCAGCGATTGCGCTTTGTGCTGGTCGATACCAGCCACCCCGGCAATGTTGGGGCTACTGCCCGCGCTATGAAAACCATGGGTTATTCGGAGCTGGTATTGGTCAATCCCCGCTACCAAGATGTTCTTATGCATGACGATGCGATTGCCTTTGCCAGTGGTGCAACCGAGGTGTTAACCACAGCCAGAATCGTCGATACATTGGAACAAGCTCTGGAAGGCTGTAATTTTTGTGTAGCGTTGTCTGCCCGAACAAGAGAGTTTTCTCCGCCGCGTTATCAACCCAGATCGCTCGCGGAGCACCTCCAAACGAATGAAGCTTTGCGTGCTGCAGTGGTGTTTGGTAGCGAGCGGTATGGCTTGTCTAATGAGCATGTGGAAAAGTGTCAGGCCATCGTATCGGTTTTAACGGATGCCCAATACGGCTCATTAAATTTGGCGCAAGCCGTGCAGATTGTGGCCTATGAATGCAGGATGGCGAGTTTGGCAGGCAATGAAGAGGCCAAGAATTTTGAGCGACCTGGTTTTGTGGGAGATTTAGCGGCTAATGAACAAATCGAGGGGATGTTTTTACACTTGGAGCAGGCGCTCACAGAGATGGAATTTCTTGATCAAGATAATCCCAAAAAACTGATGTCGCGGTTGCGCCGATTATTTGCACGCACCGCGCTTGAGACTGAGGAAGTGAATATTTTGCGTGGGATAGCCAATCAAATCCTGCACCACAGAAAACGGCGTTCTAACTGATAGGGTCTTTGTTAGCCCCAAGCGCGTAGCAAACCCACCGCCAAGCCTTCAAGTGCAAATTCGTGTTTACCTGGCTCTACATGAATAATATCGAAGTCAGGATTTTCGGGTAGCAGCTCAATAGCAGAGCCATTGCGGCGGAAACGCTTAACCGTTACATCATCATCGAGGCGAGCAACCACGATTTGACCGTCGCGCGCACTATCAGTCTTCTTTACCGCTAATAAATCGCCATCCATGATGCCAGCGTCACGCATAGACATACCCCGTACTTTAAGTAAGTAATCGGGTCTGGCAGTAAACAACGAGGGATCAACTTGGTAAGTGGCGGATACATGTTCCTCAGCCAGTATTGGTGATCCGGCAGCAACTCGGCCAATTAAGGGCAGCGTTAATTGCATGAGTCCCGGGTGGGGCAATGCTAATTGGGAAGAAGTGCGGCGAATTTTTTTGCCATCGACGGGTCTGTCGAGCAGACGTATGCCGCGTGAGGTACCTGGTGAAATTTCGATGGCGCCTTTGCGGGCTAAGGCTTGTAAATGTTCTTCGGCGGCGTTAGCAGATCGGAAACCTAATTCGTTGGCTATTTCAGCGCGGGTGGGCGGAAAGCCGGTTGTTTCTATGGCATCACGGATGATGCCAAGAATTTCTTCTTGTCGTGCAGTGAGTTTGATCATAAGTAGATTTCCTCGCCAACCTGTTTATATAAACAGCCTGTATTTTTATACAGCATTTAGTAAAAAGCAAGAAAATTCTCCTAGTTGGGAACCGACAAGCTCTTTTCAGGCGCTTTACCAATGCAGCTCGGATTAAATCTATGCTCGCCTAAGTCTCTGAGGACATTGAGTAATCTTTGTTAACCTAGTACAATCGCGGGCTTTCCTCTTCCCACACTCGTCATGACGCCGGGGTGGGCAATTCAGCAATCCGACCAAAAGGAGAAATGATGCGTCACTATGAAATAGTTTTTATTGTCCATCCGGATCAAAGCGAGCAAGTCCCCGCGATGATCGAACGTTATAAAGGAATTGTTACCGCTCGCGGTGGCAAGATCCATCGCATAGAAGATTGGGGTCGTCGCCAGATGGCCTACATGATTCAAAAACTAGCGAAAGCTCATTACGTTTGCATGAACATAGAGTGTGACGGCGAAACATTGTCTGAAATCGAAACTGGTTTTAAATTCAATGACGCAGTGCTGCGCCACTTGACGGTTCGTACTAAAAGAGCGGAAACGGCTCCTTCTCCCATCATGAAGAGTGTTCAACGAGAAGACGCAGTTAAGAGTCAGCGCTCCGACGCACAAACCGTTTAACCGGTACGCGCGAGCTTGACAGAGCGAGGTGATAACAGATTTCAGTGCATAGCAATTTTGGCCGAACGCGATGTAATGCGTTACAGCCCCTCAGGTATTCCGATTGTTGCAGCTAAGTTGACACATCAATCGGATCAAACGGAGGCTGGTATTAGTAGGCGAGTGGAGTTTGAAATGTCAGCCTTGGCTGCAGGACAAATAGCTCAACAACTAGAACAAGAAAAGCTAGGCAGTGAGTTTCGATTTAGTGGGTTTTTAGCCCGTAAAAATCGTAACAGTCGAAGTCTGATATTTCATCTCACCGCAATTGTAAACATTGAGTAAATTACGATTCAGGAGCCCACCATGGCATTTGGTAAAAAATTCGACAAAAGCAAGCTAAAAGAAAAACGCAAACAGCAAAATCCGCTGTTTAAACGTAAAAAATTCTGCCGTTTCACAGTAGCTAATGTGGAGCAGGTTGATTACAAAGACGTAGATACTCTAAAAGACTTTGTTCAGGAAAATGGCAAGATTATGCCTGCACGCCTAACCGGCACGCGCGCGCATTATCAGCGTCAGGTTGATACAGCAATCAAGCGTGCTCGTTACCTCGCACTGCTGCCGTATACCGATCTGCACAACGCTTGATCGCTGCGTCCTTAGCAAAGATACCTGGAGAAAAACATGCAAGTCATATTAATGGAAAAAGTTGCCAATCTTGGCGACCTCGGCGCAGTTGTTCGTGTTAAAGACGGTTATGCACGTAACTTTTTGATTCCTCAGCGCATGGCTCGCCGCGCAACGGCTCAAGCAATTGCTGAGTTTGAAGCTAAGCGTGCAGAGCTTGAAAAAATTGCAGCAGCTAAGTTGGCGACAGCAAAAGCACAAGGCGAAAAGTTGTCCGGTTTGACCGTTCAAATCATGCAGAAATCTGGAGTGGATGGTCGCTTGTTTGGATCAGTTACTAACCATGACATCGCCGAAGCTTTGGGAAAACAAGGCTTTACAGTCGATAAATCCCAGATTCGTATGCCTATGGGTCCGCTAAAGACCGCTGGCGATCATACGTTGTCTGTCGCACTGCATACCGATGTTATCGCTGAAGTGAAAGTCACAGTAGTTGGCGAGCCATCGTAAGCCATTACTAAACGATGTAAGCATATTAAATAGCCGGGTTATCCCGGCTATTTTTTTACCCGTAGCGCTCATAAAAAATTAATAGGCTTTACTTTTAAGGCAGTGTCAGTAAACGTGAGTCATGCAAAGCCACGCAGCTATTTTCGGTACATGGAAAAGCGCGTATAAGATTTTTTGCATCAGGGCGAGCGGGTATAATCGGGTCCATGAACGATAGATCCGATCCGCAGGTAGATTCGCTACGAATCCCCCCTCATTCCATAGAGGCGGAACAGTCTGTTTTAGGCGGTTTGTTACTAGACAACTCAGCGTGGGACAAAATTGCCGATTTTGTCAGGCCAGAAGACTTCTATCGTTATGATCACCGCCTTATTTTCCAACATATTGCCAGATTGATTAGCGGCTCTCGGCCAGCCGACGTCATCACGGTATTTGAATCACTTTCTTCTGCCAACAAAGCTGAAGAAATTGGTGGGCTATCGTATTTAAACGCCCTCGCACAAAATACTCCATCGGCTGCCAATATTCGTCGCTATGCAGAGATTGTTCGAGATCGTGGCATATTACGTAAGCTAATTTCTGTTTCGGATGAAATTTCTGGCTCTGCTTTTAACCCGCAGGGTAAAGAAGTTAAGCAAATGCTGGATGAAGCTGAATCGAAAATTTTTTCTATCGCTGAAGAAGGTTCTCGCGGTACCCAAGGTTTTCAGGAAATTCAGCCTTTGCTCACCCAGGTAGTTGAGCGTATTGATGAGTTATACAACCGTGAAAATCCAAATGACATTACCGGTGTGCCTACCGGATTTGTTGATCTCGATCGTATGACTTCTGGACTGCAGCCGGGTGATTTGATCATCGTGGCGGGTCGTCCATCCATGGGCAAAACAGCATTCTCAGTCAACATAGGTGAACACGTATCTACCGACAGCGGCTTGCCAGTGGCTATTTTTTCTATGGAGATGGGTGGTACGCAGTTAGCCATGCGTATGTTGGGTTCAGTAGGTCGTCTTGATCAGCACCGTTTGCGAACTGGGCGACTCAACGATGAAGATTGGCCGCGTCTGACGCACGCAATTCAAAAAATGAATGAAGCACAAATTTTTATCGATGAAACGCCAGCACTGACATCGATAGAACTGCGCGCGCGTTCGCGTCGATTGGCACGCCAGTGCGGCAAGCTTGGCTTGATTATTGTTGATTACCTTCAACTTATGTCTGCGAATGCCCCCGGCGAAAATCGTGCAACTGAAATTTCCGAAATTTCTCGTAATTTAAAAGGGTTGGCGAAGGAACTCAATTGCCCTGTTATTGCACTATCTCAGCTGAACCGCTCATTAGAGCAGCGCCCCAATAAGCGTCCTGTAATGTCTGATTTGCGCGAGTCGGGTGCTATTGAGCAAGATGCTGATTTGATTCTCTTTATTTATCGCGACGAAGTCTACAACCCGGATTCACCTGAAAAAGGTATGGCAGAAATCATTATTGGCAAGCAGCGTAATGGCCCTATCGGAAGTGTTCGTATGACGTTTTTGGGTCAGTACACAAAATTTGAAAATTACACGGGTAGTGCACCTATGTACAGCTCTGAGTAATTTTTCAATACTATTTCCAGAATATTTCCAGAACTAAGGAGCAGATATGTTTGGCCGTCTGATGCCCACTGAAGGTAAGTTCTTTGAGTTTTTCATTCAGCACGCAGAATTATGCGTTAAGGGTAGCAAAGAATTAGTTTCGTTAATGACGAATTTCGATGATCTGGAACACCGAGTTCACGCAATAGAAACTATAGAAAAGCAGGCCGACAAAGTCACGCACGCCGCCTTGGAGCTGCTTCACAAAACGTTCATAACGCCACTCGATCGTGAGGATATCCATCACCTGATCACCCGCATGGACGATATTCTTGATTTAATGGAAGACGTGGCGCAGACGATTTCTCTGTATGACATTAAAGCGATTACGCCCGAGGCAAAACGTCTGGC
>JAJTGE010000016.1 GCA_021298555.1 Oxalobacteraceae bacterium
TGGTTTGCTCTAACTCGTGTGGATAAGGACGTATCGCTAAGCGATCGTCTGCACGTAGTGTCGTTGATGATGAAATTTTAATTCTGGCATCAAGTGCAATCACACCCTCTGCATCTGCCAGGATGGGATTAATATCTAGCTCGATGATGTGCGGAAGATTAACCACCAGCTGACTTACCCGCAATAGCAAATGATAGATTGCATCCTCGTTGGCTGGTGGGTGATCCCGGTAGCCTTTCAACAAACGGGCTACCCTGGTGCGATCAATCAAATCGCGAGCGAGCACCGTGTTCAACGGTGGCAAAGCAAGCGCCCTGTCATTCATGACCTCGACAGCAATTCCCCCCTGACCAAAAAGTATTACTGGCCCGAATACGGGATCTGTACTCACACCCACGATTAATTCCTGTGCATGAGGGCGATGTATCATGGCCTGTATAGAAAACCCTGTGAGTTTTGCATCTGGTCGCAATCGTTGCAGTCGCTGTTGAATAGTGATGGCTGCTGCTTCAACAGCCTCTGCATTAGGTAAATCAAGAATGACGCCACCCACATCTGTCTTGTGACTGATTTCTGATGAGAGTACTTTGACTGCAACTGGAAAACCAATCTGCTCTGCTAAAACACGCGCTTGTGCAGGTGTAGTCGCGACCCGTGTTTCAACCACTGGAATCCCGCATGCTGCTAGCAGGGCTTTGGCTTCGGGCTCGCTAAGTAAGCTTCTGTTTTCAGATAAAACGGTGGCTATGATGGTGCGAGCTGCTGCAAGATCAAATGACGCTGATATTGGATCAGCCACAGGAACTTGCATTAATAATTGTTGATTGCGTCGGTACTCAACCATCTGCAAAAAAGCGTTTACAGCACGTTCAGGCGAGGAAAATTCAGGTATACCTGCTTGCGCAAAAACGTGCCTGGCCTGAGCAACTCCGTCCTCACCCATCCAGCAAGCCAACAACTGACGATCGCTACGTTGCGCAAGCGGCAAAATAGCACGTGCGATATCCAAACTCGGCACGATGGCGGTTGGTGCATGTATGAATAGCACCGGTGTATTCGCTTGTTTTTCAAAGAGTATGGATAACGCTTGAAGGTAGCGCTCTGCAGGTGCGTCACCGATGATATCGATAGGATTACCTCCAGACCAATTGGCTGGCAAAATCTTATCCAATGCATCGCGCGTGCTGTCTGCAAGAGTTGCAAGACGACCACCTCCAAGTATCAATGCATCCGTAGCCATTACGCCCGGTCCGCCGCCGTTCGTAAGAATCAGCAGATCGTCTCCACCTAACTCACGTGATTGAGCCAGTGTTTCTGCAACGTCAAATAATTCCTCTGTACTGATCACACGCAGCATTCCTGCACGACGAAACGCCGCATCATATACAGCATCTACACCGGCCATAGCCCCCGTATGTGATGCCGCTGCACGCGCACCCTCAGGTGCACGACCAGCTTTCACTACCAGTACGGGTTTGCTTCTTGCTGCAGCGCGCGCTGCAGACATGAACTTACGCGCTGAACGAATTTCTTCTATATATAAAAGTATCGATGCTGTTTGTGAGTCTGTCGCAAGAAAATCAAGCACGTCACCAAAATCTACATCAGCGACATCACCCAAAGAAATACAGTGTGAAAACCCTATGCTGTTAGAACGTGCCCAATCCAGCATCGCTGTAAGCAGAGCACCTGATTGAGAAATAAATGCAATTTTTCCTGGTAGTGCATCGGTGTGCGCAAAGCTGGCATTTACATGGGCATGTGGCGATATCAAACCTACGCAATTAGGCCCAAGAATACGCAACACATACGGACGTGCCGCATCCAGCATAGCTTGACGATGGCTGCGTCCGTCACCATGATCAGCACCCATTCCGGCGGATAGCACAACAGCGGCACGCGTACCCTTCGCGCCTAACTCGGACACTAGGCCAGGTACAGTCGCAGGGGGTGTCGCAATCACTGCAAGATCAGGTACACACGGAAGACTGGCAACATCGGGATAAACAGGTACGTCTTGCAGCTGCGTGTAGTGAGGATTGATCGCCATTAGCCTGCCAGGCTCCCACCCCGCACAACTGATAAGAAGATTGGATAGGACTGTCGCACCCACACTGTGTGGACGGGAGCTGGCGCCGATTAGAACGACTGATTTAGGCGTAAACAAGTACGAAAGATTGCGTGTGCTCATGATCCCACTCTCCCATGAATTAACTGATGCCGGCGATATCTGCGATCTGAAAGCTGTCCGATATTTGACCTGAGTCAAATTTTACGAAACATGAAATCCATGTTCTCCTCTACTATTTAGCCGCAGCTCGGTTTGCGAGTTAACTATCTGGCGTAGTGGAGTGCTAACTGCACAAAATACAATCGCTCCTATTTGTTAATTACAAATAACAAGGATTTCATCATGACCTACAAATCTATACTGGTCCATGTGGACCAGACTGCTCAGGCACGCGAACGTATACGTCTGGCAGCGGCAATTGCTGAGAACATGCAAGCCCACTTGATCGGAACAGCCATGACTGGCGTTTCTCATCTGGTTTTTGAGCAAGGATCGTTTAATCAACATGATCCGATTTTTGATCATCATCTGAAAAACTTGCGCGCTTATGCACGTCAAAGTCTAGACACTTTCGATACCCTGATAAAAGAAACACGACTGTCATCGGTAGAAAGCCGGCTGATGGAGGATGATGCGGTTGGGGGTATGACCCTGCAAGCACGCTATGCTGACCTTTTAGTCATAGGCCAATTTGATCCGGTTAGCAGGGTACCCGGTGTAATGTCTGATTTTCCGGAATCTGTGGTGACAAATTGCGTGCGCCCTGTACTGATCATGCCCCACACGCGTAAATTTACTGCGTTACCAACAAAGATAGCGGTCGCTTGGGATGGGAGCATGACAGCAACTCGGGCTCTGGTGAGTGCATTACCGCTACTAAAACAGAGCAGCCAAACAGATTTGATTATTTTTAATCCTACAGTTAATCCGGATAAACACGGTCAAGAGCCTGGCGCTGACGTTGCCCTGTATTTGTCACGACACGGCGTCAAAGTGACTATTATTTCTCGCGACACGCGCAGTAGTGAAGCTGAAGCTTTGCTTTCGTACTGCTCAGATCAAGCGATGGAGTTGGTGGTAATGGGTGGGTATGGACACACCCGATTCCGTGAAATGGTGCTCGGTGGCGCTACACGCGAAATGCTTTTATCAATGACTGTACCCGTGCTCATGGCACACTGAAATTCGCTAGCGATACACCATCACCGGTAGCGTTGAATGCGCCAACACCCGCTGAGTTTCGCTACCCAACAATAGTTTGTCTAAACCGCGACGGCCATGGGACGCAATCCAAATCACATCACATTGCATATCGTTTGCCGTCGCGATTATTTCTTCGTAAGGATGAACACCTCGCTTGACGATGGTTTCGCATCCGACCTTTGCACTTTCAGCCAAGGTTTTGAGTTTGTCTGCATTTGACTGGGCAGTCTGATCTTGGGCTTCTTCGTAGGATGACAAATCCAACATCGCTCCCGCTTCGGGCATCAGCATATAGGGATATAACTGCGCCACAGATAAAGCAACAATACTCGCTTTAGTCGCTACGGCAAATTCTATGGCCGCCTTCGCTGATTTTTCGGAGATAGGTGATCCATCGGTTGGAACGAGGATTTTTTTAAACATCATGACTCCCTGAATAAGTATGGTTTGCCCTGACTCTAGCAAAGCACTCCGTAAAAAAATTGACCTTAATCAAATTGACCAGAGAGGAGGTTCATCCATGAGTGCTACCTGCTCACGCATCTCAAGAATACGGTCTTGCCAATAACGTACAGAATTAAACCAGGGGAAGGCCAACGGAAATGCCGGGTCTTCCCACCGCATAGCCAACCAGGCCGAGTAATTCAATAATCTAAGTGTGCGCAGGGCCTCAAGCAAATGAAGCTCGCGCTCATCAAATTCAAAAAAACTCTCATAGCCAGCAAGCACATCAACTAACTGACGACTCATCTCAGCTCTGTCTCCTGAAAGCAGCATCCACAAATCTTGAAGCGCAGGCCCCATCCGGCTGTCGTCAAAATCCACGAAATGTGGACCCTGGTCTGTCCAGAGTAAGTTACCCGGATGGCAGTCACCATGCAGACGCAAAAGATGGATATCTCCGGCACGAGAGTAGCAGCGATGTACTGCCTCCATAGCTTGTTCGGTAATACTTATCCAACTTGGACGCAATTCATGTGGAATGAAATCATGTGCTATCAACCAGGCTCTGGGTCGCTCACCAAAGCTAGTGGCGTCTAAACTATCGCGCTGAGAATAAGGATGTCTGGCACCGCTTGCATGTATGCGACCCATGAACCGACCTATCCACTCTAGCCGGCCGGGCTGATCTAGTTCAGGTGTACGTCCGCCTTGTCGTTCAAATACGGCAAAGCGATATCCCAAGTGATGATGCAAGCTTGTACCGTTGAGCGCCATCGGTGGCACCACGGGTATTTCATCGGCCACTAATTCAGCACAAAACTGATGCTCTTCAAGAATAGCTTCGTCACTCCAGCGGCCCGGGCGGTAAAACTTGACTATGACCGGTGGCCCTTGGTCCAAGCCTACTTGGTACACACGGTTTTCATAGCTGTTTAAGGCGAGTAGTCGGCCATCACCTTGCAAACCCAGCGTATCCAGTGCATCGAGCACAGTATCCGGACCAAGACCAGCAAACGTATATTCGGGAATTGAATTCATGTGCTCGATTGTAGTCTGATTAGTATCAATTCAATGATGTGCACATCGTACGCGCGCCAAACGGTTACACTATTCCTTCTTACTTTTTTCGAGATTTACATGCCCACCGATCAGTTATTGTCAGAACAAGAGTTTGATGAGCTCGACCGCTTTCTGCTGTCAGAACGATGCAGCGATGAGGCGATGACCATGGATGCTCTGCATGGCTTTTTAACGTCTATTGCCATCGGCCCTGACACCATAGGACCTGCTGAATGGATGCCACGCGTCTGGGGTCCCGAACCGGAGGACGCACCTAAATTTCGCAACCCGGAACAGGCCAAACAAATTGAACAATTAATACTTCGCACATTAGAGGACATACGTTTAACGTTTGAAGTAGCACCCAATGACTTTGAACCACTCTTCTGCGAACATCAATGGAAAGGCCAAACCATACTCGACGCTGAGGCGTGGGCCTGGGGCTTTGTGGAGGGCATGTCACTGCGTGACGAAACATGGGATTTACTGCTGCAATCACCTCAGGGTGAATTACTTCGAGCTATACACTTACTGGGAGCCGAAGAAATCGAAGAAGACGAAGTCGCTCTGATAGACGACCCGATGAAATGTCACAAGCTGGCGGTTGAGATAGAGGCGTCCATTCCGCAAATATACCGATTCTGGCTACAGCGTAGAAAAGCTAATTCTCATTGAGTACGTCAGATGATGCGCCCTGTTTCAGGGCGCCAAATCAAATACCAATACTTCAGCTTTTCTTCCATCAGTAATGTGTATCTGCTGTTCTTTATCCATTAACACAGCATCACCTGTCGTCAGTTTTTCTCCATTGACTACGAGATCACCCTTAATCAAATGTACATAGGCTTTGCGGTTGGGATCAAGCGCTAACAGCGTTTGCTGATCACCATCGAATAAACCGGCATAGAGTTTTGCGTCAGCATGAATTAAAACAGCCTCTCCTGCGCCATCTGGCGAAGCGATCAGTTTTAAATTTCCCTCTTTCGATGTTGTGGGAACTGTTTTTTGCTCATAGCTCGGCGGGATATTGGTTACATTGGGTTGTATCCATATCTGTAAAAAATGCGTGGTTTGATCTTGAGCGTGATTAAACTCACTATGCATAACGCCGGTACCCGCACTCATTCGTTGTACGTCACCCGGCGGTATGCTTTTTACATTTCCCATACTGTCCTGGTGCGCCAATTCACCCGATAGTACGTAGCTGATGATCTCCATATTTTGATGACCATGTTTTCCAAATCCCTTACCAGGAGCTACTCGATCTTCATTAATAACCAATAAATTTCCCCATCCCATAAACTGAGGATCGTAATAACTCGCAAATGAAAATGAGTGATAGCTCTTGAGCCAGCCATGATCAGCAAGACCACGTTCGTCAGATTTACGAATTTTTAACATAGAAATAGTAGTATCAAAAAAATGAAATTTTTAACATGCCTGCTAACAGGTTACACAGAAATAAAATGCTGACGGTAATAGCGCAGTTCTTCTACCGATTCGCGTATATCTGCTAATGCCGTATGCAGTTGGTGTTTCTTGAAACCCGCAATTAATTCTGGCTTCCAACGTCGGCATAATTCTTTGAGAGTGGATACGTCAATATTCCGGTAATGGAAAAAATCTTCTAATGTCGGCATATGGCGCGCCATAAAACGACGATCCTGACAAATCGAATTGCCACACATCGGTGATTTACCCGCTGGAACATACGCTCGCAAAAAATCTATCATCTGTGCCGATGCCTGCTCTTCGGTCGTTGTGGATGCCTTGACTCTATCGATCAGGCCGGAACGGCCGTGTGTTCCTTTATTCCATGCATCCATGCCGTCCAAGATCTGATCTGTCTGATGAATAGTAAAAACCGGGCCCTCAGCAAGCACGTTCAGTTCCGCATCCGTAACTATGGCTGCAAGCTCAATGACCCGATCAATGTCAGGGTTTAGGCCTGTCATTTCCATATCGATCCAGACCAGATTCATTTCATTGGGAACAGAGGGTAACGATAGGTGGGTTGGCCCCTGATCGACTTCTGGTGCTTGTGACATAATCTGCTTTCTGGTTGGTTAAATCAGCACTTAAACAATAGTTACTATTTTCTCACATGGATCCTCAAAGCTTTTCTTTGCTGTTTGCCGCCTTTGTTGTGGCCACCCTGATAATCAAAATGTGGCTGGCGTCCCGCCATATACGCTATGTTTCACAGCATCGCGCCTCGGTACCCGACCAATTCGCGCAAAAAATTCCACTGGTCGCTCACCAAAAAGCGGCAGATTACACCATCGCTAAGACCCAGCTAAAGCTAATACTTTTAGTGGTCAATGCGGCTGTACTTATAGGCTTTACGCTTCTGGGTGGTCTGCAATGGGTGTCACAAGCCATCATTCAGTTTACTGGCCCGGGCATGCTGTATCAAATCGGGCTCATTGCCGCAGTCGCGATTATTTCTTCAATCATTGACTTGCCGCTGGATTACTACAAACAATTCCGTCTGGAAGAAAAATTCGGCTTTAATAAAATGACGCCAGGCTTATTTTTTTCAGACATGCTCAAGCACAGTTTGATAGGTGCGTTAATTGGCATACCACTTATTTGGGTCACACTGACCGTTATGGAACAGGCCGGCTCGCTGTGGTGGCTGTATGCCTGGCTAATTTGGTGCGGCTTTCAGGTATTGATGCTGGGTCTTTACCAAAATCTGATTGCACCTTTGTTTAATAAATTCACACCCCTCGATGACGATAGCCTTAAAAACCGTATCGAAGGCTTAATGCAGCGCGTGGGTTTTGCCAGCAAAGGCTTGTTTGTTATGGATGGTTCGCGCCGCAGCGCGCATGGTAATGCCTATTTCTCAGGATTTGGTTCAGCCAAACGTATCGTTTTTTTCGATACTCTGCTCTCGCGACTCGCTCCTAGTGAAATCGAAGCTGTGCTTGCTCATGAACTAGGCCATTTCAAACTTAATCATGTGATTAAGCGTATAGGCGTCATGTTTCTTATTTCATTAGGATTTTTAGCACTGCTGGGATTCTTGAAAAATCAACCTTGGTTTTATCTGGGCTTGGGTGTCATGCCCATGATGGATGCAAGTAATGATGCGATGGCACTGATTTTGTTTATGTTTGCTCTGCCTGTATTTACTTTTCTGTTCTCACCTTTGCTATCTATATCGTCACGCCAGAATGAATTCGAAGCAGATGCTTTCGCCGCTAAACACAGTAATTCTCAGGATCTGATTTCAGCATTGGTTAAATTATATGAAGACAATGCATCAACGCTAACGCCCGATCCGCTGCATTCTGCATTTTATGATTCCCATCCCTCTGCCAGCGCGCGCATACAACGCCTGCTAGCGATTTGATCACAGCATGAATCGGGACTATCTGCTCCAACAATCCTGCCGTCACCTGGAGCAGGCCGCTACGCCAGAAAGTATCGAGCAAGCTCTGACTCTCTTGCCGAACTGGGCGGTGGAGCACGATCTGCTTGTACGTACATTTCGGTTTACTGATTATCATCAGACCTTAGCGTTTGTGAATGCCATCGCCTCTATCATTCACCTGGAAGACCATCATCCTGAACTCGTCGTGGGCTATAACCGCTGCACGGTTCGCTACAACACGCATTCTGTTAACCATGGCAAAGGTGGCTTGTCTGAAAATGATTTCATCTGCGCCGTAAAAATCGATGATGTATACGATCATCAATTTTGCTAATTTATGACAGAACTTGATGGCCTGATCGTTGCTGCACATGGCAGACACTATCTGGCAAAGTCTGCAGACAAGTTCTACCTGTGTGTCACGCGTGGGAAAAAAAATGATGTCGCCACTGGCGACCGTGTGCTCTTCAAGCAAACTTCACCCGATCAGGGTGTAATAGAAAAAATCCTACCTCGTACCACCCTGCTTTACCGTTCAGATCAATACAAATCAAAACTACTAGCTGCCAACGTTAGTCAATTATTGATAGTCGTAGCCACCGAACCGGGATTTAGCGATGATTTGATTTCACGATCGCTAGTGGCAGCTAACGCCACAGGTATTTCAGCACACTTACTGTTAAATAAAACCGATCTCGAAGCACGCTTACCTGCTGCACGCGAACGTTTAAAACTTTATGCGGGATTGGGTTACAAGGTGCACGAACTCAGCGCTCGCCAACATCCCGAAGATACCCGGGCCATGCTGTTGCCGTTACTAACCGGCCAGAGCACAGTGCTCATAGGTCAGTCGGGTATGGGGAAATCATCGCTGGTTAATTTGATGGTGCCCGATGCCGACATGGCTGTAACTGAAATCTCGCAACGATTAGACAGCGGTAAACATACAACCACGTTTACCCGTTTGCTGGAATTGGACGACAACAGCAGCGTCATCGATTCACCGGGCTTTCAGGAATTTGGTCTGTATCATTTATCTGAAGGTATGCTGGAACGAGCCTTCCCAGAATTTGAATCCCACCTGGGAAATTGCCGTTTTTATAACTGCCACCATATCAATGAACCTGATTGCGCCCTGCTCGCGGCTGTCAAAGCGGGCCAAATCAATACAACTCGGCATGAACTCTATCGCCAGTTGTTGCATGAAGCATCACAGAAACTGCATTGACCCCCGTTAGGGCTGCCCAGAAACAAGCAAAGCCCTTATAATCAAATGAGTTAATACGATACGGTGGCTTCCAGCCGGAGCTGCCGTTTTTCATTTATGGCAATAAAACATTATCTGCAATTTGCCGACTTCACGCTCGATGAGTATGAGTATCTGATCGAGCGCACGAAGATCATCAAACGCAAATTCAAGAACTACGAGCCCTACCATCCATTGTTGGATCGTACGCTGGTGATGGTGTTCGAAAAAAATTCCACACGCACGCGTTTATCCTTTGAAGCTGGTATGCACCAGCTGGGCGGTGCTGCCATTTACCTTAATACCCGTGATAGTCAACTTGGCCGCGGCGAACCAGTCGAAGATGCCGCACAAGTTATGTCCCGCATGTGCGACATCATTATGATTCGCACTTTTGGCCAGGAAATAATTAATCGTTTCTCTACTAATTCACGCGTACCGGTGATTAATGGTTTAACTAATGAATATCATCCCTGTCAGGTCTTTGCTGATGTTTTTACATACATAGAGCACCGCGGCTCCATTACAGGCAAAACAGTCGCTTGGGTAGGCGATGCGAATAATATGCTTTACTCCTGGCTGCAAGCCGCTGAAGTGTTTGGCTTTCATCTCAACGTATCCACGCCCGAGGGGTATGACATTAATCCAGCGTTAGTATCGTCCGACAATCAGCGTTACACCGCATTTAAGAATCCCTCCGATGCATGCGTAGGTGCTGATTTAGTCACTACGGATGTCTGGACTAGCATGGGATATGAAGAAGAAAATGCCGCACGTTTACATGCCTTTGACGGCTGGATAGTCGATAGCGCCAAAATGAAGCGTGCCAACAAAGATGCTTTGTTTATGCACTGCCTGCCAGCGCACCGCGGTGAAGAAGTATCCGCTGAGGTGATCGATGGACCCCAATCAGTGGTGTGGGATGAGGCAGAAAATCGTTTGCATGTACAAAAAGCTTTACTAGAATATTTAGTACTAGGCAGGATCTGACCACTCTGCCGCAGTTTGCTTATTACCGCGTTGTACAGCTACGCTGACTCGCCATAAACTCACTAAAAATCAGCATCTCCCTAATTCGTTAGAACTTCAAGGAAAGCTAGAAAATGAGCGACATCAATAAAGTCGTCCTCGCCTATTCAGGCGGACTGGATACCTCTGTCATTCTTAAGTGGCTGCAGGATAACTATCACTGCGAAATCGTTACCTTTACCGCCGATCTGGGTCAGGGTGAAGAGCTGGAACCCGCACGCGCCAAAGCGCTGAAATTCGGCATCAAGCCAGAGAATATTTATATTGATGATGTGCGAGAAGAATTCGTGCGTGATTTTGTATTTCCTATGTTCCGCGCAAATACGGTGTATGAAGGCGAATATTTACTGGGTACATCGATAGCACGTCCACTAATAGCTAAGCGCTTAATCGATATCGCGCGTGAAACGGGTGCTGATGCTATTTCGCACGGTGCTACAGGCAAAGGTAATGATCAGGTTCGTTTTGAATTGGGTGCGTATGCACTCATGCCTAATGTGAAAATCATTGCGCCATGGCGCGAGTGGGATTTGCTCTCACGCGAAAAATTACTCAAGTATGCAGAAGATGCCGGTATAGATATCGACATGAAACACAAAAAAGGTGGCGCACCCTACTCTATGGATGCAAATCTGCTGCATATCAGTTTTGAAGGACGTCACCTGGAAAATCCTGGTGCAGAAGCAGAAGAAGCTATGTGGCGCTGGACGGTTAGCCCAGAAGCTGCACCTGATGCAGCAGAATATCTGGATGTCGAATTTGAACACGGCGACATCGTTGGTTTAAATGGCAAATCACTGTCACCTGCAGCAGTACTGACTGAATTAAACCGACTCGGTGGCATGCATGGCATAGGACGACTTGATCTGGTCGAAAATCGTTACGTTGGCATGAAATCACGCGGATGTTATGAAACCCCTGGCGGCACCATCATGCTGCGTGCGCACCGTGCCATAGAATCTATCACTCTCGACCGTGAAGTAGCGCACCTTAAAGATGATTTGATGCCGCGTTACGCATCGCTGATTTATAACGGCTACTGGTGGTCGCCCGAGCGTGTTGCACTACAAGCACTGATCGATCACACACAAACCAATGTCAATGGTTGGGTGCGCTTGAAACTCTACAAGGGCAATGTAATTGTTGTGTCGCGCGACTCCAAGACAGACTCACTATTTGATCAAACGATAGCCACATTTGATGAAGATGGCGGCGCGTATGATCAAGCTGATGCTGGTGGCTTTATCAAACTCAACGCCCTACGTATGCGTATCGCTGCCAATGCCCGCATTAAGCGTGGAAAATAATAATCAAAAAATAAAGGAGTTTTCATGAGCACTCAATTTGATCATGCATCCGTCGTCAAGAAATCAAATATTTTCTTTGATGGGAAATGTATTTCACACACCGTTATTCTGGCTGATGGAACCAAAAAATCGGTAGGCGTGATTTTGCCGTCGACACTAGTATTTAACACTGGTGTGCCAGAAATCATGGAAATTACAGCAGGGAAGTGTAGAGCGCGCATAAAAGGCGAGGATGACTGGACAATCTATGAAGGTGGACAGAGTTTTAGCGTGCCTGGTAATTCTAGTTTTGAGATCGACGTGTCCGAGCCGGTGGATTATGTTTGCCACTTTGGATAATGGATTTGCCCTTATCCCGGTGCCCCTGGGATAAGGAATTTTTTAGATCACAACGGGCTCTATCTCTAGCGTCACTCCAAAACGCAGACGCACATCCTCGTGTATCGCATGTGCCAATTTCAATATATCTGCACCGCTTGCTCCACCGCGATTAATCAGTACCAGAGCCTGCTTTTCATGCACACCAGCTGCGCCCAACGATCTACCCTTCCAGCCGCACTGATCTATCAACCAACCCGCCGCCAGTTTGATGCTGCCATCGGCCTGAGGGTAGCTCACTAGCTGAGGGTATTTTTCTTTGAGAGCGCCGTGTATTTCATGAGCGACGAAAGGATTTTTAAAAAAACTTCCTACGTTACCAATTACAGCAGGGTCTGGCAGCTTGCGGTGGCGTATGGCAATCACCGCTTCTGAAATTTCAAACGCCGACGGTGTAATCAATCCTCTTGCTGAAATTTCATTAGCCAACTCGGAATAACTCAGATTCGGTTGCCATGATCGTGGAAATGAAAAACTCACCTCGAGTATCACGGCGCGATTGCGTAATTCATGCTTAAAGATACTATCGCGGTAACCAAAGCGACAGGCATCGCGATCAAGCACGCACACCTCACCGGTAGCAAAATCAAAGTAGGTCAGTGAATGAAAAAAATCTTTGAGCTCGCTACCGTAGGCCCCGATATTTTGTATGGGTGCAGCGCCCACACTGCCAGGTATCAATGAGAGATTTTCTAAGCCAGGCAAGTTTTGATTTAGTGTCCACTGAACAAATGCATGCCAGTTTTCACCTGCTTGCGCACGTACAATAGTGTAATTGTCATCTTCGCCTACAACTATTTTTCCTTGGTTTACCAGGTGCAGCACCAAGCCATCAAAATTGCTACTTAAAACAAGATTGCTTCCACCCCCAAGCACTAAGCGAGGCAATGTCGATAAACTCTGGTCGGCACGAACCGCCTGCAGATCAGCGTAAGAAGATACTGGCAAATAAGCAGTGGCTGAGGCTGCAATACCTAGCGTATTTAGCGCCTGCAATGGCTTATGGAGAACGATCGCTGGGACCCGTGGAGTAGCGGTATTCATAGTCAGCTGATTATACCGGCGGGCTGCTGCAGAAAAAAATTCGGCTAAAATATGCAGCATTCAGGAGGAACACCCCATGCCATCATTTGACGTCGTATCCGAAGCGGATCAGGTTGAAGTAAGAAACGCAGTTGATCAAGCTAACAAAGAAATTACTACGCGCTTTGATTTTAAAGGCAGCGATGCTCGCGTCGAACAAAAAGAACATGAACTAACCGCTTATGCCGATAGTGATTTTCAACTCGGTCAGGTTCGTGATGTACTCACTGCAAAAATGACTAAGCGAAATGTAGATGTACGCTTTCTTGATTTGGGCAAGGTAGAGAAAATCGGCGGGGACAAGGTTAAGCAAGTTATCAAGATCAAAAATGGTATTGAAACTGAATCAGCCAAGAAAATTCAGCGCATTATCAAAGACAGTAAAATTAAAGTTCAAGCGAGTATTCAGGGCGATGCACTGAGAGTCACTGGCACCAAACGCGATGATTTACAATCGACGATCGCTTTGCTCAAAAAAGAAGTCACCGACCTACCGCTAGAATTTAATAATTTCCGTGACTAAGCCATCACAATTATAAAAAAAGGCCATGCAATTGCATGGCCTTCGTTTTTTCTGATGTGAGAAAAATTAATCTCTCTTGGAGAGTCTTCGCTGTCGTACCGCCTGCGCAAGACCATCCAATACTCCGATACTGCTTTCCCAGTCGATACAACCATCCGTGATGGACTGACCGTAGGTGAGCTGTTTACCAGCGACCAGATCCTGACGGCCTCCGATCAAATGTGATTCGATCATGACACCAATAATGCGGTCATCGCCAGAGGCTACCTGTTCCGCAATGTCAGCACATACGGGCACTTGATTTTCTGGTTTTTTAGAGCTGTTCGCGTGCGAAGCATCAATCATTAAATGGGAAGCTAAACCAGACGCTGCGATATCTTTGCACGCTGCATCAACACTCGCTGCATCGTAATTAGGTGCCTTACCGCCACGGAGGATGATATGACAATCTTCATTGCCATTGGTCGACACAATCGCCGAATGGCCCGCTTTGGTTACTGATAAAAAGTGATGTGGTTGCGATGCGGCTTTGATAGCATCCACGGCAATTTTGATATTGCCATCGGTGCCATTTTTAAAACCTACCGGGCACGATAATCCAGAGGCTAATTCACGGTGGACTTGCGATTCAGTGGTTCGAGCACCAATGGCACCCCAACTGATGAGATCCGCTATGTATTGCGGGCTGATCACATCGAGAAATTCACTACCCGCTGGCAATCCTAATTCATTGATGTTCATGAGTAGTTCACGCGCGATACGTAAACCCTCATTAATCTGGAAACTACCGTCGAGATGAGGATCGTTAATCAATCCTTTCCAACCAACGGTTGTGCGTGGCTTTTCAAAGTACACGCGCATAACGATTTCCAAATCGTCTTTCAATCGCTCTCGTTCGACGACTAACCGATGGGCATACTCCATCGCAGCTTTGGTGTCATGAATAGAACAGGGTCCAATGACAACCAACATACGATCATCTTGACCGTGCAATATGCGATGCAATGCAGTGCGCGCATTTGCCGTAACAGTGGCAATTTTTTCTGAACATGGAAATTCTCGGATCAGATGCGACGGCGGCGTCAGCTCCTTCAATTCTCTAATCCTCAGGTCGTCGGTACGTGGCATGGTCTCTCCAGGAATGTTTCGCTTAAAAACAAAAACCGCCATTCCTGGCGGTTTTTAAGATTCGGTTCGCTGCGCTTCTCAATGAACTTACCGCTTCTCCACCGCCGATAGGCTGGAATAGCTAAAATAAAATTCAAAGAAAAAATTCAGCTTCTGCATGATTATTTCATCGGAAATGCCAATCAGAAGTTGGATGGTGCTACAAATCTTCGTACTTGGCAAGTCGCGTTATCTAATCGGTAATAGTATGTAGCTTCAGGCCGTTCCGCCTACGGTCAGCTCTTCTATCCGTAATGTCGGCTGCCCAACACCTACAGGCACGCTTTGGCCATCTTTCCCGCAGGTGCCTATACCCGAATCGAGACGCATATCGTTGCCTATCATGGAAACTCGGTTGAGCACATCAGGGCCGTTACCAACCAGTGTGGCACCCTTAACCGGATACGATAATTTGCCGTCCTCTATCATCCAGGCTTCGCTGGCTGAAAAAACGAATTTACCGTTGGTGATGTCAACCTGACCACCTCCAAAATTAACGGCATACAAACCGTGCTTTACTGATTCAAGGATTTCTTGTGGATCGCGCTGGCCAGCCAACATATAGGTGTTGGTCATGCGTGGCATGGGCAAATGTGCATACGATTCACGTCGTCCATTACCCGTTGGCGTCATTTTCATCAGGCGCGCGTTCAGGGTGTCTTGTATGTAGCCTCGCAAAATGCCATCTTCAATCAGCGTGGTGCATTGCGTGGCGTTACCTTCATCATCGACATTCAGTGAGCCGCGACGATCGGCAATGGTGCCATCGTCTACAACAGTGACCCCACGCGCAGCAACACGCTCACCGATGCGGCCAGAAAACGCACTCGAACCCTTGCGATTGAAATCACCCTCTAAACCATGGCCAATTGCTTCATGCAGCAACACGCCGGGCCAGCCTGGGCCTAAAACTACGGTCATGGGGCCGGCAGGCGCGGGGCGCGAATCTAAATTCACTAGGGCTGAGTTCACCGCTTCGCTGGCATATTTTTCAATCAGCTCTTCGGAAAAATGCGAAAGGTCATAACGACCACCGCCACCGGAAGTACCCATTTCACGACGACCATTTTGTTCTGCAATAACGGTCAATGACAAACGTACCAATGGACGAATATCAGCCGCAATAACCCCATCGCTACGCACTACCAAGACAACGTCCTGCTCACCCGCGAGCCCCGCCATTACCTGAACAATGCGTGGGTCTTTAGCGCGTGCGATACGTTCAATTTTTTCCAGTAGCTGTACCTTAGCCGTTGCATCCATTGATACAAACGGATCTTTGGGTAAATACAAGGATCGTGCACCCGCTGGCTTTACGCGAGAAGCTACTTTGATTTTGCCTGCGCCCTGACGCGCGATAGTGCGGGTTGCTGCGGCAGCATCCATCAATGCGCGTTGGGAGATTTCATCAGAATAAGAAAACGCAGTTCGCTCACCAGAAACAGCTCTGACACCTACGCCCTGATCGATGGAAAAACTACCTGTTTTAACTATTCCCTCTTCCAGGCTCCAGCTCTCGCTGCGCGTAAACTGAAAGTACAAATCAGCGTAATCGACTTTATGAGTGAATATCGATCCCAGTACTTTCAATAAATCGCCTTCATCGAGGCCATTAGGCGTTAGAAGGACATCGCGTGCTGCCTTGTGGGTGGTGAGATTGGGTTCAATAAGTTTCATAGGATGATTTAGCTAAGTGAGGCACAAAGACAAGAAGCTTGATGATACTGGATCGCCCTGATTCTCGCTGCAGGTAGAGATCAAGACTAACGGCAATTGAGCAGGCCTGAGAGCATCCCACAAATGCTGCCAAAAGAATCACAGTCGTCGGTGGCTTAGCGCTGGCAAACTGGCTCGTATACTCGCGCTCTGCGCCAGATCGAGTTCGCCCATCACCACGCCTGCACCCTCGGATTTCTGTATCAGTATGTCACCCCAAGGGTCTACCAGCATGCTATGGCCCCAGGTGCGGCGGCCCGTCACATGCTTGCCACCCTGAGCAGCGGCCAAAACAAAGCACTGATTTTCAATGGCACGAGCTCTGAGCAGGATTTCCCAATGCGCTCGCCCTGTTGTATACGTAAAGGCGGCGGGAACAACCATCAAATCGCATGTCCCCATGGCTCTGTAGAGCTCGGGAAAGCGCAGGTCATAGCAGATGGACAATCCCACCTTGAGCTGATCTGCCTGAAGTACAGCAACGTCATCCCCCGCCAATATAGTTCGTGACTCATCGTAGGTTTCCTGATCACGAGAAAAACCAAACAAATGAATCTTGTCATAGTGGACTGCCAGTTGACCCTTTGGATTGTAGGCCAGCAGCGTGTTACGAACCTTGCCCTGCTCGCCCGAGACCAGAGGAATAGTTCCTCCCACCAGCCAGACTGCGCACTCGCGCGCCATTGATGCCATGAAATCCTGCAAGGGGCCATCACCCAGTGGCTCTGCATGAACGAGCTTGTCGGTATCGTGTTGGCCAAGTATGGCCCAGTACTCTGGTAACAGAATTAACGAAGCACCACGTGCTGCAGCCTCTCGTATGGCACTCGCTGCTGCCTGCATGTTTTCTGCAGGATGCGGGGTCGACACCATCTGTACGGCAGCAACCTGTATTTTTTTCTGTGTGTTCATAATTCAGGGTTGCGCAGGCTTGTCTGTCTCTGTGGAAGGTAGCTTGCGTTTTGCCGCTGATTTTTTCACGATAGGATCTTTCCAGGGTCCAGTGACTTGATAATCTTGTGTGAGTGCTTGTGACAAAGGGCTACGCAAAAATAGCTGCGCTAAAAATGAACCCAAACCAATCACAGGATTGACAGCCAATCCATACACTACCGAGGCTCCACCAGCATTCAACTCAGGAATGACAACGACATTTAGATTTTGGGTTTCTTCATTTAAATCGACTGTTCCATCCATGAGCACAACGGCATTGACTCCGCGCATTTTGAATGTATCGGTTTTTAGCACACCCCGAGTAATTGTCGCAGTACTGGCCATGCTATCAAATGCAAAACCATCAGAAAAAATATCCCGGAAATCCAGCGTTAGTCGTCGTGGTAGTGATTGTAAGCTCATCACATTCAATAGTTTTGCTACGCCTGGATCCGCTTTCAGAAACTGTCCCGCCGCAATTTTCATGCTGAGATTTCCTGCAAGGGTAGGAAAATCAAATGAGGCAGGCGAACCTTTCCAACTGATCTCTCCTTCAATTCGCCCCTTACCTCCGCGCAGGGTTTTTTCAAATCCTATCCTGTCCAGCATACGGCCTGCGTCGTTGATTTCCATTTCGTAAACCAACGTCGATAGACTATCGGCCCCAGACACTTGCCACTTGCCTGTTGCGCGCAAAGTCGCATCAGGATTAACTATCACCAGCTTACTAATACGCCACTCTCTGCCAGGCCCTAGCCCTGCATTGGTTGCGCTTAACTCAAGCCGGCCAAGACGCATACTTCGCAGTTCAAAATTATCAGCAACAATATCTAAGCCTGGCAAATCACGTGACGTTTTTTTTCCGCTTAATAGCTCGGTTACCTCCGAGGCATCTGACTGAGGAATAATCAAGGACGTGAAATTAGCTGTGAATTTTCCTGCGCCTCGCTCAAACCAGGGGTCATCCCATGTGGCGTGCCCATTCGCCTGATCAGAGTAGATATTAAATTGCCAGCCGTCTCGCTGGCGAGACGCTCCTAGTACTGCGTTAGTCAGAATTCGATCGGCCAATATCAATTCATTGCTTCGTATACCTATCGTGTCAGGTGAGACAAAACTGTTGTAATCCATTGCGGCAGGACCACTTTCAGAACTCACCGATTGGTCGCTCGTTAAGAATGTAATCGCAGAGCGCCAGGCATCAATATCGAGAGACGGTAAATTAATATTGATACCTAAACCACTCTCTGGCTGGGGAGGAGGCATATTCACACCGATTCCTCCACGCGCTAGCTTCCAGGGTGCATTGCGAGAATTAACCCGCTGCCTGGTATAGCGCGCAGCCATATTTTTTCCTAAGGTAATTCTGATTTCATCTTGCTGAATCGTAGGATCAAGCGTGGTTAAAGGAGATAGTCCAAAACGCAGAGGCATAGAATCATTTACAGACTTGGCAAGTGGCGCAGGCAAATCAAGCGCTACGCCGACCAGAGATGAATCGATGGTTAGTTCTGGATGCTGATTTTTTATGCGCAAATTGGCTGAGTAACGCGTACTACCAGACATTTTTTTCGTCATTTTTCGTATGCCCGGCGCGGAAAAATGTCGCGCAATTCCATCAACTGTAACCGAACCATCGAGGCGAGCGAGTACGGTTCCGTCTTTCTGCGTGCCACCATTAACAAGGACACTGCCTCCAAGGAATCCACCTTGTACCCCATTGATCTGAAAACCATGATCAGAAAATGCTACTTCGCCATTCGTATTTTGTAGGCCGGGAATCGATCGCCATAACTGAACTTCATTTCCCTGAAACTTTACACTTCCCTGAACGCTAGGCTGCAAACCATCTGACAAAGGTAATTGCATTTGCAAACCTAATCGAGCGTTACCTGTTGCTTTAGCCTCATCGAGCAAACCATCTATCCAAGATGAGACTGGGGTAGTGTTAACAAATCCCAGCATGGACTGCAGTGGCCCATTTGCGCTGCCACTCAATTCAAGCATGCTACGCGTTGACAGGTAATCAGGAATCAAAGCCTCTACTGCCGAAATCTGTACCCCTGAAATACGGGCACTATCGGCATGAACATGTATGCGTGTTTGGTCCAACGCCAGTGTGCCTTGAATATCATCTATACGAGGCCAAAGCGGTGTTTTTTTATCCTGGGCTAATTCAAGTGGCGCTGGATTGAGCTTGCCATCACGAATACGCGCACTAATTTTGAAAATACCTTGCGATTTTTCACCAGACCGTTTGGGCTGGAATGGAAATTTATCCAATTCACCTTTTATTGAAAGCTGCAGATCATGCGCCTGCCCATCGATGAAGGCACGAGAAATCCAGTCACGCGTAGGATATGGAATATCTGCAGGTAAAAATCCACTCACACTAGTTAATGCTAATGTAGGCACGCGAAGATGCATGTCAATTTCACCCATCTTTCCCTTATTAAGGGGCAAAGGTAGAGTATGTGATGCCTCAAGTGTGCCTTTTAAACCGGATTGAGAGAATTGCATGTCGGTGATTTTTAATGACAGCCGATTTTTATCTCGAAGTGACCACTGGGTAGTCAAAGTAAGTTCTTCAAAGGGTAGCAACGGGTTATTTAGAAAATCAGACACGAAAAAAATAACATTTTTTCCGACGAGCTTAGCCTGCCCTCCATCCTGCGAGGCATCGATTTCACCCGACAAACCTTCAAACCCTGGTAAAGCACTGCGCGCAGTAACATTCGTAGCTGCTGCTCTGGCCGATTGCTGACGTAAAGATAGTTTGGAAAATTTTCCACTCACTCGATAGTTTCCTGCACCAGGGAGATCTCCATCCCAGCTAGCAAGAAAATCATGTAACTGTCCTTGCGGCGCAAACTCTGCAAGCATTTGTCGCTCGTGTACAGATAAAGGTAAATGACCCGCTAAACGTGACAATGCTTCTAAATCAAGCTCCGTAATTTTTATTTCATGACGCTGATTACGACCATCGCGCGAGGCCGTATAAAAATGGTGCGCTGTTGTCGATGGCAATACTTCACCTTCATCTGTTCGCAAAGAAAAATTAGATAAGGTGACCGCATGGCCCTGAGCGCCAAATGACAATATTCTTTGCTTCAATCCAGAAGCAACTTCACCTGCAGATACTCGACCACTGACTTCAACGAGCTTGAGAGGCTCTAGCTCTTCGCCTAGCTGCACAGATAGATTTTTTAGATCAAGATCTGCAGTGACATTGATTATTACTCGATGGTCAAATCGCAACCATGAACGCAGTGCTCCAGTACCACCCGTTAATTTATACGGCCATGTAACGTAAGGCTTCCAAGCTTCCAAATTAGTCTTACGCCAATCAACAAAAAGCTCACCTACCCATTGATCAATATCGGAAACACGATTTGTAAATGCCGGATGCACGAATTCAGCGCGAACATCAATGGGTGCCGCCAATTCTTCCGGAGGAGTTGCGATCAGGGCGACTCTATGAGTACGCCATTGATTTTGAAGTACGAGACTAACTTTGCTTAAAGTGAGATCCGGCGCATCTCTCGAGCGATCCTGCCAGCGTACCCAACCATCGCGAACCACGATTTGATGCTGCGTTAGTAACCACTCTAGTCCACTGCTGTGATCTTGTTTTGTGACATCAATAGCTATTCCACCGACAAATACATTACCGTCTTTGTCTCGCTCGATTTCCAAATCAGGTCGTAGTATTTCCAGCTGGTCCAAACGCAGCTGTGCAGTTAGCGCTGACCACCACGATACCGTAGCTGACACCTCAGGCAAAATCAGTGCACGCTCGCCCTGCTGGTTATAAATGACAAGATCATCAAGACGCAGTCGAGGATTTAAACCACTCCAGTCAGCATAAAGTGCATTGATGGTGACTGGCCTGCTAATGAAGTGGCTGGCAAGCCGCTCAACCTCTGGCTTATAGTGATCAATGTTAGGAAGAATCAGGTAGCGTAGCGATAGAAACGCAGCGCAAAAAGCGAAATAAACTATGACGAGCACCACCAACAGCCAACCGAGGGCATGATGCGTTAGTCGGTTTGCAGATTCGTAACTGGCTAACAGTACACGCCATCCGACGGCTAGCGCACGTGGAACAGAGTACTTAGATTTTGAATCGCTCGACATCGGTCGGCCAGTTCCCTTACTTCGTTAGTATCATGGTTATACGTGAAACTTGACTGCCCTCTTGCCGACGACGCCTACCCTAGCCCCATCAATTGACAACATGACCCTTCTACCGCATATATCCGCAGCAACAGCATCACGATTTCTGCAACGTTGGCTGGGCGCCAGGACTAGCAATGCCGCGGAGTTAGAGCAATTGGCTGAATTATCGCTTGACCAGCTTGATTTTGAACAGTTACTTCACAATCAGTCACAAAAAAACCTGTCATTGCCTGCCGCCATGCGCCGACTGCGCAACTTGCTTGTAGCGGCCATTATTACCCGTGATATCGGCGGAAAAGCCTCTCTAAATGAGGTTTTAAGCGCCATCTCAGGCTTTGCCGAGTTTGCTATACGCACTCACCTTGATGCGCTGTACCAGCAGATGTGCGAAAGACACGGTATTCCAAAGGGAGAAGAGTCCGGACGTTCACAAGAAATGATCGTCATCGGTATGGGCAAGCTGGGGGGAGCCGAACTCAATGTCTCATCCGATATTGATTTGATTTTTATCTATCCCGAGGGCGGAGAAACTCACACTACAGCAGCTGGACAGCAGCCTTTATCGAACCATGAATTTTTCGTCAGGCTAGGTAAAAAACTAATTGCTGATATTGGCGAGGTGACTGAAGAAGGATTTAGCTTCCGAGTTGACATGGCATTACGACCAAATGGCAACTCTGGCCCCTTAGCCGCTAGCCTGAATATGCTAGAGGAATACCTGATGATACAAGGACGTGAATGGGAACGTTATGCCTGGGTAAAAGCTCGCGCACTCACAGGACACGCTGCCGATATCGCGAATTTAGAAACTATCGTTAGACCCTTTGTATACCGTCGCTACTTGGATTTTGGCTCCATTGATGCACTGCGCAGTATGCACGCACAAATACGTGCCGACGTCATCCGGCAAGAAACGCGACATCCGGAGCGCACTACAAATGTCAAACTCGGGCGTGGCGGCATACGAGAAATCGAGTTTCTGGCACAAGTATTTCAGTTGATACGCGGTGGTCGTGATCCAGAATTACGCGACCGCTCTACTCGTAAGACTCTGCTCACATTGTCAGAGCGCCGATTGCTCAGCGTATCAACCATCCAAGAACTAATCGATGATTACGTATTTTTACGTAATCTTGAACACCGCTTGCAATACTTGGATGATGCTCAAACCCATGTGCTGCCCTCATCCCCTGATGATCAACTGATCATTGCACAGATGTCTGGTTTTGCAGATATCTCTGCGATGCACTTTGAAATTCAACGACGACAAAAACGTGTTGCTGAACAATTCGATATTATTTTTATAGAAAAAAATACGAATCAAACTTCAAGTAGCAGCAACGATCTAGCAATTGCCGCACCTGTTTTTGAGGCAATTGATCCTGAAATACTTGCAAATTATCTTGAATCGATCGGATATGACGAGCCAGTTCTTTCGGCGAAAAATTTACTCGACTGCTGGAATTCAACTCGTATCCGATCGCTCTCTGAGCAGCGTCGCTCTCAATTACACAGCCTGATTCGATCCTCACTGCCCATCATCGCTATTCAGAACGAATCTTGCTCTACTACCTTATTACGGCTGCTCGATTTTTTTGAAACTATCGCTCGTCGATCAGCGTATCTTTCGCTCTTGACGGAGTACCCACATACCTTAAAACGCATCATACGGATGATGGCAGCAAGCGAATGGGCGACTAAGTACCTTGCTCGCCATCCGGTTTTAATGGATGAGTTATTAGATGACGACAGCCTTAGAGCAGAGCCTGATTGGACTGAATTTGCAGTCGATTGTCGCCGGCAATTAAACGCTTTTAGCGGCGATACTGAACGACAAATGGATGTGCTGCGCGAACAGCACCACGCACAATTATTTCGCTTATTGGCAAAAGATCTGGACGGATTATTAACGACAGAACGTTTGGCAGATCATTTATCTACGCTTGCTGACATACTGATTGAAATAGCCCTGGAAACCGTTTGGCAAAGCATACCTAATCGACATCGAGAAATACCGCAATTTGCCGTTATCGCCTACGGCAAGCTAGGCGGTAAAGAATTGGGTTATGCATCGGATCTGGATATCATTTTTTTATATGATGACGATCACCCAGAAGCACCGACTATCTACGCTAAATTAGCCCAACGCTTCATTACATGGATGACCAGCCATACCTCGGCAGGAATTCTGTTTGATATAGATATCGCATTACGCCCGGATGGAGCAAGTGGACTACTAGTTTCCTCTTTTGCTGCGTTCGAAAAATATCAGCGCCAATCAGCCTGGGTTTGGGAACATCAGGCACTCACGCGCGCACGATTTTGTGCGGGTGATCAGAACATCGGTGCGCGCTTTGAGCTTTTACGCACAGAATTACTCCGTATGCCTCGGGATAAAATTAACCTGTCTGAGGAAGTACTGGCTATGCGTCAGCGCATGCACGAAGCGCATCCAAATCGTTCAGAATTATTCGATTTGAAGCATGATGCGGGCGGTATGATTGATATTGAATTCATCGTTCAATATCTGATACTTAGCCATGCGTCACATTATCCTGAACTGACTGCTGATATAGGGAATATCGCTCTTTTGAAGTTACTTGGTGACTTAACGTTAATTGATTCGGCACTGGCCGTAACTGTTGCTGATGCCTACCGCCACTTTCGAAAATTACAGCATCAAATACGCTTAAAGGGTGCGGATAAAGCCCGTGTTGAACTTATTCCATCTGTGGAATTATTTCGCAACGCGGTCAAGCAACTTTGGCACGCAGTCATACAAAAATCTACTACGTAATTTGTCATCCTCGTTGCAGATGGACAACGTACTCATCAAGGGGACAAAAATCATTTTTAAAATAATTTATCATTACTAAATTATCTGTATTTTTATACTTCCGAAAGCTGACTATGCTTACCTTTATTTTTCAACGCTTATCCGTAGTATTTGCGGCCATACTCTTGGTTAGTTGCGCATCTGAGAATTCACAAACGGTAGCGCCAAAACAAGTTACCTCAGCCTCGGTCAGTTACAGTGGCCCGAAAAATCCTATCTCGGTTGGTAAATTTGATAATCGATCTACTTTTCTGCGAGGCCTATTTTCAGATGGCGTCGATCGCCTGGGCTCTCAGGCAAAAACTATACTTGTTACTCATTTACAGCAATCGAATCGTTTCGTCGTGCTGGAACGAGAAAATATGTCTGAAATCCAGCAAGAAGCGAAATTACGTAACAAAGAACAAAATCTCAAAGGCGCTCAATTCGTGTTGACGGGTGACATCACAGAATTTGGTAGAAAAGAAACTGGCGATCAGCAGCTTTTCGGTATTCTCGGCCGAGGAAAAACTCAAGTGGCCTATTCAAAAGTCAGTATTAATGTGGTCAATGTCCTGACCTCCGAAGTCATTTTCTCAGTTCAAGGCGCTGGTGAATATGCATTATCTAATCGTGAAATTATAGGTTTTGGTGGAACAGCGGGATATGACTCCACCTTGAACGGGAAAGTACTTGATTTGGCCATACGCGAGGCAGTCAATCGTCTTGTTGAGGGAGTAGAACGTGGTGCCTGGAAACCTGAAAGCTAAATAAGCGCTGATGAATTACCTATAGGTTTTTCTAGAGTAATGACGGAGGCTAACTACCTGATTCAATTAGCCTTGCGTCGCACTACTACGCCCACTCGCCCCAAACTTCGTACTAAACAGCCCTCCTAAGAAAGCCTGACAAATGAAGCATATATTGACTCTCGCAACGCTGTGCTCTGCTTTTTTCTTAACCGCATGTAGTACCAGCAACCAAGGTCTATACCAATGGGGCAGCTATGAGGATCAGGTGTACGCCATGTACACCACTGAGTCCAAAACATCACCTCAGGAACAACTGGCTAAGCTTGAGGCTGATGGAGAAAAGGCACGTGCAGGTAATCGTACGCCACCACCTGGTTATTACGCCCACCTTGGTTATTTGTATTTTGAAACTGGAAATCCCGAGCGAGCCGTGGCTTCATTCCAAAACGAAAAAACGCTATTCCCTGAGTCGCGACCCTACATGGACCGCTTAATTTCCCGATTCAAAAAATAAGGACTGCCGATGAAACAACGTTTTGTTTGTATCGTGATTTTGATTTTCGCTGCGATAGTATCGGGCTGCGCTACTCAAAAATCATATGATTACTCTGCCATCAGGGAGAGTAAACCGCGCTCTATCGTGGTTCTGCCACCGTTGAATTTGTCGCCTGATATTCGAGCTACTTACAGTATGTTGTCTACCGTGACAAGACCACTGGCAGAACTTGGTTACTATGTTTTTCCAGTCGCATTGGTAGACCAAACTTTCCGCGAAAATGGTCTGACTGAGCCGGGAGAAATGCACAATGCATCGCCAGCAAAAATAGCTGAAATATTTGGAGCAGACGCCATACTCTATATAAAGGTTAATGAATATGGTGCAACTTACCGAGTGATTAGCAGTGAAGTTATTGTCTCTGCAAGCGCCGAATTAATAGATGCACGCACTGGTCGCTCACTTTGGACGGGAAGTGCAAAAGCATCAAATTCAGAAAATAAAGACACCGGTGGTAGTGGTATCGTAGGCATACTGGTTACCGCGCTGATACAACAAGTGGCAAACAATATTGGCGACCCAGGTTACCAAGTCGCCCGAACTACAAGCTACCGATTATTTAGTGCGGGACTTTTACCGGGGCCGCGATCACCTAATTACGAGAAATTAGTCGGGCAATAGGCTGCATTGTTTAACGGTCTACCCAAAACTAAGGGCCACATTATCATGTGGCCCTTTTTTATCAACCTACAGCAAAATTAAAAACACATTTATTTCGCACCCATTAACGCAACCGTCGTATCCAACATACGGTTCGAGAAGCCATGTAATCAATTGCCGCTCACGCGGCACTCGATTGTGGCTGCGGCTAACCCTTGCGGGTTACCCTGCGCCGCAATGAATGGGGCTACTTATCTTCTACTTACTTTGCACCCATTAACGCAACCGTCGTATCCAACATACGGTTCGAGAAGCCCCATTCATTGTCATACCAAGAGGTGACTTTGACGAGGCGACCAGAAACCTTGGTAAGGGTGGCATCAAAATTACTCGATGCAGGGTTGTGGTTGTAATCCACCGAAACTAGGGGATCGGTGTTGTAAGTCAGGATGCCTTTTAGTGGCCCGTCAGCTGCCTCTTTCATGATGGCATTCACTTCGTCAGCCGTTGTATCGCGCGCTGCAATGAAAGAAAGGTCAACGATAGAAACATTAATAGTTGGAACGCGAATCGCAAATCCGTCCAGCTTGCCGTTTAATTCAGGCAGCACCAAACCTACAGCTGCGGCTGCACCTGTTTTCGTTGGGATCATCGATTGCGTAGCTGATCGCGCGCGACGCAAATCTTCATGCATTACGTCGGTCAGTACTTGGTCATTGGTATACGCATGAACCGTAGTCATCAAACCATTCAGTAAGCCTATCTTGTCATGCAAGGGCTTTACTAATGGAGCCAAGCAGTTGGTGGTGCACGACGCATTGGAAATAACCGTGTCGGATGATTTTAGTACGCTCTGATTAACACCAAACACAACTGTGGCATCGACATCTTTACCACCTGGTGCTGAAATAATGACTTTTTTAGCACCGCCCTTGATGTGCGCTGACGCCTTTTCTTTGGTGGTGAAAAAGCCGGTACATTCCAACACCACATCAACGCCCAGTTCGCCCCAGGGGATATCTGCCGGATTGCGCTGCGCGAATACACGTATCTTGTCACCATCAACTATCATATGGTCGCCATCAACAACCACTGTGCCAGGAAATTTTCCATGAGCAGTATCGTAGCGTGTGAGGTGGGCATTTGACTCGGCATTACCCAAATCATTGATCGCAACAATTTGAATATCATTTTTCTTGCCGCCTTCGTAGTGCGCACGAAGCACGTTACGGCCGATACGGCCATAGCCATTGATGGCAACTTTGATGGTCATAAAAATCTCCTGAGACTTTAAATAGAAATTGGGCTCGGTACGGTTCAGTGAAGAATAGATTTAACAGTCGCAACGACGTTCTCGGTCGTGAAACCAAAATGCTTAAACAACAGGCCTGCAGGAGCTGATTCACCAAAGGTATCAATACCCACAACAGCACCATCAAGACCGACATACTTAAACCAGAAGTCGGTGACACCCGCCTCCACCGCTACACGCGGCAAGCCCTTGGGCAGAACGCTCGCC
>JAJTGE010000017.1 GCA_021298555.1 Oxalobacteraceae bacterium
CAGAGTTGCATAGATAATAACTACGTGGGGAGACAAGCATGACAGTCCAATACGAGACCAAATTCGGCTCATTGAAATCCTATGAAAAAGGTGGTGTGCAGGCGATTGACGATGATGTGCGCCACTATGCTTTTTCAAATTGCTTTGAAATAGCAAACAACTCCAAACCGTATGAAAAAGTAGTCTTTGGTCAAAACCAGATATACGTGCTTGAAGCGTTGCGTACAGAAGGATCCTCACCTTGGTTTACCTGTGCCCATGATGAATTTGCATTAGTAATGGACGGTGAAGTTGAAGTGCATTTAATTAAGCTTGATGATGCACAGATTATTAAAGACCCTGAAAAAGATGGCGCGGTACTAGTTGCAGGAGAGCCCAAAGGGCAAAAGATGGGCTGGATGAAATTAAAGCGCGGTCATCAAGGCATGCTGCCTAAAAACACGGCCTATCAATTCCGTAGCAAAGATCCTGGGGTAGTAGTTCTGCAAACCTGCAAAGGTGATCTGTCCGTAGAGAAGTGGGCAGATATTTGTCAGAGCGCTTAAATTCAATAACTACTAACAGGAGACTCACATGAATGCACCCGCTGATTTAGCAAACGTTATTGCTAGCGCACCCGACAAAACCATGGGCTACAAGGCGTTTACGCTAGGCTCATTTACTTTTCGTCGTGATGAATATTTTGCTCATATAAGCTGGAATACACGCGATGGTCGACCGCTGTCACACACCATGGATATTGGTAATTTCCTGCGCGCCTTAATGCGTGACTGCGCATGGGGATTTTTTTATGGTGGTGTTAATTTTGATGCAGTGTTTGGTACGCTGAATCACTATAAATCTGTCGATATGTATGCCGGTGCTTTTAACGGCACCATGAAAGCAGCAGGGGTAGATTTGTTGGAAAATTTTCCGACTGAACAAATCAAAGCCACATTCGAGACCATGCTAGATGACTGGACCAATAGCGCGTTTGATCCTTTCGCGGCACCACAAGAAACAGGTACACCTTATGGTCGCAAGCAGGGTGACAATCGCGCTGCTATCACGCGTGCGCGTGAACTGGCTACGCGATGCGTTGGTTTAAAAGGTGACTTGAATTTACGTACAGATGAACGCGGCGCTCCGGTTAACCGTGCGTTTGCTGATGTGCCGCAGGATGCTCCTGAGTTGCATCCCGAGCCAGGTTTTGAGGGCGAAGTACACGCATTTAATTTATTTGCTTTTCTTTCGCGTTCACAAGTCACGTGGAACCCATCATTCACCTCTGTCGTTAAGCACAGCTACATGTGCCCTACAACAGAAGAACATATTTTGCCAATTCTGCATGCCAATGACAGGGTGGAATGGTTCTTTCAAATGTGTGACGAAATTCATTGGGATTGCGCAGATAAAAACACGGGCAAACCCTTAGCGCGCGTCATTATGAAAGCCGGTGATATGGCAGCCATGCCAGCCTACTGCCGCCACCAAGGTTATAGCCCCAAGCGCTCTATGTTGCTGGTATGGGAAAACGGTTCGCCTAGTCTGTACAGTGACTTAACTGTGCTCTCTGTGTCACGCTCATCAGGTGTAAGCCATAAAAGAAATTTAACACTCAATTTACAACGGGCGCTCAATCGTATCGCTCCGGAGAATCAGCATGACTCAAACAATCGCTAAGTCGCAGATACCTGCGGCTTTGCAGGGCGTAATTCATACTCAGCTTTTTATTGATGGAAAATTCGTAGACGCTGAGTCAGGCGAAACCATGGCGACGTTAAACCCGCATGACAATAGCGAAATTGCGCAGGTATCGATGGCGGGTAAACCTGACATTGATAAGGCAATACATGCAGCGCAACGTGCTTATCCTAAGTGGTCTCGGATGGCTGCTATGGATAGAGGTCGCATATTATTAAAACTAGCTGATCTGATAGAAGCCAATGCAGAGCAGTTAGCCATGCTGGAATCCTTAGATACGGGTCACCCTATACGTGACTCGCGAATACTGGATGTACCACGTACAGCAGTAACCTATCGCTACTTTGGTGGTATGGCTGATAAGTTTCAAGGTGATGTCGTACCGGTTGAAGCCGGGTTTTTAAATTATGTCACTCGTGAACCATTAGGCGTTGTAGGTCAAGTGGTGCCTTGGAATTTCCCCTTGATGTTCACCAGTTGGAAGATGGCACCTGCACTTGCAGCAGGTAATTGTGTCGTACTTAAGCCTGCTGAAATTACACCGTTATCGAGCTTGCGCATTGCCGAGCTAATGGCTGAAGCAGGTATGCCTGACGGCGTAGTAAATATCTTGCCGGGTCTGGGGCAGGTAGCGGGTCAGTACATTGCAGAGCATCCAGAGATAGCCAAAATCGCATTCACCGGTTCAACAGCCACAGGCCGTCGTATCGTTCAGGCGTCGGCAGGCAATTTGAAAAAAGTTCAACTCGAGCTGGGCGGCAAGGGCGCCAATATCGTCTTTGACGATGCTTTCTTACCCGCCGCTATTAATGGTGCGGCGTGGGCAATTTTTCATAATCAAGGACAAGCGTGTATCGCAGGCGCGCGTTTAGTGTTGCACGAATCAATTGCAGAAGAATTTTTAGAAAAATTTACTGCACTCGCAAAGTCGATACGATTAGGTAATCCACTTGATCCACAAACCGAGATGGGTCCGCTGACGAGTCAAATGCATCGTGATCGTGTTTTGTCTTACGTTGATATTGCACGCCAAGAAGGCGGTGAAGTATTAAGTGGTGGTAAAGCACCGGGCGGCGAATTATCCACCGGCTGTTATGTAGAACCTACTATAGTGCGCGCAAAATCATCATCGGATCGTATCGCTCAAGAAGAAGTATTTGGTCCGTTTGTTACCGTTCTTACTTTTAAAACAGATGAGGAAGCCCTCGCGATTGCAAATAGTACGGAATATGGTTTGGGCGCAGGCCTTTGGACACGTAATTTGCAGCGTGCTCATTTAATGGCGCGTGAGATCAAAAGCGGCATGGTGTGGATCAATTGCTATAAGCGCGTAAATCCAGGTTCACCGTTTGGTGGCGAATACACGCAGTCTAAAAGTGTGTGGGTCAACATCGACGCACAAATTGTTCCGCACTATCCACGGCCTGCAAAATAACCACCTATGCGTGACTTTGTTTTTCAAGCCCAAACTTCTCGCGTCATATTTGGCGCGGGTTGTTTGCAGCATCTGGAGCGCGAAGTGCAGCTACTGGGTGCCGAGCGTGCCTTGGTTCTTTGCACACCAGAACAATTAGCTATTGCAGAGCAAGTGGCACTCATGCTGGGATCGCGCGCAGCAGGTATTTATCCCAAAGCCGTGATGCACGTACCTGCTGAAACCGCTGCGGCTGCGTTGCAAGAAGCAACTCGTTTAAGGGCTGATTGCGCGATAGCCGTTGGTGGTGGATCGACCACGGGATTAGGTAAAGCGATTGCCTTGCAATCCGGTTTACCCATATTAGCCATACCGACCACGTATGCGGGTAGCGAGATGACGCCGATTTATGGCATTACAGAAAATGGCATAAAGAAAACTGGGCGCGATGCTCGTGTACTTCCGCGCACGGTCATCTACGATCCACATTTAACCTTATCCCTACCCGTAGGTTTATCAGTAACGAGCGCTATGAATGCCATTGCGCATGCTGCCGAAGGTTTGTATGCCCAGGATGGAAATCCCATCATGGATTTAATGGCCGAGGAGGGCATACGTGCACTGGCTTCTGCTATTCCTCTAATAAAAGCGAATTCAACTGATGTGGAAGCACGCAGTGATGCACTTTTTGGCGCATGGTTGTGTGGGACGGTGCTGGGCAATGTAGGGATGGCCTTGCACCACAAGCTATGTCACACGCTAGGTGGCACATTCAATTTGCCGCATGCAGAAGTTCATACCGTGATACTTCCACACGCGATTGCTTTTAATGCAGCTGCCTCTCCGGTTGCCATGAAAAAAATCAGTCGTGCCTTAGGTGGTGCGCCAGCTGCTCAAGGTCTGTATGAGCTAGCTAAAAAAAATGGAGCGCCAGTCTCACTGAAAGAGCTTGGGTTGGCTGTGAGTGATTTAGACAAAGCATCGCACATCGCTATGCAAAATCCTTATTGGAACCCCAGACCTATTGGAATGGATAGCGTTACTGCAATTAGACGTTTGTTACAAAACGCTTGGGAAGGTGTATCACCCGTTGATTCATTAAGTTAGTTGGTCGAGGTTGTTTTGAAATCGGTACTAAATTAGTTGTTCTTGAGGGCAGTAAAAACCGCAGCATAAACAGAAGGAGACAAATACGATGACTATTACAAGAAGACATTTTATTCAGGGTGCCGCCGCGGCCGCGTTATTGTCCACCACGGGCATGGCATTGGCAGCTGACACGATCAAAATTGGTTATGTGTCACCACAAACGGGTCCGTTAGCACCGTTTGGTGAAGCTGACAAATGGGTTATCGAGCAGATGCGCGTGTCATTTAAGGACGGCGTGACTATCGGTGGCAAAAAATATGCAGTAGAAATTTTGCTCAAAGATAGCCAGTCCAATCCTAATCGTGCTGGCGAAGTTGCAAGTGACTTGATCCTCAAAGACAAGGTTGCTCTGATACTGACTGCGGGTACGCCAGAGACAGCCAATCCAGTGAGTGATGTTTGCGAACTAAATGAATTGCCTTGTATTTCCAGCGTGGTGCCTTGGCAGCCTTGGTTCTTTGGTCGCAAAGGCGATCCAGCGAAAGGCTTTAAATGGACCCACCATATTTTCTGGGGTCTGGAAGATGTGATTGAAAATTTCACTAATGGCTGGAATAGTGTCAAGACCAACAAAAAGGTGGGTGGCTTATTCCCGAATGATGGCGACGGCAATGCCTGGGGTGATAAAGAGCGTGGCTTTCCCAAGCCATTGTCTGCGATGGGTTACACATTAACGGATCCGGGTCGCTTCCAAAACGGTACACAAGATTTTTCAGCTCAGATCGCTGCCTTCAAAAAAGACGGCGTAGAGATCGTGACCGGTGTAGTCATCCCTCCAGATGCAAAAACCTTTCTTACACAAGCGCGCCAGCAAGGTTACAAACCAAAAGTCATCACATTAGGTAAAGCGCTCTTGTTCCCAGGTGCGATTGAAGCATTAGGTGAACTCGGCGATGGTTTGACTACCGAAGTATGGTGGAGCCCATCTCATCCATTTGCCTCTAGCCTGACGAAACAATCAGCCAAGGATTTGGCGGCGTCGTATGAAAAATCAACCGGCAAACAATGGACGCAGCCTATCGGTTTTGCACATGGTTTGTTTGAAGTAGCAGTCGATGCGCTCAAGCGTTCAAAATCAGCGTCTGCGTCCGACATTCGCGATGCAGTTGCAGCGACTCAGCTAAAAACAGTGGTTGGCGATGTGAAATGGGGCGGTCAGGGCCCATTCAAGAACGTGAGCAAAACACCGCTGGTGCTTGGCCAATGGAACAAAGGCAAGACTTACAAATATGAGCTCACCATTGTGAACAACAAGGCTGCCCCTGCGATTCCTGCAGGTGGAACTTTGCGATTAATGAATTGAAAAATTCATAAACAATGAGTTTGCTTACTCTCAAAAACGTCAGTAAATCCTTTGGCGCTTTAAAAGTTACTGATGGAATTACGCTATCAGTAACTGAGGGTGAGGTGTTCGGTATTCTCGGCCCCAACGGGGCCGGGAAGACGACCTTGTTTAATCTTATCTCTGGCGATCTTAAGGTTGATACGGGAGAGATACTGTTTGATGGCGCACTCATTAATAATATTCCACCGTTTCAGCGCTGCCGTAATGGTATAGGCCGTTCCTATCAAGTGCCCCAGCCATTTGGTGGCATGAGTGTCTTTGAAAATCTGGTCACTGCCGCGTGTTTTGGCGCGCAGGTCTCAGAAAAAATAGCGTGGCAAATTGCGTGGGATGTACTCGAGCAAACAGGTTTGCAGCGATTTGCGAATCAGGCTGCAGGCGGTCTTACTTTATTAAATCGTAAGCGACTAGAACTAGCGCGTGCTTTAGCGACTCAACCCCGCTTACTTTTACTCGATGAAATTGCAGGTGGTTTAACTGAACATGAAGCGCAAGAATTAGTAGAAGAACTAAAGCGCATCAAAAATAGTGGCGTCACCATGATTTGGATAGAACATGTAGTGCATGCCTTGCTTTCTCTAGCTGATAGACTGTTGGTGATTAATTTTGGTAAAACCCTGTGCGAAGGTTTGCCCCACGCGGTGATGCAGGATGCAGAGGTCAAGCGCGTCTATATGGGTTTAGAGGCCTGACATGCTACAGGCCCAAGGAATAACGGCAGCGTATGGTGATGCGCAGGCCCTATTTGGTATAGATTTTTCAATGAATGCGGGTGAAATAATTGCGTTGATTGGTGCTAACGGGGCAGGTAAATCGACCTTTTTAAAAACGATTACAGGATTACTTCCTGTGCGTAGTGGTTCGCTAGAATTTGATGGACAGTCGCTGATACATCTAGATGCTGGTGACATCGTTAAATTAGGCATAGCCATGGTTCCCGAAGGCAGACGTTTATTTCCCAGTCTGACAGTGGAAGAAAATCTATTAATGGGAGCGCTTTCCGGCCGCAAGGGTTCATGGAACCTGTCTCGCGTATTTCAGCTTTTCCCGGTACTGCAAGAGAAGCGTCATATGCCATCGACCTCTTTATCTGGTGGTCAGCAGCAAATGGTAGCTATAGGCCGGGCCCTGATGAGTAATCCACGATTATTGTTGTGTGATGAAATTTCACTCGGGCTTGCACCTGTCGTGATACGAGAAATTTATGCTGCTTTGCCTTCCATCATGGAAGAAGGAATGTCGCTGTTGATCGTCGAGCAGGATGTGCAGCTTGCAATGCAGGCTTCATCGCGTGTGGTGTGTTTGCAGGAAGGTTTAGTGTCCTTAGAGGGTAGGTCCAGTGATTTGACTCGTGATCAAATTAGTAAAGCTTATTTCGGACTATAGATCATGACGGAAATTATTTTGCAGGGCTTATTACTGGGAGGCCTCTATGCACTGTTCGCTTTAGGGCAATCGCTGATGTTTGGTGTAATGCGCCTGACGAATACAGCACAAGGTGACTTTATTATTCTCGGTGGATTTTTTTCCATTAGCGTGGTGGCAGCCACTGGCTGGTCACCCGGTATGGGTTTGCTTTTGCTAATACCGTTGGCTTTTTTAGCGGGATACAGTCTACAGCGGTTTGTACTTAACTATACGCTGGGGCGCGATCCACTACCCTCATTAGTGGTGACGTTTGGCTTGTCTATCATTATTCAAAATTTTCTGTTGGAGATGTACTCCGCTGATCCCAGATCACTGGATGCAGGCAGTATTGCCTTAGCTAGCTTGTCGGTTAACGACATTACAGTTGGAACGCTGCCGTTGCTGACATTTCTTATCGCATTTTTGGCAACGGCACTCTTGCAAGCTTTGTTTAGCTACACATCGTTAGGGCGTTCATTTCGTGCTGTCTCGGATGACAGAGAAGCGGCTCAATTAATGGGTTTAAAACCGGCTATCGTTTATGCACAAGCCACCGGTATAGCGTTTATGTTGATAGCACTAGCTGGTGGTTTGCAAGCTATGCGTACAACGATAGCTCCGTCTGATGGGCCGCTATTGTTACTGTTTGCATTCGAGGCTGTCATCATCGGTGGAATGGGTTCTTTCTGGGGCACGTTGCTGGGTGCGCTGTTATTAGGATTGACTCAACAGATAGGCTTTCGACTGGATCCGGGTTGGGGTATCTGGTTTGGCCATTTAATGTTTTTAGCAGTACTGGTTGTACGACCACAAGGTCTTTTTCCCAAGACCAGAGGCTAGTTTTTTTTACTGCGACAATCACCGAATCTATGCAAGCTTACGACGTTATACGCAGCAATCGCTTTTCCAGGACTTTGCCCTGGCTAACTGTGTTATTGCTGATACCAGCAATGTCGCTTCCTGTATGGGGTGAGTCGAGCTGGATGCGCGAAGTCGTTGAAATAGCCTGCTATTTTTTGTTTGCCATGATGTGGAATCTGCTTGCAGGTTATGGCGGTATGGTGAGCATAGGTCAGCAAGCATTTTTTGGTTTTGGTGGTTACGCCATGCTCATCTTGGGCAATGAAGCAGGCGTGAACCCCTTTATAGCTATACCTCTTGCAGCGATTTTAACCACCATGATTGCCTGGCCAGTGTCACTGATTGCATTCAGATTGCAAGGGGGATATTTTGCGATAGGTTCGTGGGTTATCGCTGAAGTGTTTCGTTTGTCGTTTGCAAATTTACACTGGGTAGGAGGTGGTTCAGGTACGTCTCTGACTGCGTTGCGCGGCATAGAAAAAGCTACGCGAGAAAGTACAACCTACTGGATTGCACTGGCTTGTATTGTGCTTGCGATTGCAGGTATTTATTTATTTTTACGATCCAAGCGTGGACTGGCCTTACTTGCGATTCGCGATAATGAAAGCGCTGCAGCGTCCCAAGGGATTGACGTGTGGCGATTAAAGTTAGCTGTTTACTTAATCGCTGCAGGTGGTACGGGTTTAGCTGGGGCTTTATATTTTGTTAGTAATCTTCGCATCTCACCTGATGCAGCGTTTTCAGTGAACTGGACGGCATTCGCTATTTTTATGGTGGTGATAGGTGGTTTGGGGCGTATAGAGGGGCCTATCATTGGCGCACTACTGTTTTGGTTTTTAAATAAATTTTTTAGTGATTATGGTACGTGGTACCTCATAGGATTGGGTCTTATAGCCATCGTGGTTACGCTGTTTTTCAGAGATGGCTTGTGGGGCGCTTTACACCGGCGGTATGGCTTATCACTTTTCCCCACACATCGATTTTTAAAGCCGAGGAATTAAATGACTTTTTCACACCAAATGATTACTCAGGCTGCGATTGATAGCTTTGCAGGTACGGATAATCCCCGACTTAAATTGCTGATGCAATCACTAGTCAAGCATTTGCATGCGTTTGCCGAAGAAACGCAACTCACAGAAGCTGAATGGATGGCGGGCATACAATTTTTAACTGCGACAGGTCACACATGTGACGATGTTAGGCAAGAATTTATTTTGCTTTCCGATACGCTGGGTTTATCTATGTTGTTGGTTGCCATGCACGACGGAGCAAAGCAGGGCGCAACAGAAGCTACTGTATTGGGACCTTTCCATACTCACGATGCGCCTCCTATGGAAAACGGTGCCGACATCACGAACGGCGCACCCGGCCAACCGCTGTTAGTTACAGGCCGGGTGTTATCGGCAGATGGAGTGCCGCTAGCGCATGCCATGGTTGATGTTTGGCAGGCTGACGCAGAGGGTTTGTATGATGTTCAACGTGGTGAATTGCAAAGTGAGCGTCGTGCCAGAGGTTTGATAACAACAGATGCGCAGGGACATTTTTCCTTTTGGACGGTATTGCCCGAGGCGTATCCGGTGCCCACTGATGGCCCGGTCGGTCAGATGTTGTTAAACACAGGCCGTCATCCCTGGCGACCAGCACACATACACTTTTTTGTAACCGCTGATGGATATCAGCCTCTGATTACCCATATTTTCCGCGAGGGCGATCGTTATTTAAACAGTGATGTGGTGTTTGGTGTGCGGCCATCATTAGTAGGGGATTTTCAGTCCCATGCGCAAGGCAAAGCACCAGATGGTCGTGATATGCAACAGCCCTACTGGAGCCTAGAGTATGAATTTTCACTGCAAAAAAAGTGACCTGTGGCCTAACCGTTTTTCTTGTCGCACTTCGTAATTCACCATCATTACATACGCTAGGTTTGAGACACTGAGCTGCCTGATCCATTAAAGTCGCGCACTTCTCCAGTCAATTAGATCGTTCTCTGACCCCTGTAGAATCTGGGTCTACACTGGATGCCTATGAGCCCAATAACTAATTTAATGAGGATTAAGCCATGCAATCAATCGGGAAAATGATGGAGCGTCCGTTGCTGATTTCAGCCATTCTTGAGCACGGGGCTAATCAATTTGGTCAGCAACTGATTGTTAGTCGAGAGACTCACGGGCCATTGCATCGCTATACCTTTGCCGATATGGCCAACAGATCTAAACAACTGGCGAACGCTTTAGCCAGCCTCGGTCTAAATGTGGGTAGCGTCGTTGGAACGATTGCATGGAATAACTACAGGCATCTGGAGTCCTACTATGCTGTATCGGGTAGCGGCATGGTTATGCATACATGCAATCCGCGTCTGCATCCTGATCAACTAGCCTACATCATTAATCACGCAGACGATGAGGCGATACTGTTTGATAGTAGCTTCGCGCCATTGGTTAAAGCGGTTGCTCCGCATTGCTCTAAGGTGAAGCACTGGATTTGTTTAAGCGACAAAGCCAATACACCAGCGGTGGAAGGTGTGGAAATTAAATGCTATGAAGATTTGATAGCTGCACACGAAGCGGTTTTTGATTGGCCAGACCTAGATGAAAGATTGGGTGCAGCTTTGTGCTACACATCGGGAACTACGGGCAATCCTAAGGGTGTACTTTACTCACACAGAGCAATCGCACTCAGTGCGTTATCTGCATGTCAGCCTAACGTGCTGTGCCTTTCTTCGCAAGAAGCGGTGCTTCCAGTCGTACCCATGTTTCATATTAATGCGTGGTGTTTGCCTTACGCTGCTCTGATAGCTGGCGCAAAATTAGTTTTGCCAGGCCCAAAATTAGATGGAGCCAGCCTGTACGATCTCATGGAATCTGAAAAAGTAACGATTAGTGCGGGTGTTCCGACTATTTGGATGGGTCTGGTTCAGCACCTGGAGCAAAACAATCTGAAATTTACAACGATGCGCAGAACGGGTGTGGGTGGCTCTGCCATGCCCCGAGCATTGATTACTAAGTTCAATGATTTCTACAACGTCGATGTGCGTCATGGTTGGGGCATGACGGAAACTACTGCCGTGGCGACTATGAGTAATTTAAACGATAGCGAAATGGATTGGCCCGCAGACAAACGTCATGAATTGATTGCTAAGCAGGGCAAATCTGTTTTTGGTATTGAATTAAAAATTATTGACGAACATGGAAATTCGCTTCCCAGAGATGGAAGCGCGCAAGGCGAGTTGATGGTGAGGGGACAGTGGATAGTTGAGCAGTATCACAAGGCTGATACGACGGCGCTAGTCGATGGTTGGTTTCCTACGGGTGATATTGCAACCATCAGCCCGGAAGGAGTGATGCACATACGTGATCGCACCAAAGATGTCATCAAGTCGGGCGGTGAATGGATTAGCTCTATCGACCTTGAAAATGCGGCGGCTGCTCACCCCAGTGTGGCCATGGCTGCCGTTATCGGAGTAAAGCATCCTAAGTGGGATGAGCGACCATTGCTCTTGATCGTTCCCAAACCTGAAAAAACTCTGGAGAAGCAGGAGCTCATTGACTTTCTTTCGCAACGGGTCGCGAAATGGTGGGTGCCTGATGAAGTGATCTTTGTTCAGTCGTTACCCGTTGGCGGTACAGGAAAAGTGCAAAAGGGTGATTTGCGTTTGAAATACGGAAGTATTTTTACTGACTAGATTACCTAATTTTGAATACTTATCGGTATATCGATAATGAAGTTTTAATTATCGCGCCGGACGTTCTGTGCCAATTCTTTTATCAGAACGCGCTAGCAGGTAGGTGTACAAATCAAGGATGTGCGCATTCACCGCAGGCTCCCCTTGCCATGCGGGCATCTCTATAGGTGGTTCTTTGAGCCGCACTATGTCTTCGATACGAGTATCGATAGTTGATTGATTTGATGAATCTGGTCCCAATCCATACCCTAGGTCATAGCGCTTTAATACCAACTCTGCGAAACGGCGCGAGCTCATGTCGGCAACGATAGGTAGCAAATCAGGTGCGCGATCACCACCTGTTGCTGCCATGCCGTGGCAGCTTGCGCATTTATCTTGAAATACTCGCCAACCAGCATACAGATTGCCTTGTGGCGGTGGGGGTGGTCCGAGTTCACGTGCCGGCTTGGCGTTAAGGAATTCCATAGCGCATGCGGCAAGCAGCATGGGTGAGACCAGCAGCAGGGCAATGTGTATATAGCGTGATGGTTTCGGCGTTAGGTATTTTATGGAATTTTTCATAGCGATTATTTTTTCACGCATCATGAATGTTTGTAATCAAGTTGACCTGTTCGGCCTGTTTTTAGTCGTGCGCTTAAAAGAGCATCCCAAATAAAAACTTTATGAAAGCTAGTGTCTATTGCCTTGTTGCTCGGTACGTGCTTAGTATATGAAAGGTTGTTAGAAATAAATTTGTTATAGGTCAAAATAAGACCAGAAATAAACTAGTACACAATCATAGGATAAAATATAAATATCAAATACGTACCTAATTTTTGAGAGCTGGTATTAGAAACTAAAATTAATAAGGGATGATTTTTTTACTGAACAGGACAAAAAAGAGCCCAGTATTCCTGGGCTTTTTAGACGTATGACGTTCAATGACTAGAGCATGCTCTGTGCGTATCCAATATTTGTACCATTGGCGGCATTGTCTACGCAGTCAGAAGATCTGTGACGATTGATATGACGGGTAAAACAGTTGGGTGCTATTTGTAGGGGTCTTTTTCACTACTCGGCGTCATCATATGCCTCGCGCACCAGAGGCAAGGAAGCCACCGTCGACTGGCATCGATATGCCCGTGATATACGAGGATTGATCGGATGCGAGAAAGGCGACTACGGCAGCGATTTCAGAGACTGTACCGTAGCGATTCATGGGTATGGCACTGGAATACTCTTGTTTGAATTTTTCAGTATGCAGCACCCGAGTAAATGGAGTATCAACTGGGCCCGGTGAAACAGCATTTGCGGTAATACCGTGCTCAGCCAGTTCTACAGCCATCTGGCGTGTTAGTGCAATCACGGCGCCTTTGGATGTGCCATAGGCTGTTCGGCCCGAGCCAACTGCGCGCATACCAGCCACTGAGGCGATGTTGATGATTCTTCCCCATTTCTGTTCGACCATCATGCGCGCTGCGTGCTGACTGCACAGCAAAGTGCCAGTGACGTTGATGCTCATGGTCTGTTCGAAATGATCAAGCGGATAGTCAAGAAAGGGATAGACCTTGGCTATCCCAGCGCTATTAACAAGCACATCACAGCGGCCAAACTGCTGCTGTATAGACGCGAAAGCTGCCGTGATGGACGCTGATATACCGACATCGATCTCGACAGTGCTAACGGATAGTCCTTGTTCAATTAAATGATCTGCCGTCTGCTGTGCAGCGGTAGTGTCGCGATCTGCGATCACGACGTGATAGCCATTTTGCGCGAGTTGTGCAACGGATTCACCACCTATACCCATTGCCCCACCGGTGACGACTGCTACGCGTTGTTTATGCATCGTTGCCCTTTGACGGATATTATCCGTTTTTTATTTTTCAACTAATTGGTTTGATGAAGAAACGTGATACTACAGCGTGAATAGTATGTTCTTAAATCAAAAAAATACATCACAAAGTGAGCATACATCAATCACGCACGTCTCTAACACGACTAGTCCCGATGCACATTACGAAAACTGAGGCGACGACTTTCTAATGCAGCATAAAGACAGCAGGATTAATAAAACAGAAATATCGTCGTGTTCTATGGGTTGTAATCGCCGGCCTGAATTGTTTGACAGCTACGGGTGAAACTGGTCAACGGTTGATTGCTCTGTAACGCCGTTTTGGGTAATGTGATGTCAGACTTAATCTAGCCATTAACTCGGGCCGTTCATAGGAGCCGCATCCGGAAGACAATGGTTGGTTGACTGCGGGTCAATGGCAGATAAAACGCTAGTCGGTACAAACTTTAGCCATCAGTTCACCGGCAGCTGGTTCTTTCTTGGCTACAAACCAGCCAGTTTCCCGATCTGATGCATACACCAAGGTACCGCTTAGACCGGCGTTGGAATACCACTGGTAGGCGAGGACATTCATACGCTTGCTGCTGCACTGAACCTGGAAAACCATGTGTTCTGACTTGTAGCTCTTGGTTTGATAATGACGACGGATTTCCTGGGCGACTGGAAAGTCTCTGGTGATTTCTAACTCAACCACATCAGTGCTAATCGTAACTGTTTTTAGTATTTTGAAAACCACCTCATTTGAACCCGCAGTCTCATTCGCGCCGCACACGCCTACATACAAAAATATCATCAGTCCAATGATGGTTCGGATCAACATATTTGTGGCCTATTGCGTGATAGAGGTCAGGATTCAGTAACATCATAAATCATCCGGTGTATGCGAATCAATTCATGATGCACCGCATGATATTTAACCCTGAGCCACCTATCTGATGCAGATTCATGCGTACGATAGTGGTGGCAGTAGTCGATTAAATTTTCATACAAGTGCGCGAAACTTCACGACACTATTTTTGTAGGTGTGGATATCTTATTCAGTACATTTGACTATGAAAAATTTAGCTTGAAAGTAAATGGTGCTACAGTCTGAATGTCGGTAGGTATGACTTACTCAGGTCAGCAAATAAAATTAATAAGAGGGCTCCATGAAAATTCTTCAGACAGTCACGAAAATACCCGGTGGCCTAATGGTTGTACCTTTGTTTATTGGTATTCTGGTCAATACATTTGCTCCAGATGCGCTAAAGATTGGTGGATTCACTGAAGCATTGACCAGTAAAGGGTACCTTACTTTAGTGGCAATGTATCTATTCGTTGTTGGAACCAAAATGACATTGCGTGCAGCACCTGTCATGTTAAAGCGTGGTTTTGGAATCATGTTTGCCAAGGTCGGTACGGCGACTATTTTATCGATGGCAGTGGCTTATTTTTTTGATGGTGATTTTTTTGGATTAACCACCTTAGCCATACTCGCAGCCATGAACGACACGAACGGTGGAATGTTCATGGCCCTGACCAGCACTTTTGGCAATAAAGAAGATGCAGGTACGTATGTGCCGCAGAGTATAGAAACGGGCCCATTTTTAACGATGCTGATTCTGGTCGGCGCTGGTCTGGCGAACATACCTTGGTTAACGATGCTCTCTGTGATTCTTCCAATTGCAGCAGGCGCGATACTCGCTAACCTCGATGAAGAGTTGAGAGAATTTTTTGGTTCGCGTGAAGCGATTATTGTGCCGTTTATGGCGTTTGCATTGGGACAGACGATTAATTTAAACGCAGTACTTAAAGCAGGTTTTCAGGGTATTTTTCTGGGTCTGACCGTGCTGGTAGCTACCGGTGCTGCGTGTATAGTCATCGACAGATGGTTGGGCGGTTCTGGTGTGGCGGGCGCGGCTGCATCAAGTACCGCTGGTAATGCTGCTGGCACGCCTCAAGCCGTAGCTATTGCGGATCCCAGCTACGCGTTAATTGCGCCTATGGCGACTATTCAGGTGGCAGCTTCCGTCATCATTACGGCATTGCTGACACCTTTGCTGACAGCGATCGTATACAAACGAAATCAATCCAAGGCTATCGATACAAAACAAACGACGGAGTTGCCACAATCAAGCGCATAGCTCAGAGGTTACTTAAGCAGTTTCAAAAAAATAACGATCTTCGTCGTATAAAAATAATTCATACCGACGAAATGCCAAAAAGCTGGAGGAGACACGGTGCTTTTCATGCAATTGCTGTTAAGCGGTATCGCGCAAGGTTGCATCTATGGCCTGATCGCGCTGGGATTTGTGCTGATTTATAAAGCCACCGAAACCGTCAGCTTTGTTCAGGGCGATCTGATGATGTTGGGCGCGTTTGTGGGTCTGGCACTGGTGTCGGGCTTGGGACTTTCGTTTTGGTTGGCGTTGCCGATCGCAATGATGTTAATGGCAGTGTTCGGCATACTGCTGGAGCGCGTAACAATTCGGCCCATTTTGGGTGAGCCTGCTTTTACAGTCGTGATGCTAACCATAGGGGTCGGTTATCTTGCCCGCGGCCTCATAACCATGGTGCCTGGCATAGGGGCCGATACGCTTCCGCTCGATGTGCCCTACAAAGATGAACTGATCACGCTAGGCCAAGCCAATTTTAGTGCTGAGCACTTGGTAATTATTGCCGCTACCGTGTTGCTCAGCGCAGTACTGTTTGCGCTGTTTCGCTTTACGCGTATAGGCATTGCGATGCAGGCTGCTTCACAAAATCAGCTTGCAGCGTATTACATGGGCATTCCTGTGCGTCGTATCAATGGACTGGTGTGGGGTCTGGCTTCGGCAGTTGCTGCAGTGGCTGGCATGCTGCTGGCTCCGATTACATTTGTTCATGCCAACATAGGCATGATTGGATTGAAGGCATTTCCGGCAGCGGTCGTTGGTGGCTTTGGTAGTTTGCCTGGTGCCATTGCAGGCGGGCTAGTCATTGGCATTACCGAGTCCATGGCAGGTTTTTATTTGCCTGAGGGTGTCAAGGATGTCTGTGCCTATGTCGTTGTACTTGTCGTGTTGCTGGTCCGTCCTAATGGGCTGTTTGGCGAACAACTACGCAAGAAAGTATAACGAGCACGATGCGCTTTCTTTTTAAAACCCGTTACGAGCAAGACATAGCGCTGGCGCGTCATGGCGGGCATCTGTTCTGGTATGGGTTGCTGCTGGTGGCGCTGGTCGTTGCTCCTTTTTTGCTGCCTCAATATTGGCTGGAGCAGCTTTCCTTTGTGCTGATATACGCTATCGTCGGTCTGGGGCTCATGCTGTTGTCCGGATTTACGGGGTTGTTCTCGATGGGCCATGGCGCTTTTATGGGTGTTGGCGCCTATGCACAAGTATTTTTTGTCGCTGCCGGTGTGCCGTTTCCGCTGGCGATGATCCTGGCTATGTTCATTTCGGCAGCTGTCGGTTTTATGGTTGGCTTACCTGCGTTACGCGTCAAAGGAATCTATCTGGCGATATCAACGCTCAGTTTTGGATTCATACTCGAAGAAATTTTGGCGCGTTGGGAATCAGTCACTGGCGGCAATGCCGGTGTACATGTCCAGCCACCCGTATTGTTTGCTGTGAACTTCAATACGCCCGTTTTGTTTTACGCGTTGTGCCTGACCCTGACTGTGCTCTCTACGCTGGGGGTGCTTAATCTGCTGCGAGCACCGACCGGGCGTGCCTTTGTCGCCGTGCGCGATTCAGAAATATCGGCGCAGAGCATGGGCATCCATGTCGCGCGTACCAAGACTTTGTCATTTGCCATTTCGGCGGCGTTAGCCGGGCTCGGTGGTGCGCTTTATGCCCACAAGCTGCAATTCATTTCACCAGATCAGTTTAGTTTGTTGCAATCGATCGAGCTGTTGATGCTGGTGGTAATCGGTGGATTAGGTTCTATCCATGGCGCTTTTTTAGGGGCGATTTTTTTAATCGTGATGCCTCAGCTGATTGCGATCAGTAAGGATTTTTTACCCGCGATGGTGGGTCAGGCTCCCGGCTTGCAAAGCGTCGTGTATGGATTAGTTTTAATTTTATTTGTACTGTTTGAGCCGCTAGGTATTTACGGGCGCTGGCTCAAGATACGTACCTGGCTGGAGATTTTTCCGTTCTACCGCCAAGACATGTTCCGGCGCCAGAAGACGTTCCTTAAATCAGATCGTTTGAAATGAGGCACGTATTATCATGAATGAGCTCCTGCTTTCAGTCAGTCATCTTTCGATGCAATTTGGCGGTGTCAAAGCCGTCAATGACGTCAGCTTTGATGTGCGTCGCGGCGAGGTATTTACACTGATTGGTCCTAATGGCGCTGGCAAGACAACAGTGTTTAATTTAATCAGCCGTATTTATGCAGCCACCACAGGCAGCATGGCGTATCACACGCCACACGGCGTAGTAAATCTGACTGCTCAGCCGCCACACCGAATTGCAACATTGGGCATCGCACGTACTTTTCAAAATATAGAATTATTTGAGCAGGCCACTGTTTTGCAAAATTTACTGATCGGACGCCACACGCATCGTCAGACCGGTTTCTGGCGCGACCTGCTGTTTACTACGCGCGCAAGAGATGCCGAAATTGCGGCGCGTCGCAAGGTCGAAGAGATTATTGATCTGCTCGATTTGCAGCACCATCGCGATGTTCGGATTGGTAATTTACCCTACGGTATACGCAAGGTGGTCGAGCTAGCGCGTGCATTGTGCACGGCGCCGCAGTTGTTATTGCTTGATGAGCCGTCCTCAGGCCTCAATGTGGAAGAAACCGATGACATGGTGTTCTGGATCAGCGACATCAAAGAAGAATTAGGTGTGACAGTACTCATGGTTGAACACGACATGACATTGGTGTCGAAAGTATCAGACCGTGTGCTGGCGATGAATCAAGGTGAGGTGCTGGCCACTGGCACGCCACAGCAAGTGCAGAGTGATCCAGGTGTAATTGAGGCGTATCTGGGCTCGGTCGATGACGTTAGCAGCCTGCGTCGGGAGCAGTCATGAGTGGTGCAGCTACATCTCTGCTGTCGTTAACCAATGTTGAAAGTGCGTATGGCCCCATCAAGGCCATACGCGGTATCAGTCTGGATGTGATGCGCGGTCAGATTGCCACGGTGCTTGGTTCGAATGGCGCGGGCAAGTCAACCATACTAAAAACAATTTCAGGCATCATCGATCCGCGGAAAGGTTCTGTCAGTTTCAATGGTGTAGACATTACTGCACAAGACCCGGCGCATATTGTGCAGCGTGGTCTGGTGCAGGTACCGGAAGGGCGCGAGGTTTTTCCTTTGCTATCGGTGCTCGACAATTTACAGATGGGGGGCTACACGCGGCATGATCGGGATGGGTTTGCACGCGACCTAGAGATGGTCTTTGCGTATTTTCCAGTGCTTAAAGAGCGTAGTCATCAAGATGCTGGGTTGCTCTCAGGCGGACAGCAGCAGATGCTAGCTATTGCACGGGCGCTGATGTCGGCACCCCAATTGATGTTACTGGATGAACCAAGTCTGGGTTTATCGCCACGACTGACCAAAGAAATTTTTGAAATTGTGGTTCGTATCAACCGTGAGCGCGGTACGACGATTTTGCTGGTCGAACAAAATGCCAACATGGCCTTGAACGCTGCTGATTACGGTTATGTGCTGGAGAACGGCAGAATCGTGATGGAAGATACGTGTGCGCGATTACGCGAAAAAGAAGACATCAAAGAATTTTATCTCGGCATGAAAGAAGCGGGTGCGCGAGGCGAGCGGCGTTGGAAAAAGAAAAAGACGTGGAGATAGCCTATGCTCTGGAAAGCAAAACATCATGATGTGAATCCGGCTGCGTTTGCGCAAGGAGACACCCTGCCTGCGATGTTTTGGAATGGCGTCGCCGCGCGCGGCGATCAGGTCTGGATGCGACAAAAAGAATATGGAATCTGGCAGTCCTGGAATTGGCAGCAAGTGGGCAGTATCGTAGGTGAGATTGCCAATGGTTTGTTGAGTCTGGATTTTCAGCCCGGGCAGTGCGCTGCGATTCTTGCCAACACGCGAGTGGAGTGGATGTGGGCGGACATGGCAGCGCTAAGCTGTGGCGGCGTGACCAACGGCGTTTATCCTACCGACGCCAGCGAGCAGGTGCGGTATCTGTGCGGTGACTCGAGTGCAACGGTATTGTTTGTCGAAGACGAAGAGCAGCTCGATAAAGCACTCTCAGTGCGCGCTAATTTGCCGCTGCTGCGCCATATCATTGTGTTTGACATGAAAGGGCTGCGTGATCTGGATGACGCGATGATCATCAGCTTAGATCAGTTGCGCGAGCGTGGCCGTGTGTTGGCAAGCCATACACCGGGGCTGCTGTCGGAGCGTATTGCGCGCTGCCAGCCGCATGATCTGGCGATTTTGGTCTATACCTCGGGTACGACGGGTAAACCCAAAGGCGCCATGCATAGCCATGCGGGGCTGGTGTATTCGTGTGGTCGTGCTGCGGAAGGATTACCGCAAGATGAGCGCGATGAGCGCATGTGTTTTTTGCCGCTTTGTCATATCGCAGAGCGTTTGCTGGGCGCATACGTGGCAATTTATACGGGCACTATTCTTAATTTTGTCGAGAACCCGGAGACCGTGCCGGAGAATGTGCGTGAGATAGCGCCAACGACGTTATTTGCGGTGCCACGTGTGTGGGAAAAATTTTATTCAGCAGTGACTATAGCCATCAAGGAAAGCACGCCTCTGCAGCGCGCTGCCTATGCGTGGAGTATTGATGTCGGCGGGCGGATCGCAGATTTATGTTTGGCAGGGCAGCCGATTTCGGCGGGTTTAAAGCTACGTTTTATTCTGGCGCGCTGGCTGGCACTAGATAACATTCGAAAAATGATTGGTATACATCGTGCGCGATTTTTGACGACGGGAGCAGCACCCATTTCGCCAGAATTGATACGCTGGTATTTGTCGCTTGGTGTACCGATGCTGGAAGGCTGGGCGCAAACGGAATCATGCGCATTGGGTACCATGAGCCAGCCACACGGTATTCGTCCTGGCACGATAGGCCTTGCAGTGCCAGGCACCGAGGTGAGGGTTGATCCGAGTAATGGTGAATTACTGATCCGTGGCCCGAATGTGTTTATGGGGTATCTGAATCAGCCTGAAAAAACCCGAGAGACGATAGATGCAGATGGCTGGTTGCATACGGGCGATGTAGGTACGATGGATGCGGATGGTTTTTTTCGTATTACAGATCGGATGAAGGACATTATCATCACCGCGGGCGGAAAAAATATCACGCCTAGCGAATTTGAAAATGAGCTTAAATTTTCTCCGTATCTGACCGACGCAGTGGTCATCGGTGACCGGCGCCCCTATCTGGTTGCCATTATCATGATTGATCAGGAAAACGTAGAACGCTATGCGCAAGACCATGACGTTCCTTTTTCAAATTATGCCAGCCTGACAACAGCACCTGCGGTGCTGGAATTAATTCAGGCTGAAGTAGCCAAGGTGAATAAAAAATTTGCGCGGGTTGAACAGATCAAAACGTTTTGGCTATTGGATACCCAGCTCAGTGCAGAAGATGAAGAGCTAACGCCAACAATGAAATTAAAGCGGAAATTAGTCGAAGCAAAGTATGCGCAGCAGATTGAAAAGATGTATCACCATTAAAAAAATAGACCAGGAGGCAGGCATGAAAAAAAGCAGATTATGGAGTGTGATGCTGGCTATGTTGCTGGCGCCGCCAGCGTGGGCTGAAATGCAAGGGGTAAATAGTAACGAGATTTTGATCGGCTCGGTGCAGGATTTATCCGGCCCGATTGCAGCGCTGGGTAAATGGGTACGTAACGGCATGCAGATGCGGGTAGATGAAATCAATGCGCAGGGTGGTATACATGGTCGCAAAATTAAATTGCTGATGGAAGATTCTGCGTACGATCCAAAAAAAGCAGTGTTGGCTGTACAGAAGCTGGTAAATCAAGACAAAGTTTTTATGGTGGTTGGTCATATGGGCACAGCGCACAACAACGCAGCCATGCCCATTCAATTTGAAAAAAATATTGCTAATTTTTTGCCGACTACCGGCGCGCGCGATATGTTCGAGCCATTGCACCCATTAAAATTTGCATTGTTGCCGCCGTATTTTTCAACCATGCAGGTGCAAACGCCTGAGTTGTACAAAGCAAAGAAAGCAACTAAGCCCTGCATAATTTATCAAGATGACGATTATGGTCTTGAGGTATTGGGCGGTGCCGAGGCAGGCCTGAAATCAATCGGTGTTGAGTTGATGGAGAAGACTACCTACAAGCGTGGCGCCACGGATTTTTCTTCGCAAGTAGCCAAACTCAAATCGGCAGGTTGTGATTTTGTGGTGATGGGTACGCTTGTACGCGACACAGTGACGATTTTGGGTGAAGCGCGCAAGGTCGGCATGACAGCCACCATGATGGGTTCCTATGTCACCTTCACAGAACTAATCCCCAAGCTCGGTGGTAAAGTCGCCGAAGGATTTTATGCAGTAAGCCTGTTACAGACACCGTATGACGATGCAGCATCCCCAGCGTTGCGTGAATGGGTAGCCAAATACAAAGCAAAATTCGATGGTGGAGAACCAACGATACAATCAGAAATTGGCTACATGATGATCGATATTTTTGCGCGGGCATCACAAAAAGCTGGCCCAGCACTTGATACCAAGTCCTTTGTCAGTTCGATGGAGTCACTCGGTAAAGTGGAATACCCAATGTTTGAAAGCCCTGTTTACAGCTGGACTGCAACGCGTCGTCTGGGTAGCGCGCAATCCCGAATGTCTATTGTTGAAAATGGACGCTGGAAAGAACTAGGTAATTACAAATAATTGCAGGGCCGTGCAAACAAGAGGTAAGCCCATCGATGCATGCATGCTGCATTCGTTTTGAAAGACTGCCCTGATTTAGATTTTTTTAACTTACTCACAGAGATATTATGACCGCACCTGTTCGTAGCCTGCCACCGGTTCTTCAGAAAATTAAATTCCCGGTGATTGGTAGTCCACTTTTTATTATTAGTAATCCTAAGCTGGTCATTGCGCAGTGTATTGCTGGCGTGGTGGGATCTATGCCTGCTTTGAATGCGCGCCCAGCATCTCAGCTGGATGAATGGCTGGCCGAAATTACCGAGGCTTTGGCAGCACACGATAAAGCGCATCCGGACAGCCCCGCTGCGCCGTTCGCGATTAATCAGATAGTCCATAAAAGCAACGACAGGCTGGAACATGATTTGCAGGTCTGCGCAAAATATAAAGTACCAATTACGATTACCAGTCTGGGTGCGCGCGAAGATGTGAATCAGGCAGTGCATAGTTGGGGAGGCGTGGTTTTGCACGACGTCATTAATAATGTCTATGCCCACAAAGCGATAGAAAAAGGTGCCGATGGACTTATCCCTGTCGCTGCCGGCGCAGGTGGTCACGCTAGCGTAAAAAGTCCGTTCGCAATGATTCAGGAAATTCGTGACTGGTTTGGTGGACCTTTGGCGTTGTCTGGTTCAATCGCATCCGGTGGCGCTATTCTGGCGGCTCAGGCAATGGGTGCGGATTTTGCGTATATAGGCTCAGCCTTTATTGCAACTGATGAAGCGCGCGCTGCCGAAGATTACAAACAGATGATTACGACATCCAACTCGGACGATATTGTTTACAGCAATTTCTACACGGGTGTACACGGTAATTATCTCAAGGGGAGTATAAAAAATGCCGGTATGGATCCGGATAATTTGCCGCAGAGTGATCCAAGCAAGATGAATTTTAGTAGCGGCGAAAGCGGTATCAGCGCCAAGGCCTGGAAGGATATCTGGGGTTGTGGGCAGGGTATAGGCACTGTACGTGAAGTTGTTCCTGCGGCAGCGCTGATTGCGCGTTTTCAGCGTGAATATGCTGAAGCAAAAGCGAAAATTTGCGCGTCCTGATTTTTTTGTGGCGATGAATTCGAACGGCATCACCCACGCACAGGGGATGCCGTTTTTTTATGTCGATTTCATATAGCTACTGTTAACCGCCATAGAAATTTTCCAGCGTTTAGCGAGCGACGAACAAACTCTCTCAAACTCACAGGCCGCGTGCTATGACTTCGCGCATGATTTCGTTGGTGCCACCGTAGATGCGCTGTACCCGCGCGTCGGCAAACATGCGTGCGATTGGATAATCGTTCATGTATCCATAGCCACCAAAAAGTTGTACGCATTCGTCCATTACTTTGCCTTGTTGTTCAGTGGCCCACATTTTGATCATCGAGGCGGTAACCGTGTCGAGTTTGCCAGCAACTTGATCCTCGACGCAGCGGTCTACAAAAGCCCGCGTAGCTTTGGCGATAGCGGCAATTTCAGCAAGTTTGAAACGCGTATTTTGGAAATCAAACAGTGGCTTGCCAAACGCATTGCGCTCTCGGGTGTAGGCCAGTGTCATTTCAAGCGCGCCTTCAATTGCAGCAGCAGCAGTCACACCGATGATGGCGCGTTCATACGGCAAATCAGACATCAGCTGAAAAAATCCCTGACCTTCCACACCACCCAGCACAGCGCTTGCAGGCACCGTGACTTCATCGAAAAATAATTCAGCGGTGTCTTGTGATTTCATGCCCATCTTGTCCAGCACACGTCCTACTTTGTAGCCAGCGCAGTTGTTTGTTTCAACAATCAGAATAGAGATGCCGCGCGCGCCTTGTGTCGTATCAGTCTTTGTAACGAGCAGCACCAGACCAGCCAGATAGCCATTCGTAATAAAGGTTTTGGCGCCATTGATGATGTACGCATCACCACGCCGTTCAGCCCGGGTACGTATGCTCTGCAGATCGGAACCACCACCGGGCTCCGTCATAGCGATGGCGCCGACCAGTTCGCCGCTGGCCAGTTTGGGTAAATACATGCGCTGCTGTTCGGGTGTGCCGTGATGAACAAAGTACTGCGCAACGATGCTGTGCACCGAGGTCGCCATGCCGGTCAGGCCGCGACGTGCCATCTGATCATCAAACAGTGCTTCATGGCGAAAGTCGCCTCCACCACCACCAAATTGTTCGGGTACGTCGATGCACAAGAGACCGAGCTCACCGGCACGGCGCCAAATTGCATGGCCTACATGTCCTTGCTTGCGCGCGGCTTCGTCTTGCGGCGCGACTTCATTGTCGAGAAAGCGGGCAATGTTATCGCGGAAAAGATCAAGTTCTTCATTCATCCACGTAGGGCGGAAATCAATCGACATGGGAGCCTCGGTGAGCGGTAAGGGCATCAGTTAAATAACGGAGAACGACATGTCACTGTATTTCCAGCAACGCGTTGTTATGCAAATTCATGATCATTAGATACCGGTCAAGCCACCGGTGCACATGAGTGTCTGGCCGCTGATGTAATCGGCTTCAGGCAAACAGAACAGATAGACCGCGCCGGCAGCTTCTTCAGGGGTGCCGCCGCGCCCCAGTGGAATAGCCTGTTCCATGGCAGCTTTCAGGCCCGGGTTAACGCCTACGCGGATATCGCGGCCATCAATATGCGCAGTGGCGCCGTCGTTGGCGCCGCTTTCGGTGAGTCGCGTCTTAATATAGCCATAGGCTACGCAATTGACTGTCACGTTGTATCGGCCCCATTCTTTGGCTAATGTTTTAGTCAGGCCTTCAATGCCGGCTTTGGCTACTGCGTAGTTGGACTGACCCGCATTGCCGAAGATACCGGCGACAGAAGAAATATTGACCACGCGGCGCGAGCGTAAGGTGCCTGCGGCCTGTTCGGCATTAACCAGTGCGCGGATCGCTGGTTGCGCTGCGCGCAGAATACGAAATGGTGCGGTCAGGTGCACATCCATGATCGCGTACCACTGCTCGTCGGTCATTTTTTGGATCACGCTATCCCATGTGTAGCCAGCATTGTTGACGATGATGTCGATGCCCTGATACTCGCGCATAGCAGTGCCGATGAAGCGCTCTGCAAAGTCGGCGGTGGATACGCTGCCGCTGCAAGCCGTGGCTATGCCACCGGCAGCGCGAATTTCATCGACGACTTGTTGCGCCGGATCGGTATCGAGATCATTGACAACTACTCGCGCACCTTGGGCTGCAAATTTGTGTGCAATGGCACGACCTATGCCACGGCCGGAGCCAGTGACCAGCGCGACCTTACCTTCGAGTGTGCCTGTCATGTGGGTTCTCCTGATTCTATGGCGATCATCGCTTCACCAGCGATACGCACTTGGCCATATTGATTGGTGGTTACGATGTCAACGCGTACACAAGGTTGACCTTCGAACATACAGTGTTCTTTGATCTGTCCGCTGCAGGTGATGATGTGGCCGATATGGGTGATGCCCAAAAATCGCACGCCCATATGCCGTATCTGCTGTTGCGGTACCCACTGCGTCAGCAGTCGGCCTAGCCATGCCATGCTCAGCATGCCGTGCGCGAACACATCTGGCATGCCGGCTTTACGCGCAAAATCGATATCGATATGAATTGGATTATGGTCACCCGATGCACCGGCAAATAAGGCGAGCATGGTGCGATTAACCGGGGGCAGGGTCAACGTAGGTAGTATGTCGCCCGCTTTCAAAGAGCGTAAATCAAGACGGTACATGATGGCCTATTAGTGCCGAACGACGATTACGCCGCGCAAGTGAGCGACAAGTTCGTCATGCTGATTGTGGGCAGCACTGTCGATAACAACGAATTCCAATGCACCATTTTTTTTGTCGTAGATATCCGTGATCTGCGCCGTGAGCGAGACGGTATCGCCTGCATACAGCAGGCGGTGTGGCGTAAACGATTGCTCGCCATGCAGCACCTTGCCCAGTTCAATGCCGGCGTCGTTTATCCATGCCATTTTGACGCCAGACTCCAGTTCAGCGGTAAACAAAAAGGTAGGAGGCGCTGGCAGATCTGGATGACCAGCTGCGCGTGCAGCATGCTCATCGGTGTAGACCGGATCGTTCTCGCCGATAGCCTTGGCAAAAAAGCGCAGTCGGGATCGCTCGACCAAAAAGGTGGTGGGGGGCAGGGTATGCCCTATCCATTTGCGATCGATCACGGACTAGACCCGTTCGTACAGCGTCACAACGCAGGCACCGCCCAGTCCGAGGTTGTGTTGCAAGGCGATGCGAGCGCCTTCTACCTGACGCTTTTCAGCGGTGCCACGCAGCTGATTAACGAGTTCGGTGCATTGGGCAAGGCCGGTGGCGCCTAAAGGGTGACCTTTGGAGAGCAAACCACCGGAAGGGTTGGTGACGTATTTGCCACCGTAGGTGTTGTCGCCATCCTCAACGAATTGTTCAGCGTTGCCTTCGGCGCACAGACCCAAGGCCTCATAGGTTAGCAATTCGTTTTGTGCAAAGCAGTCGTGCAACTCAACGACCTTGAGTTCATCGGGGCCGATACCGGCTTCTTCGTATACCAAGCTCGCTGCTGCGCGGGTCATGTCGAAGCCAACCAGCTGACGCATATCGCTGTGCGGTCCGGCGAAGGTGGAGCCAGTGTCGGTGGTCATGGCTTGCGCACGAATACGGACTCGTTGATCAAGGCCGTGTTTTTTGGCGAAGGCTGCTGAGCAGACGATGGCTGCAGCACCGCCGCAGGTAGGAGGACAAGCCATCAGACGGGTCATGACACCGGGCCAGATGGTAGGTGATTGCATGACGTCGTCTTCAGTTAAAACAGTTTTGAACAGAGCCAGCGGATTGTTGGCGGCATGGCGCGAGGCCTTGGCGCGGATTTTGGCAAAGGTGGTGAGCTTGGTTCCGTATTGCTGCATGTGCGCCAGACCGGCGCCACCAAAATAACGCAGGGCCAATGGGATGCCATCCGCCTCAACCAGCTGGGCACATTGATCGTCGAAACGATCAAAGGGCGAGGGCCGGTCTTCATAGACATTACCCAATGCGCCGGGCTTCATTTGTTCGAAACCTACCGCCAGAGCGCAGTCAGTGGCGCCGGAAGCGACTGCCTGACGGGCCAGCCACAGCGCAGTAGAGCCAGTCGAGCAATTGTTGTTGACATTAATGACAGGCACGCCGCTCATGCCGACATCGTAGACCGCCCGTTGGCCGCAGCAGGAGTCGCCAAATACATAGCCAGCATAGACCTGCTGGATTTTGTCGTAACCAAGACCGGCGTCCTCGAGTGCAGCACGGATCGCGCGTGCGCCCATCACGTGGTAAGGATCGCTTGCTCCTGGTTTGGCAAACGGGATCATGCCGACACCGGCAACGTATACATCGTTAGACATGGTTGAAATTTCCTCTTTTTATAGAAAGCCAGCGCTCAGATTTATCAGTAAACAGAACGGATGGACATCGTTAGTGGCAGCTGCAGTCCCGGCCTACGTATCTGCGAGTGGCGACATGCACATGCAAAAATGATTCTCGCATACTCGGAGCCTGAGTACCGTAACCCTGGCAGGCGACCGCTGCCAGTGGGCTAATCTGTGTTGCCACATAGGAGATGGTTTGTGGCTTACTAAAGCCAACCACGCATCAATTTGTAATGGCTGTAGTGAACGGGGTTTGATAGCGCCAAGTACTACAATACGGCAGGACTGTACACAACCAGGCGGTCCAGATCTACCCGCAGAGATGTAGCCAATAAAAACAAATCTAAACAGGGGTCAACAATGATTTCTACAAAAAATACAGAGGCGCGTGACACATTATTTGAGCCACTGACCATAGGCGCTGTGCAGTTAAAACATCGCATTGTTATGGCTCCGCTTACACGTATGCGGGCTAGCCGTCCGGGTAATGTGCCCAATGCGCTTAATGCGCTGTATTACACCCAGCGCGCAACAGAAGGTGGATTGATTATTGCTGAGGCATCACAGGTCGCTCCGGAGGGGCAGGGTATGCCCGCCACACCCGGCATTCACACCGATGAACAACGCGACGGATGGAAGCTGGTAACGGATGGTGTGCATGCCAAAGGTGGCCGTATATTTTTACAGCTATGGCATGTGGGACGAATTTCTCACTCGTCTCATCAGCCGGGTGGTTTGGCACCAGTGGCTCCCTCGGCCATCGCGGCAGAAGGTAATGCGTTTACGACTGATTTCACACCCGCGCCTTTTGAGGTTCCGCGTGCATTGAGTTTGGATGAAATCGAACAGATTAAGCAAGCCTATGTTGCTGCTGGAAGGCGAGCAATGGAGGCAGGGTTTGATGGTGTAGAGATTCACAGCGCTAACGGCTACCTGCTGGAGCAGTTCATGATTAGCCGCAGTAATGTACGCACAGATCGTTACGGTGGCAGTTTGGCAAACCGCATGCGCTTACCTCTGGAAGTGGCGGAGATGTTAGCAATTGATTTGGGTTCTGATCGCGTGGGTATACGCCTATCGCCGTTTGGTATCGCTAATGATTCAGGTGAAACAGATCCCCTGACCTTGTATCGGGAAATAATCAAAGAACTCAACAAATTAAAGCTCGCTTATTTGCACCTTGTTGAACCCCGAGCTTCTGGCGCCGGACAGCGCGATGTCAATCATCAAAATGTTCCTTCGGGTTGCCAAACCTTTAGACCCTACTGGGATCAAATATTAATCACTGCAGGTAATTTTTCTGCAGACAGTGCTGCTGAAACGGTCGCTAAAGGCGATGCAGATGCTATTGCATTTGGTCGGTATTTTATTTCCAACCCGGATTTACCCAGACGTATACAACGTGGAGATCCATTTACACCTTACGATCGTCCAACTTTTTATGGGGGTGGTACGCAGGGGTATACCGACTATCATGCGTTTGGTATTTAACCTGTTAGTACCTTGCATGGCGCAGCTGAAGGTGAGTACGGGGTAAATGGTATTAAGTAGATTATAAAATCTAAAAACGTATTATCGCCACTACGTATGCGAAAAATATATGTGATTTTTTTGCTGTTGACTACGCACTTTAATTCAGCCATGTCAGCTGAACCACATCATGCGCTTACGTTGATTAAAAATTCCATAGGTATGGAATTGATTCATGTGCATCCCGGTGAATTTTTTATGGGCGGTCAAATACCCGCTGACGAAGTTCTCAAACTTTTTCCAAACACCAGGGAAAGAGCAGATGTAATGGCAGACGAATATCCTCAGCATAGAGTTCGCATTACTAAGCCTTTTTTTCTAGCAAAGCATGAAGTAACTGTTGGGGAATTCCGCCAATTTGTAACAGAAACAGGTTACAAGACTGAGGCAGAAATCGATGGTACCGGAGGCTGGGGGTTTAACGCTGTCACGCGTAAAAGTGAGGGAAGAAATCCTATGTTTAATTGGATGAATACGGGGTATCTTCAAACAGATCAGCATCCTGTCACCAACGTGAGTTACAACGATGCGCTTGAATTCTTGCAGTGGCTTAGCATTAAAGAAGGAGTGAACTATCGGTTGCCAACGGAAGCCGAGTGGGAATATGCAAACCGTGCAGGAAGCCAGCAGCTGTATAGCGATAGCAATTTACCTGCCGATGTGCCGAAATTTGCTCGGGCTATAGATAGTCATAAGCATAAGGAATTTGCTCACGTTGAGGATTTAGAAATCGATCCTGATAAGGAGGCTGCTTTTCCTGTACCAGTGGGAAGCTACGCACCCAACGTTTGGGGCTTCCATGACATGCACGGCAATGTTTGGGAATGGGTTTCCGATTGGCACAGCGAAACCTATTATGTAGAGTCACCAATCGACGATCCGCAGGGGCCTGCAACGGGCACTACGCGAGTAAGAAGAGGCGGAGGGTGGAATAGTTTTCCTGAGTGGCTACGCTCTTCATTCCGCAACATTAACTCCCCCGATAGCCGCTGCGTCAACTTAGGCTTTCGGGTAGTGCGGGATAGGTGAATTGGTGGGTGCGAAAAATAGAAGTTAGAAAATAATTTATAAATTCTGATCAAGCTAAGAAAAAACTGCAGTACACACGCTTGTAGATTCAAAAAGACTTCTTTAAAAATTAGCTAAAGCTGATGTGCATGAGATGTCTTTATCCGAGCGACGCAGCGTAGTAACCTTTATGGAAGATTCGGTATCAACAAGGTGGCGTAGAAATTGTTGAGACGCTGTCCAACGCTCACCATCATACATGAGCACTTTACACAAACCCCCATTTTCAAATATCCGTGTCGACGAAATTCATAATTTTTAGTCAGCGTATTTATTTTTAATATTATTTTTGAATATCTAAAGCAACCCGAAAACTACTTCCGCTGAAACGGTAATAAGTAGGATGTGTGCCGTCGCGTATGGCCGAGCGCAATTGCTGTGGATCAGTGCCCCACGAGCCACCACGCAAGACTCGCAACGAGCAGTTTCCACTTAGCCACGCAGTGCCATCGTTTGGAGCACCGTTGTAATTATTATTCCAGCAATCCTGTGTCCACTCAGATACATTTCCCATCATGTCATGAAGGCCGAATTGGTTTGGTTTTTTTAAACCTACATTATTCGTA
>JAJTGE010000078.1 GCA_021298555.1 Oxalobacteraceae bacterium
GGCGTGCCACATGGGTGTGCACTAGAAGACAACACCTCAGAATTATTAAGCGATGCCTGGGTACGTTTAATGCACTCACTAAGTCAGCCGCAGCATAATGATTTGCGTGCAGCGTTATTGACGATCTATGACATCGCAGGAGACTGGACTGGCAAACAACTGATCGATGCCTTTGTGGCGCGTCGTGCGGAGTGGTGGGTGGCGAGTGAGCATAACGATCCGCTGCAACAATTGCAGGATGTTTGTGGTGAAGATGCACGGCGTGATGCGCGATTATGTTTATGGGAAGACCAAGCCTTGTGTGAGCGGTTTTTACGCTTGTCTTCTTTGCTGGGAAGAGGCACACCGGCACAGAAAAAAAATGCGACAGCCATAGAAATGTGTATTACGGCCAATGCAGATATCGCGCAGTTCGATATGCTTTACAGTCTTTTACTTTCAAAATCTGATACCGCTCGAACACTTCCGGCTGCGCAAGCATTGCTAAGCGCCTTGAGTGAAGAAGAGCAGCATTGGTTTGCCGAGTCATGGTTTGCGCTCGCTAGTGAACTCGTATCGCTAAAGCAGCGTAGTTTTGAACCGCAGGTAATCAAACTGAATGAAGCTGTGTTTGCAGTAGGTTCAGCCTTGCTCACACATTATCAAGAAATCAAAGCGGACCGGCGTGTGCTGGATTTTTCTGATCTTGAGTGGCTCACCTGGAAGTTACTCACTGATCCTACGCATGCAGCATATATGCAGGCGCGTTTGGATGCGCGCTACCGGCACATACTGATTGATGAATTTCAAGACACCAATCCCCTGCAATGGCAAATCGTTCGTGCCTGGCTAGAAGCTTATGGTGATGACACCGAGCAGCCCACGGTATTTATTGTGGGGGATCCCAAGCAATCTATTTACCGATTCCGACGCGCAGAGCCGCGTGTGTTTGCATCAGTGCGCGAACGCTTAGTCGCTAAGGGGGCTGCAGATTTAGCGACTCGCCAAACCCATCGTAATGCGACTGCAATAGTGGATTTTTTAAATCAGTGCATGCAGGGTAATCCACTGTATGAAGCGCAATCGACTGCCTCTGCTTTTACCGGGCAGGTTTGGCGTTTACCTTTGGCGACCGCTCAACCATGGGCTACGCAAGAAGAAAAAAATTCTGAATTTATCTTGCGCGATCCCTTGCATGTCGTACCTGCCATTAATGAAGAAAGTCATAGAGTAGAAGAGGCGCGTACAGTAGGATTGGCGTTGCATCAGGCGCGTGCCCAGTGGGAAGATAAAACGCACCCATTAAACTGGTCGGACATACTGATATTAGTACGTAGCCGCACGCATTTAGTGGAATACGAACGTGGCCTGCGCGATGTGGGTGTACCTTTTGTATCGAGTCGGCGCGGTGGTTTGTTGGATGCGTTAGAAATTGCTGATCTGATTGCTTTGCTGCGTTGGTTAACCATCAGTGCAGATAATCATGCGCTAGCCCATGTACTGAAATCGCCCATCATAGGCGCGAGTGATGATGATTTAATCTGGTTGTCGGGTACAGGCGAGGGCAGCTGGTGGCAGCGGCTACTTTCCGCATCGCCATTACTTAATCCAGTATTAGAGCGAGCGTGGCATTTGCTATTGGGCTGGCAGCAAGCCGCAGCGCATTTACCTGTGCATGATTTACTTGATCAAATCATGCATGAAGGTGAGCTTCCACGGCGCTACGCCATGAAAGTACCTGCGGCTATGCGGGCGCAAGTACTTGGTAATTTAAATGAATTTTTAGCGCTTGCACTGGATATGGATGCAGGGCGTTTTCCGAGCATCGCTCGTTTTCTTGATCGTTTAAATAAACTAAAGCGTAGCAGTGAACAGGATGCGCCGGACGAGGCAACTGTCGACGCTGCTCTTGACGCAGTTCGCATCATGACAATACACGGTGCTAAAGGTTTGGAAGCTGAGGTAGTTGTTATGATGGATGCCAATCATAGCGATTCGCAACGCGATGATCTGGGTGTGTTATGCGATTGGCCACAAGAATCCGAATCGCCTACCCATTTATCTGTTTTTGGAAAAACGAAAGAGCGTGGTTTTGCGCGACAAAATTTATTTGCCGTCGAAGAAAATTTTAGATTACAAGAAAATTGGAATCTGTTTTATGTCGCTATTACACGCGCTAAAAAAATACTTATCGTTAGTGGTATTCATAATGAAAAAGATTACGAAGGAATATCAGCAGCTGGTTGGTACCAAAAATTTTGTTCTATCGAAGCGAAAGCACCAGATACAGCAGAAAATGTAGCGAGTGTTGACGTAGATGAATTCACGCTGCCGCTATTTATACCTCCTTCCTTGCCCTCCACTCGTTCACCCATGGTGGATGATGACGAAACCGATGTCACGCAAGAAGGCACGTTGCTGCACTCGTTGATGGAACGATTAACGAGTCAGGCTGTGTGGCCAGTGTCTATTCCTGAGCCCAGTCAGGTGGCGCAGTGGCTGAAATGCACACTAGCACAAGCGGATGTCATTCATGCGCAGGCACGCGCCATACTTACTGAGCCATCGCTAGAAAAATTTTATGACCCTTCGCAGTTTGATTTTGCTCGTAATGAAATGGCCTTGGTTCATCAAGGTCAATTGTGCCTGGTTGATAGATTAGTCATCGTCGGTGATGCCGTGTGGGTGTTGGACTACAAGCGCAATTTCCTCGAAATTCAACGTGAGGCCTATTCAGCACAGCTTGATCGTTACCGTGATGCGTGCTCTCATCTTTTCCCTGATAAACAAATACATACAGCTTTAATTACTGTCGATGGGCGGTTATGGCCCATAGCGTGAGCTGGGCTTGAATAAATTACAACTTGAAAAGCAGATGGGTTTTGTTATGACTGAGATAGTTTTGTGGTCTTCATAATCGCTAATGTATGTGTTTAAGCGACTGATTCTTTCGAATTTCGCATCATCACTCAGCTAAAATCTCAAGAAAGCACGACAAGTCCCTGAATGTATTGACGGAAATTAACCGAGCCGACTATAGTTGCGGGATGATTTCCGATTTTTCTTCTTTGCTGGACAAGGTCAGTCAGTTGGCTGAGCTAATGCAGGCTTTGCGTCGCGAAAATGCTGAACTTCGTAATGAGGTTGCCACATTGACGGATGAAAATGCCCGACTAACTTCGCGTATGAAAGAAGCGCACGATCGAGTATCTGCGTTAATTGACACTATGCCCGCACCGAGCGACCAGGAGGCTGCATGACCACCCTTGACGTAACCATCATGGGTCAGGCCTATCGCCTGGCTTGCAAGGAGGGTGAGGAACTCGCTTTAAAGCAAGCGGTCGCTTACCTTGATGAACGCATGAATTCGATACGTGATGCTGGCAAAGTCAAAGGCACCGATAGAATCGCCGTAATGGCCGCGCTAGGCATAGCGGCTGATTTTCTCGCTACCCGTAATTCAACAGGGCCATTTGCTGCGCTCAGTTTGTCCGAAGTACGAGAAAAGATTACATCGATGAATGCACTATTAGACAGTGCACTCGCGCCACAAGAAAAACTTTTTTGATCAATTGTTGATGTGCGCAGAGTTTATGTCATCGTCTAGCGAAAATCTTTGACAGCAGCGTGGTTTGAGGTAGACTGAGTGTTCCTGCCGTGTTCGCGATTGCCATATATTCCTTGAACCATTCACTTGCACTGGCTGCGGGATTCGTTTAGTAGGCGTGAACGTCGCTCGTTCGACGATCCCAATATTGAACTACTGTGGCCGCCTTGAACCGAATAGGTTCAGGATGCCGGCACAGCGGCACTGGCGGGAAACTTATTTTTAGCGGTTGCATCAGGTATGCAGCCGCTTTTTTATTGGGCCACTACGCTCCATCACAATAAAAATAATGCGTTACTGGTTGATGAAATCTGAGCCTGACGAGACCAGCATCGATGATGCGCTTGCTGCTAAGGCTGACGGCGTTCCATGGACGGGTGTGCGTAACTACCAGGCGCGCAATTTTATGCGTGATGCCATGCGCGTGGGTGATGGTGTGCTTTTTTATCATTCCAGTTGTGCCGAGCCGGGGATTGCAGGCTTGGCCGAGGTCAATAGCACCTCTTATCCCGACCCTACTCAGTTTGATCCTTCTAGTCCGTATTACGATCCAAAATCCACACCAGAAAATCCGCGTTGGTTATTAGTCGATGTGCGAGCTAGAAAAAAAACACGGCTCATAGGTTTACCTGAGCTACGCGAACATGACGAATTGTCCGAGATGATCATTTTACGGCGAGGTAATCGACTCTCGATTACGCCGGTAACGACGGCCGAGTGGAACTACATACTGCACCATCTAATGGCAAAAAAATCTCATTGAAAGTCCTGCATGGATACCAGCCTCATACTTTTGTTTCTGCTTTTGGGTACGTTCACAGGATTTGCAGCCGGCTTGCTGGGTATCGGCGGCGGTATGTTAATGGTGCCATTTATAACCATGCTGCTGACAGCGCGTGATTTTCCGCGCGAATTAATCGTCCACATGGCGATTGCCACATCGCTGTCGACCATTATGTTTACATCCTTGTCATCGGTGCGTGCGCATCACAAGCGTGGTGCTGTCTTATGGCCTGTAGTGAAGGTACTGGCACCTGGAATTTTATTGGGCTCCTGGATAGGCCCCTGGATAGGTACTAAGCTAAATTCATTTGGCTTGGCAATGTTCTTTGCCATCTTTGTGGGTTTTTCAGCGACGCAAATGCTGATGGATAAAAAACCGTCTGCAACACGTGAATTACCACCTGCGCCTGGTATGTTTGGAGCAGGCACTATCATCGGGGTGTTGTCGGGTTTGGTAGGCGCGGGTGGCGGATTTATCTCTGTGCCTTTTATGACCTGGTGCAACGTAAAAATTCACAACGCCGTTGCAACGAGTGCAGCATTAGGTTTTCCAATAGCGTTAGCGGGCACACTATCGAATATTTATTTCGGTATGAATGAGCCGAACTTACCACCAGGCTCGCTAGGCTTTATCTATTTACCCGCTTTGTTGGTGATTTCAGTAACGAGTGTGTTTACCGCCCCCCTGGGTGCAAAAACAGCACATGCCTTACCTGTGAAGAGCCTGAAAAAAGTATTTGCGATAGTTTTGTATGTACTAGCAGCCTACATGCTCTACAAAGCTTTCAGGTAATTCAGGGCGTACCGAATTGTTCACGTAGTAAATTTTTCTGAACTTTACCCATGGTGTTGCGCGGTAGTTCTCTAACGACATACACGCGTTTCGGCACTTTGAAATTAGCTATTTTTGATTTGAGTGATGCAATGATGTCGGCTTCCAAAATATCGACTCCATCACGCGCTACGATTACAGCAGTGACTGCTTCACCAAAGTCTGGATGCGCCACACCAATGACCGCTGATTCCAGCACGCCGGGTAATTCATCAATGACTGATTCAATTTCTTTGGGGTAGACGTTATAGCCACCCGAGATAATTAAATCTTTGCTGCGTCCCACGATGGAAATATAGCCCTCGTTATCCAAACGTCCTATATCACCGGTTTTAAAATAGCCATCATCAGTAAATTCTTCGGCCGTTTTTTCAGGCATTTGCCAATAGCCCTTAAAGACATTAGGCCCCTTGACTTGTATATCGCCTATCTCATCCACAGCACAGTTATGACCTTCCGCGGAGACTACACGCACGCTAACGCCTGGCAAGGCAGGCCCTACGGTTCCTGCTTTGCGCGTACCGTCGTAGGGGTTGGAGGTCAGCATACCGGTTTCACTCATGCCGTAGCGCTCGAGTATGGTGTGGCCAGTATGTTCTTTGAAACTCTCGAAGGTTTCAGTTAACAGGGGCGCTGAACCAGAAACAAATAATCGAATTTTTTCGCACGCATGACGATCAAACGCGGCATCACTCAGCAAGCGTACATAGTAAGTGGGCACTCCCATAAACAGCGTGCAGCGGGGAAGATGGCGCACGACAGTATCGCTATCAAACTTGGATAGAAAAATCATTTTGCTGCCATTCATCAAAGCACCGTGTGCTGCAACAAATAAACCATGAATATGAAATAGCGGTAGCGCATGGAGTAGCACATCGCCTTTTTGCCAATCCCACACCTTGTGCAGCACTTCAATGTTAGCGGCCAGATTGCCGTGACTGAGCATTGCACCTTTACTACGTCCCGTTGTGCCTGACGTATACAAAATAGCAGCCAGATCATCGGCATCGCTATGCACCGTTTGAAATTCATCGCTTAAATGGGCTGCACGATTGAGCAGACTGCCGCTGTTACGTCCGTTGCGCGGTTCATCTATAGTAAACACATGACCCGAATTATTTTTGAAAGCGATTTGCGAAACCCAACCAAAATTGTCGGGCGCGCAAACCACCACAGCGGGTGCGGCATTCTCGATGAAATAACTAATTTCAGCAGCGCGATAGGCTGTGTTGAGTGGCAAATACACAAATCCAGCACGCACCGTGGCTAGATAAAGCATTAAGGCTTCGGGAGATTTTTCAACGTGTGCAGCAATGCGTGAACCACTGGGTAGGTTCAGACTAGCCAGCAGGTTGGCTATTTTCGCGCTGCCACGTTCGAGATCGCGCCAGCTGTAATAATGCGCATCGGCAGTCTCTATCCAGCAATCATCTAAATCCGTTGGAAAGCGAGAGCGAAATAAAGTGTAGAGATTAGCGTTCATGAGAGCGGTGTAGATGACGATTTTTTATAGGCGATTAGCAGCAACCCACTACCCAGAACAATCATGGGTAGTGACAGCATTTGACCAGCCGATATGACCCACGACCCCAGCAGGACTTCATAGTCGGGTTCGCGGAAGTATTCAGTAAAGAAGCGCGCGCAGCCATAACCGGCAGCAAACAGTCCACTCACGGCCATGTACGGTCGTTGTTTGCGAGAGTAAAACCACAACACAATAAACAACAACACACCGTCAATCAGTGCTTGATAAATAGGTGATGGATGACGCGGCAAACTATCGACATTGGGCCAGATCATCGCCCACGGTAAATTGATATCTGCAACGCGCCCCGGTAATTCGGCATTGATGAAATTACCTATACGACCCGCGGCATAACCGAGCGGCACAAGTGGTGCTATCAAATCCATGACTTCCATTAGACGTCTGCCGTGAAATCTGGCCCACACAGCCATGGCTAACATAACACCGAGAAAACCACCATGAAATGACATGCCACCATTCCAAATGGCGAATATTTCTGATGGATGATCAAGGTAGTAAGCAGGATGATAAAACAGTACTTCACCAAGTCGACCACCCAGTATCACTCCGAGCACGCCATAGGTAAGCATGTCGTCAAGGTCGGTATTGGTCCAACCAGCACTCGCCATGTGAGGCTGTTTAATGCGCACGCGACCTAAAGCGATAAACAATACAAAGGCTATCAGGTACATGATGCCGTACCAACGTACTGCCAGAGGACCAACAGCAATGGCAATAGGATCTGGGAGAGGGTGAATCAGCATCCGTGAGTCTTTCGCATTAAGTTAATAAAAGCAGTCAGTACAGGTGAATCATTATCGCGTCGCCAAGCCAATCCGATTTCTATGTGCGGGCTGACTTCTTTGAACGAACGATATTCCACACCAGGTCGTTTTAGGTTAGAGACAGATTGTGGCACAAGCG
>JAJTGE010000079.1 GCA_021298555.1 Oxalobacteraceae bacterium
ACGGATTGTTGCCAGTGGCTTGGTGGAAGTGCAGTCAGCTGATCGAGGCCGTATGCCCGATAGATTGTCTGTCTCTCCGTTGGCCTTTACGGTTCCCTCACGCCTGACCGAGCCAACCGAGACTATTCGAGAATTTTCTGGTCGTCATTTGTCAGCTCATCCAGGTAGCTCGCAATTTATTAGCTTAGCTGAAGCTATCTGTTCAGAAGTCAGTTATCAGTCAGGAGCAACCGCAACCGAAAGTGCTGCCGATGAAGCGTTAGCTTTGGGCAAAGGTGTTTGCCAAGATCACAGTCATCTTTTTATTGCTTGTTGCCACACTGTTGGCATCCCAGCCCGCTATGTCTCTGGCTATCTTGATCCGGGTGATGTCGCCCACAGCGCCAGTCATGCATGGATTGATGTCTGGGTTGATGAAACTGATTATTCCGGATGGATCAGCATTGATGTGACCCATGCCTGCCTGCAGAACGATCGTTATTGTCGTTTAGCTGTGGGGCGCGATTATGAATCTGCAGCACCTATTCGCGGCATACGCCGTGGTGGCGGTACCGAATCAATGTCGGTCACAGTCAAAGTGCGGGACATCGGGCGCTGAGACAGATGCTCACACCTCGATACACTTATTCTTCGTGCGCTAAAATGCGATTTTCGATTATTCGGGACTATCCATGACTTATTGCGTTGGGATGCGGCTCAATTCCGGACTAGTTTTCCTATCTGATTCGCGCACGAATGCGGGTGTTGATCATATTGGTAGCTTCCGAAAAATGACGCTGTTCGAAAATCCTGGCGACAGGATCATGGTCTTGCTCACAGCAGGCAATCTGTCTATCTCGCAATCTATACGACAAACTATCTCCGAATACCTGACGCCAAATGGCACCAGCATCTGGACAGCATCATCAATGTACGAAGCTGCGCAAATTGTCGGTGACTCGATTCGCAGCGTACACAAACGCGACGCAGAATCACTTGAACAATTCGGTATTGATTTTAATGTCAGCCTGGTGTTTGGCGGACAAATTCGTGGTGAGCGCTGCAGGCTGTTTCAAATGTATTCTGCAGGTAATTTCATAGAATCGCACGACGAGAATCCTTACTTTCAGATCGGCGAATCAAAATACGGTAAGCCCATCATTGATCGCGTCATTACGCCTGATACGCCATTAGACGAAGCCGCAAAGTGCGCGCTGATTTCTATGGACTCTACCCTACGCTCCAACATTTCTGTTGGATTTCCTCTTGACTTGTTGCTCTATGATGAAAATGCGCTGACGATTGGCCGCTTTGTGACTATCGATGAAAAAAATCAGTATTTTCAAATGTTGCGCGGTACTTGGGGAAAACAATTACGATCGGTGTTTGAAGGTATTGCCGATCCCGTCTGGAATGCTGCACCAGAAGCGACCAGCAATGTCTTGTCTAGCCGAGACAATTTAAATCAGCCTGCGCGCATCGTTCCACCTGCAAGCATTGCGCGCACTGGTTCGGGGCCTGCTCCCTTACAAACTCTTGCCCAGGGTGGCCACAACAAAGCACAGTACTAAGCCGGACCTTTAATTGTTCAAGCCCTAAGGCCATAAAAAAAGACTGCTGATGCAGTCTTTTTTATGGCAGTACGATTTAGCATCAAATAACTAGAGTTTGTGCCTCGCCCTCAGCACGTTCGCGTATTTCACCAATTCGATAAACTGTCTCGCCCAATCGTTGGAGCTCAGCCTCAGCTTGATCAGCCAGCGCTGCACTGACTATCACTGTCATTCCTATACCGCAGTTAAATACCCTGTGCATTTCGTCATCGGCCACACCACCATGCTTTTGTAGCCATTGAAACAAAGGAGGCAAGGTCCAAGCCTGCTTGTGTAATACAGCTGTCAAATGTGGCTGCAAAACGCGCGGAATATTTTCAACCAGTCCACCACCCGTGATGTGCACCATGCCATGGATATCTATTTTTTCCATCAGGGCGAGTAATGGCTTGACATAAATACGCGTAGGCGCGAGCAGCACATCAGCCAGCGGGCGACCATGAAAATCAGCCTGTAAATCCGGCTTGGCAACGTCAATAATTTTACGCACCAGTGAATACCCATTGGAATGCGCACCGGAAGAAGCCATGCCGAGTACGACATCACCGGGCCGAATTTTTTTACCATCGATAATTTTTGATTTTTCGACAGCACCTACAGCAAAACCTGCAAGATCATATTCACCGTCGGGGTACATACTGGGCATCTCAGCAGTCTCCCCTCCTATCAATGCGCATCCAGCTTGCTCACACCCCGCAGCAATTCCTTTGATTACATCGGTAGCTGTTGCTACATCCAGGCGACCACACGCAAAATAATCCAGGAAAAAAAGAGGCTCAGCGCCCTGCACCAGTATGTCATTGACACTCATGGCTACCAGATCGATACCGACGGTATCGTGACGGTTCAAATGAAAAGCCAGCTTCAATTTGGTACCCACACCATCCGTACCCGAGACCAGCACAGGCTCACGATATTTTTTACTGACTTCAAACAGCGCCCCAAAACCGCCTATACCCGCCAATACGCCCTCGCGCATGGTTCGTTTAGCAAAGGGTTTTATAGCTTCTACCAGTGCATCGCCAGCATCGATATCGACACCTGCGTCACGGTAGGACAGAGAGACCGTTGAATTAGAGGACATAGTGGGAATGGCGGAGGAAAAGGTAGAATGAACGCCTGAATAATCATCAAACGCCTGATGTTGAGTATTTTACCAAAAGGGCTTGTCCTACTTCTGTATCGATGACGATATTTTCCAATCCTGAACAACGACCAGTAGTCCTCTGGCTTGGCGCTGGCGTAATTCTCTATGTACTGCTTGCGCTGCTTGGCCCGGTGCTTACGCCCTTTGTCGCCGCTGCCATTATTGGCTACATGCTCAATCCCGGGGTTGACTGGCTATCGAAACGCGGTTTGCCCAGATCAATTTCTGTGCTGCTGGTGATGATTGCACTTCTCCTAATGCTTGCTGCGGTAGTTTTTATCGTGGTACCCATGCTAGCCGCAGAGCTTCCTGCCCTACAGCAGCGCTTGCCACTGCTTTTAGATACTTTTGATCGTGCTATACGGCCGCTCCTGCTGCAGGCGGGAATAAACCTGCCACTTGACAGCGCTGGTATGAAATCACTGCTGGCGCAACAACTCAATACTATCGACAACGCGGGGCTGAACTGGTTGGGCTGGCTAAAAAAAGGCAGTAGCGCCGTCATAGGATTGGTCGCAACGCTATTGCTCATTCCCATCGTACTGTTTTACCTGCTGCTTGACTGGCATCACGTGATTGCTCGATTCGCCACAATAATTCCCCGCCGGTGGATAGCACTGGTCGCCGATATGTCCTGCGAAGTTGACCATTTGCTTGCTCAATACCTGCGTGGCCAGCTATTGGTCATGCTGCTGCTTGCAACCTACTACTCCACTGCTTTAGCAATTGCTGGTTTTGAAGTCGCGGTGCCAGTTGGAATAATTACTGGCTTACTCGTGTTTATTCCCTACATTGGTTTCGGATTGGGCCTGACACTCGCTATTTTGTCAGCCATTTTATTTTTCGACGGTTGGTATGGGTTGATTGCCGTCGCCGTAGTGTATGGAATCGGCCAAATGCTGGAAAGTTTTTATCTGACGCCCAGACTCGTCGGTGAGCGTATAGGCTTACATCCGCTCACCGTTATTTTTGCATTACTCGCTTTCGCTCAACTGTTTGGTTTTACAGGGATACTTTTAGCACTGCCAGCCTCAGCCATACTTTCAGTTGTTTTTAGCAGAGCAAGGCAACATTATCTGAACAGCAGTTTTTATAAGCAATCATGAAGCAGTTGCTGTTCGACTGGGGTACGTCACGACCACAAACATTATCCAATTTTGTAGTAGGTAAAAATGCTGAGCTATTAACTCTACTGGATAGCATTGCTCAGCAATCCCATACCAACTCCATGCATAGGATGATTACTATCTGGGGCCCTCCGGGTTCTGGAAAATCGCACTTACTGCACGCTTTGCTTTTGCAGGCGCATGCGCGAGTTTTAACGCCCGGTCATCCACTGAGTGAGTTTGTCTGGTCTGCCGATCAAACCATGTACCTTTTGGATGATACCGACCAGCTTTCAGAACAACATCAGCAAGCAGCCTTTGCCCTGTTTAATCATGTACGGGATACAGGCGGCTACTGGGTAGCGACAGCGAATCAACCGCCAGCACAACTACACTTACGGGAAGATCTAAGAACCCGGCTGGGCTGGGGTCTGATTTATGAATTACACGAGCTCTCCGACGAAGAAAAAATGGATGCCCTGTCAAAATCTGCGCAGTCTCGCGGGCTGTCACTTTCCCCTGGCGTGTTACCCTATCTACTGACGCATTTCAGGCGTGATATGCCATCACTGTCTGCCATGCTAGATGCGCTTGATCGCTACTCACTAGAAACCCAACGCCCTATTACGATGCCGCTGTTACGAGAACTGCTGCAATCAGGCCAAGCAAATACCAGCCCATGAATCTCGCACTTTTCGATCTGGACAATACCTTACTACCATTAGACTCTGACTATGAGTGGGGACAATTTTTGGTGCGTGCTGGTGCTGTAGACGCTGATGCTTTTTCTAAGCGTAATCAAGAATTTTTTGAGCAGTACCAAAATGGCACACTCAACCCTATTGAGTACCTTGAATTCACTTTCGGTACCTTATCGCGTTTTCCTAGGCAACAGCTAGACGAATGGCATGCACAGTTCATGGCTAAAATTATTCAACCAGCGATACACTCGGTTGCGCGCGCCCTTGTACATGAACATCAAAGCGCAGGTGATTTAGTGGCCATTATTACTGCTACAAACCGCTTCGTTACCGCGCCCATTGCCCAAGCTTTTAACGTTCCTCACTTGATAGCAGCCGAACCTGAAGTGCGCGATGGTGGGGAAATTACTGGTCGCCTGATTGGCACGCCACCTTTTGGAAAAGGCAAAGTCGTCAATACCCATGAGTGGCTCGCTACCCTAGGCAAGACTCTGGAAAGCTTTGAGCGCAGTACTTTCTACAGCGATTCACAAAATGATATTCCTTTGCTATCGGTAGTCACTAACCCTGTAGCTACCAACCCGAACGCCAGCCTGAGAGCACATGCAGTGCTTCACAACTGGCCTATTCTTCAGCTATTCGATGATTAAGAAATTCTTCCGACGAATTTTAGGTGCGCGCACTAAGAGTGCTTCCGAGATTCGCCCGAAAATATTCGGGCCGGAAGAACACGGCATAGAACTTGAGGATGTTTCTGCAAACGCCATTCGAGTCACGCAGTCCTTGCAAAAAGCCGGCTTCAAAGCCTTCGTAGTTGGAGGCGCTGTCAGAGACTTGGTGCTGGGCTTAAAACCCAAGGATTTTGATGTCGCCACTGATGCGACACCTGAAGAAATCAGACGCTTATTCCGACGTGCTTTTATTATCGGACGTCGCTTTCAGATTGTGCATGTCATGTTTGGCCAGGACCTCATTGAGGTAACCACTTTTCGGGGCAATTCTACTGACGAAGCGCCAAAAGATGCGCACGGTCGAGTACTTCGCGATAACACATTTGGCCTGCAGCATGAAGATGCTGCTCGTCGTGACTTTACTATCAACGCAATGTATTACGATCCAGCAGAGCAGGTGGTTCTGGACTATCACGGTGGTATGAAGGATATCCGCAATCGTACCCTGCGTATTATTGGAAAGGCAGAAGCTCGCTTCCGTGAAGATCCTGTGCGGCTATTACGAGTAGTGCGTTTTGCTGCCAAACTTGAATTCATAATTGCACCGGATACACGCGAGCCTATGGCTGTTATGGCGCCGCTGATTAATAACGTACCTGTTGCACGAGTCTTTGACGAAATGCTTAAGCTTTTAATGAGTGGCCATGCCATGGCCTGTCTGCAACGCTTGCGTAAGGAAGGTTTACATCACGGACTATTACCCTTGCTTGATGTCGTGCTGGAGCAGCCCTTGGGTGAAAAATTTGTCACCCTCTCGCTAGCAAATACAGACGAACGTATAAGAGTGGGTAAAACCGTATCCCCAGGTTTTTTATTTGCCTCGCTGTTGTGGCACCAAGTGCTAGAAAAATGGGAAGCCTATCGGGCTGCGGGTGAATATCCTATTCCAGCATTGCACTTGGCAGCAGATGACGTACTTGATGGCCAGACAGAAAAACTAGCGCTGCAACGACGCATTGCAACCGATATGCGCGATATCTGGGCCATGCAGCCGCGCTTCGAGCGACGTGTCGGTAAATCTCCCTACAAACTGCTAGAACACCCGCGCATGCGCGCCGGCTATGATTTTTTACTCTTACGCTGTGCCTCTGGCGAGATAGATGAAGAGATAGGCCAGTGGTGGACAGATTTCATGGAAGCCGACGGAGGTGGTCGTGAATTACTCCTCAATCAGAAGCCTCTAGAAGGTACTGATGCCCCCGCAAAAAAACGTCGGCGACGCAGCAATCGCACGCGTGGTGAACCCAACGCAGAAAAAACCTAATGGAGACAATTACGTCCTATGTGGGTATAGGTGCAAATTTGGGAGATTCTCTACAAAACGTCAAATATGCTCTCGATAAATTAAAAACACTTCCGCATACCCAGCTGCATAGTTTTTCATCTTTGTATAAAAGTGCTCCTGTGGACGCTCAGGGAGATGATTACATTAATGCAGTTGCCCGGCTAGATACCCACTTAGCAGCAGCATCGCTACTGGCAGAGTTACAAAAGATTGAATTAATTTTCGGTCGCGAACGTCCGTTTATCAATGCCCCTCGCACACTGGATCTTGACCTGCTTTTGTACGGTCAATCTGAGATAAGTACAGACTCATTAGTTGTGCCGCATCCGAGAATGATGAACCGTGCCTTTGTTCTATTACCTTTACTTGAACTTGATCCAGCAATTCATGTTCCGGGTGCAGGCGTAGCGAGTAGCTATATGTCCATGCTGACTGACCAAACCATACATGCACTTACTAAGGATAATTGGTAGTAGCCTGATCACTAGCCACGTTTGTAGGCAATCTATTTATGTCGTTGTTATAGAGTCAAAATCACGTATCATCACAGGCCATGAGTCTCGACAAATACCGATTTATTGTGGTCGAAGGACCAATAGGCGTAGGCAAAACTAGCCTTGCTAGGCGCATTGCAGCTGAGACGGGAGCGCAAGCCCTGCTTGAGCAACCACAAGAAAATCCTTTCTTACAACGCTTCTACAAAGACTCTGCTCGATACGCATTACCGACTCAGATGTTCTTTTTATTTCAGCGCATGAATCAACTGCGCGACTTTGCTCAAACAGATCTTTTTTCCATACCCGTCATAAGTGATTTTTTGATCGATAAAGATCCGATTTTTGCTGCCCTCACCTTGGCTGATGATGAGCTAAATTTATACCATCAAATGTATGAACATTTTAGTCAAGCTGCGCCTAAGCCTGATTTGGTTATTTATTTACAAGCCACACCAGGAACACTAGCAGAACGTATTAAGCGCCGAGGTGTTCCAAGCGAGAGTGGTATCTCCGATATTTACCTGGAGCGACTTTGTGAAAGTTATAGTCGATTTTTTCACCAGTAT
>JAJTGE010000080.1 GCA_021298555.1 Oxalobacteraceae bacterium
GAAATCAGCCGCATAAAAAATCATCATCAATTTCAGTATTTCTGATGGCTGTAGGCTGAAACCTCCAAATCCTATCCAGCGACGAGCTCCGTTGACTCCCTTGCCTATGCCGGGAATCAATACCAAAATCATTAACGCCAGTGATAAAGCAAACAGTAAGGGTGCGGCACTTTGCCATTGTTCGATTTTTACCCGGAAAGCAAATAGCCCTGCTGCCAATCCGATGACAACAAACATAGACTGCCGCATCAGAAAATGATGATTTTTATAGTTGGCATATTTAGGTGAGTCTGGCAGTCCTATCGATGCCGAATACACCATCACCACACCGGTCAAGAGTAGTAATAAGACTACCCATACCAGCGGCTGATCATATTCAAGCATGCTGGATCGTTGGCCTATGCGGTTATCAGTACCTGCCGAGTCTGTAGCACTATTCCATGGCAACGTCAGTCTCATGCTCTGACCTCCCCGAGCGCCAAACTCAGTTCGCGTACAGCATCGCCAAATACCTGCGCTCTATGAGCGTAACTACTAAACATATCGAAACTGGCACATGCGGGTGAAAGCAGTACGACATCGCCTTCGGTAGCCATCTCTGCCGCACGCTCAACAGCCTGCTCCAATGTCCAGCAATCGGTGAGAGTCACATTCGTGTCAGTCAGCGCAGCGCGTATGTTCGGGCCATCTTTGCCTATCAACATGACTGCTTTTACGTAACGCATTACAGACTTAGCTAACGGTGAAAAATCCTGACCTTTACTATCACCACCCGCAATTAAAATCAGATTAGGTCGGGCCTCAGAACCGAGTCCGTTGATAGCTGCCAAAGTCGCACCTACATTGGTCCCTTTGCTGTCGTCTATGTAATCAACACCCCGAACGGTTGAAATCAATTCAACCCGATGTGGCTCTCCACGATATTGACGCGCTGCATGCAGCAAAGGAGCCAGCGGTAAACCTATAGCGCGACACAAGGCTAGCGCGGCCAATACATTGCTTGCATTGTGTAAGCCACGTATTTTTAACGCATCTACTGGCATTAATCGATTGATGAAAATTTCGGTCGCTATTTTTTGCTTGCCGCGTTTTTTCTTTTCATCGTCGTCATCTGTAGCCACCGCTTGTATCAACCATCGCATTCCATGCTCTTCAAGCATGCCAAACGCACCTGGCTCAGTCGGTACATCAGTGCCAAATGTGGTGCATTGACCATCGGATGTATACATTTTCATGACGCGCGGATCATCACGATTTATTACTCTTACTGTATCTGAACCAAAGATACGTTCTTTGGCTGCGACGTAGCTATTCATGTCGCCGTGCCAATCCAGATGATCCTGAGAGATATTTAATACAGTTGCTACATCAGCGCGCAAAGTATAAGTGCTATACAACTGAAAACTCGAAAGCTCAAGCACCCAGACATCCGGCAGACTATCTGTCGCAGTCGACTCGCGCAGTACATCTAACGCAGCTGGGCTAATGTTACCTGCGACTTTTACAGACATGCCCGCAGCACGGCAGAGTTCACCAGTCAACCGCGTGACGGTAGTCTTACCATTGGTACCGGTGATAGCAATTATTTTTGGGTGATAATTGCGTCGCTCTTTTAGTGCTGCTAACGCCTGAGCAAATAACTCGATTTCGCCCCATACCGGAATACATTTTTCCTGCGCTTGAGTTAATAAAGAATTCAGCTCTTTAATTGGCGACAAGCCCGGACTCAAAATAATTAAGTTAATCTCTTCTAACAATGCAGGCGTAAATTCACCTGAAATGAATTCAGCTGTAGGTACATTTTCACGCAGTTTAGTTAAGCGATCAGGCGCAGCTCGAGTATCGGCCACGCGCAAGCGCACACCGGCATCGGCCAGCCAATGTGCGATTGCCAGACCTGATTCTCCCAGACCCAGCACCAATGCGTGTTTACCTGCGTAGTTCATTTTTTATTGGTTAGAATTTATTTTTACGTGTTAGCGCAGCTTTAATGTCGACAAACCAAACTGAGTTTCTTTCCAACCTTTTTGTTCGTAGTGATGATGCAGGGGTGCCATTAATAAAACGCGCTTACCAACACCTGTTTTCATTTTGGTGTATTTAAAGTACGCCACCTGCAACATCACGGACAGCGTTTCTACAACAAATACGCCACCCATAATGAACAACACGATTTCTTGTCTAACGATCACAGCAATGGTGCCTAGTGCACCACCCAGTGCCAGTGCACCCACGTCGCCCATAAAGACTTGCGCGGGGTAAGCGTTAAACCATAGGAAAGCCAAACCCGCACCTGCCATCGCGCCACAGAAAATCAGTAACTCTCCGGCGCCGGGTATATGAGGAATCAGTAAATATTTTGCATAGGTCGCGCTACCGGTTAAGTAGGCAAAAATTCCAAGCGCTGAACCCACCATGACGGTAGGCATGATGGCAAGGCCATCGAGACCATCGGTCAAATTAACTGCGTTGCTGGTACCCACAATGACAAAGTAAGTGAGTGCAATAAAACCCCACACACCTAAGGGATAGCTAACGGTCTTAAAAAACGGAACAATCAAATCGGCCTTTTGTGGCAACTCCATAGAGAAGCCTGACTGCACCCATGACATAAATAATTCGAGAACCGCCGTGTTGGTTGGTCCAGAAACAGAAAATGCCAGATAAAACGCTGCCAGCAATCCAATCAGAGACTGCCACATATATTTTTCGCGTGAGCGCATACCATTTGGATCTTTGTAAACCACCTTACGGTAATCATCGACCCAACCAATCACACCAAAACCCAGTGTGACGATCAATACTGGCCAGACAAAGCGATTGCTCCAGTCGACCCAAAGCAATGTTGAAACGCCTATGCCTATCAAGATCAAGGCTCCGCCCATAGTTGGCGTGCCTGATTTAACCAAATGTGTTTGCGGCCCGTCGGTGCGTACAGCTTGACCAACCTTTAAGGTGGTTAGCAAACGAATGACAATCGGGCCAAACAGTAAGCCAATCACTAACGACGTTAGCGTGGCAAAAACAGCACGAAAGGTAATGAAATTAAATACCCTCAGCGCACCTAACTGATCTTGAAAATGTTGTGCCAGCCAAAGCAGCATCTCAGTGACCTCCTACTGATGTGCCAGTCAAGCGCTCTACTACGCGTTCCATTTTCATGAAGCGTGATCCTTTGACGAGTATGCTCGCGCTGGCAGAAGTGCTGCCTAGCTCATTGTTTAAGGTATCTACATCCTCGAAATGCCGACCAGCACTACCAAATGCAAGGCTGGCATGTCGCGCTAATGCGCCTAAAGTAAATAAATGATCAATATGGCGTGTGCGCGCGTAGGAACCTATCTCTTCATGAAACGCTATGCCTTCCGATCCAACCTCTCCCATGTCACCCAATATCAATGTGCGTGGTGAAGGCGCAGTCGCCAACACATCAATGGCCGCACGCACTGAGTCTGGATTAGCGTTGTAGGTATCATCAATCACCAAAGCGCCATTCGACGCACTCTTACGTTGCAAACGCCCAGCTACCGGTACAAATGCCTGCAAACCGCGGACAATGCATTCGATATTTATACCTATAGCGAAGGTTGCAGCAAAAGCTGCACAGGCATTGCGTACATTGTGTTCACCTGCGGCAGCGAGTGATACATGAATAGTCCGACCATTAAAATGAACCTGCATATCACTGCCAAATACTTGAGGTGTCCAGTGACACCACAGAGCTGCCCGCTCATCTAAACCAAATGTCATCGTGCGTCGTTTATCAGCATAGGTTTGCCACAGCGACGAGTAATCATCATCCCCAGGAAACACAGCACACCCTGCATCGGGCAAAGCTTGTATCACCGCACCATTTTCTTTAGCTACGGCTGCCACACTCTCCATGAATTCCTGATGTTCACGCTGGGCGTTATTGACTAGTCCAACCGTAGGCTGAGCTATTTCTGCAAGACGCGCAATTTCATTGGGATGATTCATGCCCATTTCTATTACCGCTGCACGATGAGTGCTATCTAATCTGAACAAAGTCAATGGCACGCCAATTTCATTGTTCAGATTACCTTGCGTTGAAAGATAATTTTTTTCACCAAATGCTGCCGATAAAATCGAGGCAATCATTTCTTTAACAGTTGTTTTTCCATTGCTGCCTGTAACTCCGATAACAGGAATAGAAAATGTCTGACGCCATGCCTGTGCTATTTGACCTAAGGCATAACGAGTATCGGGAACTACCAAGGCGGGTACAGTGAGCCCTTCTGGAATATGCTCAACAACAATCGCTGACACACCTTGCGCAACTACTTCATGCAAAAAATCATGTGCATCAAAACGTTCGCCGCGCAGGGCAACAAATAAATTATCTTTGGCGACTTTTTTGCTATTGGTGGTAACACCATTAAAAACAGCAGGTGCTGTGATATGCCCACCCGGGATATGACTCACTAATTCTGAAAGGCTAGCGTGCATCAATGCCCTCCAAAACGTGTGGCGCGCGTGGCTAATGCTAGTGCCGCATGATCAGCATCGCGAAATGCGAGTTTTTTGCCTTTGACTTCTTGATAGTCTTCGTGCCCCTTGCCTGCAATGAGGACTACGTCATTTTTACCAGCATGACGTATGGCAGACAAAATAGCCTGTGCACGATCCTCAATAACTTGTATTTTGTTGGATGGAAAATTTGCATTTCCTTCCATCATCTGGGCAATGATGTCAGATGAATTTTCGTTACGCGGATTGTCGCTGGTGATAACTAAGTGATCTGCAGTGAAGGCTGCAGCTGTCATGAGCGGACGCTTACCAGGATCACGATCGCCGCCACAACCAAACACACACCACAACTGTCCTTGACGTGCTGTCGCCAATTGACGCAATGTTTGCAATGCTTTTTCAAGTGCATCAGGTGTATGCGCGTAATCGATCACAGCCATGGGACCATCCTGCCCACCCAGCTGCTCCATGCGGCCAGCAACAGCAGTTAGTGATTCGATCTGACGTACCACGTTAGTCCACGACAATCCTCGCGCTAGTAATACTCCAGCAATCGCCAATACATTACTCACATTGAAATGTCCTATGAGGTGAGTGCGTACCGGACCTGATCCAAAGGGAGATGAAAGTTGAAAATTTGTCCCGTGCTGACTTATGCGTATATCGCTAGCACTCAGCACGGGTAAATGATCATGCTTTGCACCTTCAACGGTATAACCAATGATGTGTATGTCAGCACGATTACTCTGGATCTGCGCAACTCGGCGCAAACCCATGGCGTCATCCAGATTAATGACAGCATGCTGTAAACCGGGCCAATCGAATAGATGAGCTTTCGCTTGTTCGTAGGCTGCCATGTCGCCATGAAAATCTAAATGGTCGCGCGTAAAGTTTGTTAGCACTGCTACGTCAATATGCAGCTCATCTAGGCGGCCTTGCGCCAAACCTATAGATGATGCTTCTATAGCGAGTGCTTTTGATCCACGATGCTGTGCAAGATAGCGAAATAATTGCACTGGATCGGGTGTCGTTAATCCAGTCGACTGAAATTTATCGCTCTCACCATTGCGATATTGCGCGATACCCAGAGTACCAATGACTGCCGTGGCTAAACCTTCACGAGATAATGCTTGTCCTAGCCATTGTGTGCACGACGTTTTGCCATTGGTACCTGTGACAGCCACACTAAACATACCGGTGTCCGGCTTGTCATACCACTCATAGGCAATACGGCCTGCCATTTTCGCTAATTCAGGTACTCCAAAATGTGCAACTGTCCACTCAGAATTCCAGTGGAAATCATCACTAACCTCAAACAGTACGGCTTGCGCACCTAATTCAATGGCTTGTTGTATGTGATGACGTCCATCACCACTCTCACCGCGACAAGCCAGGAAAATATCACCAGGTTGTAGTCGCCGGGTATCGAGCGATAAATTCGCTGTGGGTGCACAATCTTTGAGCCAGCTCGTTACGTCAGCGACATCGATGTTGGCATTCGTCATCACATGCTCTCCGCAATCGGCTCTGCCGGGATGATGACGTTGGTTATGCTTGCATCGGGTGGCACATTGAGTGACGACAGCGCGCTAGAGGCAACACTGGCAAATACAGGCGCTGCAACTAATCCACCAAAATGTTTACCCGCATTTGGCTCATCTATCATCACCGCAATGATGATGCGTGGATCTGAGGCAGGTGCTAAGCCGACAAACGAAGCTACATATTTATTGATGTAGTGTCCGTTTTCTAATTTGTGTGCTGTACCAGTTTTACCTGCTATGCGATAACCACTTACTTGTGCAAGAGGAGCGGTGCCTCCAGGACCAACAACGAGCTCCATCATGTCGCGCATCTGCTGCGCAGTTTTTTCACTTACAACATGCTGTCCAATCGGTGGTTGAGTCACTTTTTGGAATGACAAGGGAATCATTTCACCGTTGCGAGCAAAGATCATGTACGACCGCGCAATTTGTATGAGTGACACCGAGATGCCGTGTCCATAGCTCATAGTCGCCTGCTCGATTGGCCGCCAGTTTTTATAGGGCCGCATACGGCCTGCAACTGCACCTGGAAAACCTACACGTGGCGGCTGACCAAAACCCACGGCACTAAACATGTCCCACATCTGGCGTGACTCAAGTTTTTGCGCCATTCGAACCGTACCTACATTCGATGATTGCTGAATAATTTGTGACACTGATAATGCTGCTGCATGATGATGGGAATCCCCAATGACTGAAGGTCCTATCGTCAATTTATCCGGCGTGTCTAAGATGGTGCTAGGCGTAACCAGCCCTTTTTCTAAGGCCAGTGCTACCGTAAATGGTTTGAGTGTTGAACCTGGCTCGTAGGTGTCAGTAAATGCGCGATTACGCAATTGCGCCCCAGTTAATGCTGAGCGCATATTGGGATTGTAGGTAGGCATATTGGCCAGCGCGAGCACTTCGCCAGTTTTGACATCTAAAACAACAATCGCACCTGCTTTTGCTTTATTTTTTTCTACTGCTTGCTGTAGATGGGTAAATGCGATGTACTGAATTTTGCTATCAATAGAGAGTGTGAGATCGCGACCATCTTGCGGCTCACGCAGCAAAGCAATATCGTCAACCACACGGCCAAGATTGTCTCGTAGTACTCGACGACTGCCGATAGTGCCGCCCAGTGTCGACTGCTGGGCAAGCTCCATACCTTCTTGCCCTTTATCTTCGACACTGGTAAATCCCAGTACATGGGCAGCCACTGGACCGGCAGGATAAAAACGCTTGTATTCAGGCTTGGTATGTATGCCAGGTATCTCTAGCGCAAGCACTTGATCAACTGCTTCAATTTCAACTTGTCGTTTGAGATAAACAAAATTTGTATCGGAATCAAGTTTTTTTCTTAGCTCTTGCGGACTTATATCCAACAATTGCGCTAGGCGCTGTAATTTTTCGGGAGGTGCAGTCACGCTATCTGGCACTGCCCAGATAGCTTTTACTGGCAATGAAGTCGCCATCACTTCGCCATTTCGGTCGAGAATTTTTCCGCGCACCGCAGGCAAATCTAGCGTGCGCGTATAACGCGACGCACCTTTTTTCTGAAGAAATTCTGTCGATACGGCTTGCAACCAAAATGCTCGTGCAGCAAGTGCAGCAAAAGCCGAAAACAACAAAAAGAGTGCGACGCGTGAACGCCAGGCAGGCAGACGAACAGCGAGCACGGGGCTAGCGGCAAATGCCACGCCTCTAGCTGCTGCCTTTCTGCTGGGTGAGCGCACTATTTAGCTCCTGCTTTTATGTAATGTGTCCGGCTGGCGCCAGGCGATGTCATGCCCAGCGATGTACGGGCAAACGAATCGACTCTTGCGTGCTTGGCCAGCATGGATTGATCCAGTTGGAGCTGCGACCATTCAGTCTCTAATTCTTTTTGACGCAACTGCGAACGTTCTAGCTCAATAAATAACCGTCGCGCCTGAAACTGCGAATTCACCAGTAACAATGCACAGATCATCAATAAACTCACTAATGACATGAGTGCCCGATTACTCATGACGGATCTCCGACTAGTCGCATAGCGCAACGCATGACGGCTGAGCGTGATCTGGAATTAGCAGCAATCTCTTCCTCAGAAGGTTTGATACGACCAAGTAATTTCATCAGTGGCTGCGGCAAATCAATAGCACGAACAGGCAGACGACGATCCGGCTGCGGTACGTTAGCTTTATCAGCCATAAACCGTTTGACGATACGATCTTCCAGCGAGTGAAAACTAATCACCACCAATCTCCCGAACGGTGCAAGGCGTGCATAGGCCTGATTCAAACCTGCTTCCAGTTCTTCAAGTTCCTGATTGATGAATATGCGTACAGCCTGAAAAGTCCGGGTGGCCGGGTCTTTCCCTTTTTCACGGGTCTTGACGGCGCCAGCCACGAGTGCGGCAAAGTCTCTCGTTCCAATAAGTGGCTCGACTGCCCGGCGAGCAACAATCGCCTTTGCAATCTGAAAAGCAAACCGTTCTTCCCCATAGTCGCGTATCACTTTCTCCAGGTTTTCCTGAGTTTCTGTTGCCAGCCACTCAGACGCAGGTCGTCCACGCGTGGTGTCCATACGCATGTCTAACGGACCATCCGCACGAAAACTAAAACCACGCCCAGCTTCATCAACCTGGGGCGAAGACAAGCCCAAGTCGAGTAACACCCCATCAATTTTTTCTATGCTCAATGCAGCAAGCTGCTTATCCATCGTCGCAAAACTGTCATGCACAATCACAAAACGACTATCTTCTTGGGCCAGCTTTTGTGCTGCAGCGACCGCCTGCGGATCTTTGTCGAATGCAATCAGACGGCCTTGGGCCGACAGTCGATCCAAAATAAGGCGACTATGTCCACCCCGACCAAATGTGCCATCGACAAAAACACCATCTCTGCGCTCATCCACCATAGCGAGCGCATCCACTGCTTCATCCAACAACACCGTTCGGTGCAAATACTCGGGCACCGCTACTTGACTCATGAGCGACGATCAGAATGAAAAATTATTCAACACGTCAGGCATGCCATTCGCGATAGCTTCTGATTCACTTTCTTCCAGCTTTGCTGCATCCCACACTTCAAAATGACTTCCCATACCCAATAGCATCACGTCGCGTGACAGTAATGCCGCGGTACGTAGCTCGGGAGAAATCAGAATTCGTCCTGCGCCATCCATCTCGACATCGCAGGCATTACCTAAGAAGATGCGTTGCCAGGCGCGCGCAGACATGGGCCAGGCAGCAATTTGTTCGCGATGAAGTTCCCAGACGGGACGAGGAAATAAAAGAAGACAGCCATGGGGGTGTTTAGTCAGCGTAATGCGTCCTTCGCACTGAAAAGACAGCGCGTCACGATGCCGAGCCGGAATAGACATCCGCCCT
>JAJTGE010000018.1 GCA_021298555.1 Oxalobacteraceae bacterium
AACGGCAGTAGAAGGAGCGGCGCACGCGCCTACCGCTTCAGAGTACATCGTTCACCACCTTGGTCATCTCTCCACGCAGCATCAGGAAAAAATCATTGATTTCAGCATCATCAATCTCGACACGGTTTTTTGGTCGGTATTGATGGGTGTGGTGGGACTAACGTTCATGATTACGGCTGCCCGTCGCGCAACGGCCGGAGTTCCTGGGCGCTTTCAGGCGTTCATCGAAATGATCGTTGAAATGGTCAACGATCAAGCCAAAAATATAGTCCATGGCGATCGCTCCTTTATCGCGCCTTTGGCCCTCACCGTGTTCGTTTGGGTTTTTCTGATGAACTCACTCGACTTTTTGCCGGTCGATCTGTTTGCCGGAATTTTCCGCTTGTACGGGGTAGACCCGCACTTCCGCATCGTTCCAACCGCTGACCTAAATGGCACCCTGGGTATGTCGATAGGCGTGTTGGCCCTTATGCTTTACTACAACATCAAAATCAAAGGCGTCGGCGGTTTTATACACGAGCTTTTTTGCGCACCGTTCGGAGCTCATCCAGCGCTGTGGATACCCAATCTGGGTTTGAATTTGATTGAATACGTCGCCAAAACAGTGTCTCTGGGCATGCGACTTTTCGGAAACATGTATGCCGGCGAATTAGTTTTCTTACTGATTGCTTTGCTGGGTTCTACCGCAACGTGGTGGGGTTTTGGCATGCAGGTTATCGCAGGCTCTATCTGGGCAATTTTCCACATACTGATCGTTTTATTGCAGGCCTTTATTTTCATGATGCTGACCTTGGTGTACATAGGTCAGGCGCACGAAGGCCACTAATCTTTTTTTGCTGTATTCGGGTTTTGTTTTGACTTTTGATTATCTAAGGAGTTTTCATGACTAACGTCGCTTTCGTAGCACTCGCTTGCGGTTTGATCATCGGCCTCGGCGCTATCGGTGCTTGTATTGGTATTGGCATCATGGGTGGTAAATTCATCGAAGCATCAGCACGCCAACCTGAACTGATGAACAGCTTGCAGACAAAAATGTTCTTGCTCGCTGGTCTGATTGATGCGGCGTTCCTGATCGGTGTTGGTATCGCGATGATGTTCGCGTTTGCTAACCCTTTCGCAGGTTAATTCCTGAATTCTCATCATGCCGGGGCTTGGCCTCGGAGTCTGTTTATTTGAGAAGGAAAACACTGTGAACTTAAACGCAACTCTGTTTGCGCAGTTCGTCGTCTTCTTCGTCCTTGCGATGTTCACGATGAAATTCGTGTGGCCGCCATTGATGAAAACACTCGACGACCGTGCGAAACGCATATCGGAAGGCCTTGCCGCTGCCGAGCGCGGCAAGCACGAGCTGGCGGTAGCCGAAAAGCGCGTGCAGGTCGAACTTGCCCAGGCACATGAAGAAACGCAAAAGCGTGTGGTTGATGCTGAGCGTCGTGCTGCGGAAATCATCGAAGAAGCGAAAAAGCATGCAAGCGAAGAAGCTGCCGGCATCATGGAAGCAGCGCGCCATGAAGCGGCCTCAGAAGCAATTCGTCTGCGTGACCACTTGCGTGATGATGTTGCTGCTCTTGCTGTTAAAGGTGCCGAGCAGATACTCAAGCGCGAAGTCAATGCTGCTGTCCATGCCGACTTGCTAAATCAACTCAAAGCTGAGCTGTAATCATGGCTGAACTCGCTACGATTGCTCGCCCTTATGCCGAGGCATTGTTTCGCGTTGCGGTTCCTGCAAAGCTCAATGCCTGGGCTGAAACGCTTTCCGAGATGGCGCAGGTAGCCGCGGTTCCGGAATTTCAAGCCATGGCACACGACCCGCGCATTTCGAACAACGACGTCGCGGCAACGTTCTTATCAGCGCTTAAAGTTGGCGTAGACGAGCAAACTAAAAACTTCACCAACGCGCTGGTTGAAAACGGACGTTTGTCCTTGTTGCCAGAAATCGAGCAGCAATTTCGCGAGCTGAAAAATGCATACGAAAAAACTGCTGATGCAGACATCGTAAGTGCCTACCCGATGGATGGTGGGCAGGTCAGTGATTTGGTGGCAGCACTCGAGAAAAAATTCGGCCGCAAGCTCAACGCAACCGTGAGTGTCGATGCGGCACTGATTGGCGGTGTGCGTGTGACAGTCGGCGACGAGGTACTTGATTTTTCAGTGAGCGCTCGATTAGAGCGTATGCATACAGCCTTAGTGGCGTAATACGCAGCGACAAAAATTTTGACATTGCGAGTCGGGGCAACAGCTTTGACTCAACCAATCAGGAGCTAATATGCAACTCAACCCGTCTGAAATCAGCGAGCTGATCAAGAGCCGGATACAGGGCCTCGGCGCGGGTGCCGAGCTTCGTAATCAAGGTACCGTGATCTCCGTCACCGACGGTATCTGCCGCATTCATGGTTTGTCCGATGCGATGCAAGGCGAGATGCTTGAATTCCCCGGCAACACCTTTGGCTTGGCGCTGAACTTAGAGCGTGATTCAGTAGGTGCCGTTATTCTTGGCGCGTACGAGCACATCTCCGAAGGCGACACGGTTAAATGTACAGGTCGTATTCTTGAAGTGCCTATCGGACCAGAGCTGTGCGGTCGCGTAGTCAATGCGTTGGGTCAGCCTATTGATGGCAAAGGTCCAATCAACGCAAAGTTACAAGCCCCTATCGAAAAGATTGCGCCCGGCGTTATTGCGCGTCAGTCCGTATCTCAGCCATTGCAAACCGGTTTAAAAGCGATTGATTCCATGGTGCCGATTGGCCGTGGTCAGCGTGAGTTGATCATTGGCGATCGTCAGACAGGTAAAACCGCCGTTGCGATTGACACCATCATCAACCAAAAAGGACAGGGCGTTACCTGTATCTACGTTGCGATTGGTCAGAAAGCTTCGTCGATCAAAAACGTCGTGCGCGCACTCGATGAGCACGGCGCTCTGGACTACACCATTGTTGTTGCTGCATCGGCTTCCGAGTCGGCCGCGATGCAATACGTATCAGCCTACTCAGGCTGCGCAATGGGCGAATATTTCCGTGATCGTGGCCAAGATGCTTTGATCATTTATGATGATTTGTCTAAGCAAGCCGTAGCCTACCGTCAGGTGTCACTGCTGCTGCGCCGTCCACCAGGCCGTGAAGCTTTCCCTGGCGATGTGTTCTATCTACACTCCCGTCTGCTCGAGCGTGCAGCACGCGTTAATCCCGATTACGTAGAAGCGTTTACCAAGGGTGCCGTAAAAGGTCAAACTGGTTCGCTAACAGCATTGCCTATCATCGAAACACAAGCGGGTGACGTATCTGCTTTCGTTCCAACCAACGTGATTTCGATTACGGATGGTCAGATCTTCCTTGAGACATCATTATTCAATTCAGGCATACGTCCTGCGATTAATGCGGGTATTTCTGTTTCGCGTGTGGGTGGCGCTGCTCAAACCAAAGTCATTAAGGCACTCTCCGGCGGTATCCGTACCGACTTGGCGCAGTATCGTGAGTTGGCTGCATTTGCACAGTTCGCGTCTGATCTTGACGAAGCTACTCGTAAGCAGCTCGACCGCGGCGCTCGCGTGACTGAATTGCTCAAGCAAGCTCAATACGCACCGTTGTCGGTGTCATTAATGGCCGTTAGTTTGTTCGCTGTAAATAAAGGCTACCTGGACGATATCGAAGTGCGCGATGTATTAGGTTTTGAGCACGATCTGCATAAATTTCTGCAGACCAGCAATGGCGAACTACTCAAGCGCATCGAAGATACAAAACAGCTCTCGAAGGAAGACGAAGTCGTGTTGAATACGGCGATCGAAAACTTCAAGAAATCGTTCTGATCTCAACCCAGGAGCATAGCAATGGCTGCAGGTAAAGAGATACGCGGCAAGATCAAGAGCGTCGAGAACACCAAGAAAATCACGAAAAAAAAATCCGTACCGTGTCTGCGCATCTGGCGCAGGCCAATCCGGAGTACACGCATCCTTTTTTGGTCAAGCACGAGAAAAGTAAAAAGATAGGCATTATTGTTGTTACGACTGACAAGGGATTGTGTGGCGGTTTAAATACTAACGTGCTGCGTCAAGTCTTGAATCGCATGAAAGCGTTTGAAGCTGCGGGTAACAAGATTGAAGTGGTCACCCTGGGTAACAAGGGCTATGGCTTTATGAACCGCATGGGCGCAAAGGTCGTAGCGCAGTTCATCAACATGGGTGACACCCCGCATCTTGAACACTTGATTGGGCCAGTCAAAGTGCTGCTCGATTCTTACGACGATGAGCAACTTGACGCCGTTTATATTTGCTACACACGCTTCATCAACACCATGAAGCAAGAACCCGTATTCGAGCAGTTGCTGCCGTTGACAGCCGATAAGTTGGAGCCAGTGAACAGCTATTCATGGGACTACTTGTACGAGCCTGATGCGAAATCAGTGATTGATGAATTGCTACTACGTTATGCCGAAGCGCTGGTTTATCAGGCAGTGGTTGAGAACATGGCGTCAGAACAAGCCGCGCGCATGGTTGCGATGAAATCAGCAACCGATAACGCCGGTAACGTCATTGGTGAACTCAAGCTGATTTACAACAAGACTCGCCAAGCGGCAATTACTAAAGAACTTTCTGAGATCGTTGCCGGTGCGGCTGCGGTTTAAGTCACTAAAACGAATTTCTATTTTTATTTAAAGGAACGAAAATGGCTGATGGCAAAATCGTTCAGTGTATCGGTGCTGTGGTCGACGTTGAATTCCCGCGTAACGCCATGCCCAAGATTTACGATGCGCTGAAAATGGAAGGTTCTGCGCTCACCCTCGAAGTGCAGCAGCAATTGGGTGACGGCATAGTGCGTACGATTGCGCTTGGTTCTTCAGACGGTCTGCGCCGCGGCATGATTATCCAAAATACAGGTAAGCCCATCATGGTGCCGGTTGGTACAGGCACACTGGGCCGCATCATGGACGTGTTGGGCAATCCGATTGATGAAATCGGACCTGTTAAGTCCGACAAGCTTGCATCGATACACCGCGCAGCACCTGCATACGACGAACTCTCGCCATCGCAAGAGCTGCTGGAAACAGGTATCAAAGTGATTGACTTGGTCTGTCCGTTTGCCAAGGGCGGTAAAGTTGGACTGTTCGGCGGCGCGGGTGTGGGCAAGACCGTGAACATGATGGAACTCATCAACAACATCGCAAAAGCGCACTCAGGTTTGTCCGTGTTTGCAGGTGTAGGCGAACGTACTCGTGAAGGTAACGACTTTTATCACGAGATGATCGAAGCAGGCGTTGTCAACACCGACGACTTCACCAAATCCAAAGTAGCGATGGTCTACGGCCAGATGAATGAACCACCAGGCAACCGTTTGCGCGTTGCGCTAACTGGCTTGACCATTGCTGAATCATTCCGTGATGAAGGACGTGACGTTCTGTTTTTCGTCGATAACATTTATCGCTACACACTAGCCGGTACCGAAGTATCTGCGTTGTTGGGTCGTATGCCTTCAGCGGTGGGTTACCAGCCGACACTGGCTGAAGAAATGGGTCGTTTGCAAGAGCGTATTACATCGACTAAAACCGGATCGATTACATCGATACAAGCGGTGTATGTGCCAGCCGATGACTTGACCGATCCATCGCCAGCAACTACGTTTGCGCACTTGGATTCAACCGTTGTTCTTTCGCGTGACATCGCTGCATTGGGTATCTACCCAGCGGTTGATCCACTCGATTCAACATCACGTCAGCTTGATCCTAACGTGGTCGGTCCTGAGCATTACGACACCGCACGTGCTGTACAAGGTACCTTGCAGCGCTACAAAGAACTGCGCGACATTATCGCGATTCTGGGTATGGATGAATTGGCGCCTGAAGATAAATTATTGGTTGCCCGCGCACGTAAAATGCAGCGTTTTCTGTCGCAGCCTTTCCACGTCGCTGAAGTATTTACCGGTTCACCAGGTAAATACGTTTCGCTAAAAGATACGATCAAAGGTTTCAAAATGATCGCATCCGGCGAACTCGATCATCTGCCAGAGCAGGCGTTCTACATGGTCGGCACGATTGATGAAGCCATAGAAAAAGCCAAGAAAATACAGTAAGCATTTAAGCGCAGCGGCGTGATGTCATGCCGCTCACCGACAAAGGGTTTTTATGTCCAACACCATTCAGGTTGATGTGGTCTCGGCGGAAGAACAGATTTATTCTGGTCCTGCCGAATTCGTCACCCTTCCCGGTGAAGTAGGTGAGCTGGGTATATACCCCAGACACACACCGCTCATCACTCGCATCAAGCCTGGCGCTGTGCGTATTAAAGTACCTGGCCGCAGCGATGAAGAATTTGTATTCGTCGCCGGTGGCATACTCGAAGTACAACCCCACGGCGTAACCGTTATGGCGGATACCGCTATACGTGGCAAAGACCTTGATGAAGCCAAAGCTAATCAAGTGAAAAAAATGGCTGAAGAAGCTATGGTCAATCAAGATTCGGATATCGACTACGCTGTTGCACAAGCAGAGTTAGCCATCGCTCTTGCTCAGTTAGCTGCAATACAGAGATTGCGCATAAAGCGATAAGAGATTTGTGTCACGAATAAAAAAGGCAGCGTAGGCTGCCTTTTTTATGGCCATGATTTAAAACTTACGGCAATAAACGAGCAAGGTTTACAAATAATATTTACGAAGTAGCAGACCATTTCATCGATCGTTGTATCGCTTCATTCCATACGCCTAGCTGATGAGCGCGTTTGTCATCTGACATATTCGGCTCAAAGCGACGCTCTACATGCCATTGCTCTGCAATTTCTTCTTGCGTAGACCAAAACCCCACACCGAGTCCTGCAAGATAGCCCGCACCAAGCGCTGTGGTTTCTGTTACTTCAGGTCGAACCACAGGTACGTTCAAAATATCGGCCTGAAACTGCATCAGCAAATTATTACTCGCCGCTCCACCATCAACACGCAATTCTTTAATGCCTGTCCCTGCATCTTTTTGCATTGCGTGCAAAACATCCGTTGTTTGAAAAGCGATACCTTCTAATGCAGCTCGAGCAATATGCCCCGATTGTGTCCCGCGCGTAATGCCAATTAATGTGCCGCGCGCATATGCATCCCAATGGGGTGCGCCCAAGCCAGAAAATGCCGGTACAAACGTTAAGCCATCACTGTCAGCAACAGTAGAAGCTAAAGCTTCTACATCCGTCGATTTTTTAATAATGCCTAATCCATCGCGCAACCACTGCACAGTGGCACCACCCATGAACACGCCACCTTCAAACATGTAATCGGTTTTATGTGGTGTTGTATGACCGGTGGTCCAACCGACAGTCGTCAACAGTCGATTATGTGAAGCAACCGCAGCACCCGTATTCATCAAAATAAAACAACCTGTGCCATAAGTACTTTTCACCATGCCAGGCTTAAAACACGCTTGGCCATAAGTGGCCGCTTGCTGATCACCTGCAATACCAGCGATGGGTAGTGGCGCGCCAAAAAATTTCGAATCAGTCATCGCAGCAATACCGCTGCTTGGTACAACCTTAGGCAAAATCGCGCGGGGAATGTGTAATATTTCTAACAGCTCGTCATCCCAGTCCAGTGTATGAATATTAAACATGAGCGTGCGCGAAGCATTGCTCGTATCCGTTAAGTGTTCGCCGGATAGTTTGTAGATCAGCCATGAATCGACCGTACCAAAAGCCAGCTCACCTTGTTCTGCGCGAGCACGCGCATGGGGGACGTTGTCTAGTAACCACCGTAATTTCGTACCCGAAAAATAAGCATCAATCACCAAGCCGGTTTTTGTGTGAAATAACTCGCTCTTACCTTCATCGCGCAAAGAGTCACACAAGCTCGCCGCTCGACGGTCTTGCCAAACAATCGCATGCGCTACAGGCTCACCTGTTTTACGATCCCACAGCACCGATGTTTCACGTTGATTAGTGATGCCGATAGCTGCAATGTTTTTAGCAGTCAGATGATGTTCACGCATGACTTGCTGAGCCACTGCCAATTGCGAACTCCAGATTTCATTCGCGTCATGTTCTACCCAACCGGGGTTGGGAAAAAATTGCGTAAATTCTTGTTGTGCCATGCCGTGTATACGGCCGCTGCGATTGAACAAAATAGCGCGCGAACTCGTCGTGCCTTGATCAATCGCGAGTATGAATTGGTCTGCCATGCGAACCTCGACGAGATAAAAAAAGCGCGGAGAGCCGCGCTTTTCAGTACTAGATGAAGAGAACTGACTTCGACTAGCGGTACTCAGAAAACGAACCCGGGCCTTATGAGCCCGGATTCATTCAGAGCGCGTAAATTATTTTACGCGACCTTCTTTCCAAGCCTGAAGCAGCTTGTCATAGGCAATCGTTTCGCCCTTAGGCTTCTCGTTAGCCAGTTTCTTCCATGGTGCAGATGTGTCCGACAGATACTTGTTTGGATCGCCTTTAGGATTGAGCTTAGGTGGGCAATTCTGCATACCTGCGCGCTCTAAACGCTCCATCACTTTGTCCATCTCATCAGCCAGATTGTCCATTGCAGCTTGTGGAGTCTTCTCGCCGGTGACAGCGGTTGCAACGTTTTTCCACCAGAGCTGAGCCAGCTTAGGATAGTCAGGAACGTTGGTACCGGTTGGGGTCCATGCAACCCGTGCTGGGCTACGATAGAACTCGATAAGACCGCCGTATTTGGCAGCGTTTTTCGTGAAGTACTCATGACGGATGTCGGAGTCACGAACGAACGTCAGGCCTTCGATGGATTTCTTCAACGAAGTTGATTTCGCATTCACGAACTGAGCGTATAACCAAGCAGCAGATTTGCGCTCATCAGGTGTGGACTTGAAGAAGGTCCAGGAACCGACGTCCTGATAACCATTCTGCATACCGTCTTTCCAGTAAGGACCGTGTGGGCCAGGAGCCATACGCCATTTTGGTGAGCCATCCGCGTTGTTAACAGCAGGTGCTTTGCTCATGCCTGCGGTAAATGCGGTGTACCAGAAGATTTGCTGAGCGATCTGACCTTGACCAGGTACAGGACCGGCTTCAGAGAACGTCATGCCCATGGCTTCTTTTGGTGAGTACAGCTTCATCCAGTCGATGTACTTAGTCAGTGCATAGACAGCGGCTGGCGAGTTTGTAGCGCCACCACGAGAGACGGACGCGCCCACTGGGGTGCACTTGTCTGCTCCGACGCGAATACCCCATTCATCAACTGGTAAACCGTTAGGAATACCTTTGTCGGCGGTACCAGCCATCGACAACCAGGCATCCGTGAAACGCCAGCCCAGTGATGGATCTTTTTTGCCGTAGTCCATGTGACCGTAGACTTTTTTACCGTCGAGCTCTTTCACGTCATTGGTGAAGAAGTTCGCGACATCTTCATAAGCAGACCAGTTCTGAGGGACACCCAGATCGTAGCCATATTTCGCTTTGAATTTGTCTTGCAAGTCTTTGCGTGCAAACCAGTCAGCACGGAACCAGTAGAGGTTGGCGAACTGTTGGTCAGGCAATTGATAGATTTTCTTGTCAGGACCGGTAACAAAGCTAATACCAATGAAATCCTTCAAATCCAAACCAGGGTTGGTAAATTCTTTACCAGCACCTGCCATGAAATCTGACAGAGGAATCACGGCGCCATAACGGAAGTGGGTACCGATCAAATCGGAATCCGAAATCCAGCCGTCATAGATGCTCTTACCGGACTGCATCGAAGTCTGAAGTTTTTCAACGACGTCACCTTCTTGGATCAAGTCGTGTTTGACTTTGATGCCGGTGATTTCTTCAAAGGCCTTAGCCATAACCTTGGACTCATAAACGTGTGTGTCGATCGTTTCAGACACAACGTTGATTTCTTTTACGCCCTTGGCTTTGAGCTTTTCAGCGGCATCGATAAACCATTTCATTTCATCGAGCTGCTGTTTGCGGCTCAGCGTCGATGGCTGGAACTCTTTGTCCACCCATTTCTCTGCGGCTTTCATGTCAGCCCAGGACGCGCCTGAGGCCAGCATTGCTGCGATCGCAATGGCACTAAGTTTAAGTTTCATCTTGTCTCCTCTTCGCACCTTCCCGGACAAAACAACTGACACCGGCGGGAAGTAACCCGGTGCCAGCATGAGTCGAGGCTGACTCACAACCACCAGAACTTCGCTTGCTAACCCCAACGCATCATCACTAACAACACTACAAAACCTATCACTGCCGCTACCCACTGCGTTAAATCAGTCAATCCTGCCCACGCTAAATTGACATAAGCAGCAGACAACAAGCCTATAAATAATCGATCGCCACGCGTGGTGGAGATAGGCAAAAAACCTTTGCGCTCTATGCTAGGTGAGCGCACCTGCCAGATCGTCATGCCTATCAACATGAGCACCACACTGATAAAAAACACAGCCACTTCCAGCGTCCATGCCATCCATGAAAAGGCGTTACCCATATCACACCCTCCCCATGGCAAAACCTTTGGCGATGTAATGCCGTACAAACCAAATCACTAAGGCACCCGGCACAATGGTGAGTGTGCCAGCAGCGGCCAGTACTCCCCAATCCATGCCGGCGGCTGACACGGTGCGCGTCATCGTCGCAGCAATCGGCTTGGCATTCACTGACGTCAGTGTGCGCGCCAACAGTAGCTCTACCCAACTAAACATAAAACAGAAAAATGCCGTTACACCGATGCCAGATTTAATGAGCGGTAAAAAGATTTTTACGAAAAATGCAGGAAAACTATAGCCATCGATATACGCAGTTTCATCGATCTCTTTAGGTATGCCCGACATGAAGCCCTCTAATATCCAAACTGCCAGCGGCACATTAAATAGCAAGTGCGCCAAGGCCACTGCAATATGCGTATCCATCATGCCGAATGTGGAATACAACTGAAAGAAGGGCAGCAGAAAAACAGCAGGCGGTGTCATGCGATTGGTGAGCAGCCAAAAGAATAAATGCTTATCACCTAAAAATGAATAACGTGAAAAAGCATATGCGGCTGGTAACGCTAACAACACCGCCATGACCATATTCAAGGCTACATAAATAATCGAGTTTATGTAGCCGCCGTACCAAGCTTCATCGGTGAAGATGGTGATGTAGTTATTAAACGTAAGTTCGCGTGGCCACATAGTCATGACGCCGACGATTTCTTCATTCGTCTTGAGCGACATGTTTAACATCCAGTAAATCGGCAGTAGTGACAGCGCTAAAAACGCCACCAGAAAAATCCGCGAGAAGTTTTGACGAATCATGTTTTGTCTCCTGTACCTACGCGCTGCATCCAGTTGTAGAGTACAAATGAAAACAACAAGATAATCAGGAAGTAAATCAACGAAAACGCAGCAGCGGGTCCCAAATCAAACTGACCCACTGCTTTTTGTGTCAGGTACTGCGAAAGGAAGGTCGTTGCATTGCCGGGCCCACCACCTGTGAGTACAAATGGCTCGGTATAAATCATGAAGCTATCCATAAAACGCAGCAGCACCGCAATCATCAACACATTGCGCATTTTAGGCAGCTGAATAAAACGGAACACCGCAAAACGCGAAGCACCATCAATTTTTGCTGCTTGATAGTAGGCGTCAGGTATTGCGCGCAAGCCAGCGTAGCAAAGTAACACGACTAATGGCGTCCAATGCCACACATCCATCAGCAACACGGTTAGCCAGGCATCCAATGAATCGCCGGTGTAGTTGTACGAAATACCCGCATCATTAATCAGCTTACCCATCAAACCGATATCGCCGCGACCAAAAATTTGCCAGATGGTGCCCACAACGTTCCATGGAATCAGCAAAGGCAACGCAACGAGTACGAGTGAGAGCGAAGCGCGCCAGCCGTGTGCAGGCATGGTTAGCGCCACTCCTATACCCAACGGAATTTGAATGGATAGCACAGCCAAAGAGAACCAAAGCTGACGTACTAAGGCGCCATGCAAGTCCTGGTCGCGCATGACTTCTCTAAACCATTCCATGCCTACAAATACAGATTGATCGGGGCCGAGTATGTCTTGTACGGAGTAATTCACCACGGTCATCAATGGCACGATCGCAGAAAAAGCGACGGATAAAATGACCGGCAACACGAACCACCATGCTTTGTTGTTGTAGGTTTTCATGCGACGCGTCTCTCATTGACGTAATACAGTATGCGTTCGTCTGGCAGACGCACGCCCACAGCATCACCAGCGGCAACGGAATGGACCGATCGCTGTTTACAGGCGACGCGGTAGTCTCCCAGCTGACAATCAATTAACCAATGTGTTCCCATATTGCGTGCGCTGATTACGCGCGCGGGCAAACTATCAGGCGTATCTTGCGCTACGCATTCAACAAACTCAGGCCGTATACCCAGCTTTAGACTGCCTTCGCCCATACGCAATCCGCGCCGTGGCGGTAAAAATCCAGTGACGCCCGCAATGCGAACGCCATCAGCGCTATAACCACAGGGCATTAAATTCATGCCAGGATTTCCGATGAAATAACCCACAAAGGTATGCGCGGGTGCTTCAAATAATTCTTGTGCTGTACCAATTTGCACGACCTCACCTTCGGTCATCACAACGACCTGTTCAGCAAAGGTGAGCGCTTCTATCTGATCATGCGTTACATAAATCAGGGACAGTTTTAGTTCGTGATGAATTTCTTTAAGTTTGCGACGTAGTAGCCATTTCAAATGCGGATCAATTACTGTGAGAGGCTCATCAAACAGCACAGCAGCAACATCGGGGCGCACTAAGCCACGGCCTAAAGAAATTTTTTGTTTAGCATCGGCAGTGAGTCCACTGGCGCGATTTTTCAGATCCGACGACAGCTCTAAAATTTCAGCAATGTGCGCCACACGCTTTTCTATATCCGCAGTTTTCCAGCCGCGATTTTTTAGTGGAAAAGCGAGGTTTTCACCCACCGTCATCGTGTCGTAAATAACCGGGAATTGAAACACCTGTGCAATGTTGCGAGCTTCAGTAGGCAAGTTGGTGACATCTTTGCCGTCAAACAGCACCTTGCCTTGTGAAGGCCTGACTAGCCCGGAAATAATATTAAGTAGTGTGGTCTTGCCGCAGCCTGATGGGCCAAGCAACGCATACGCACCACCATCATTCCACGTCATTTCCATAGGACGCAGCGCGTAGTCCGAGGGCTCGGAAGGATGCGCTTTATAGCTGTGCGCGAGTCCGGCAAGTTCTATGCGCGCCATCTCACTCTCCCGTTGCTTCCGGTGCGCATAGCAATGCGCCGTCCGAACTAAAAATAAACAAATCACCCGGGAGCAAATACACCGTCGTTGCTGCGCCTATATCTAAGGTGTGCACGCCCGTCAGTTGCGCAACCAGGGATAACTCCCCTCGGTGTAAATGCACGTAGGTTTCAGAGCCACTGATTTCAGACAGATCAACGGTCGCACCGACTGCGAAATCATTGCCCTGCGAACTAAGTCGCAAACTGTGCGCGCGCACACCGAGCACGACTTGGCTGTGTCCGGCTGCTTTAGCGCGTTGGCGCTCCGACAGCGGCATTGTTAAACCTTGCGCTAAATGCGCTACGCCTTGTGCATCAATACGCGCATCCATCAGGTTGATGGGTGGATCACTAAATGTGCGCGCCGCTTGCAGTGAAACGGGCGCATTAAATACAGAGAGTGTGGAGCCATGCTGCAGTACACGACCTTCATGCATCAATAGCGTTTGTCCACCGAGTTGCAGTGCCTCGAGTGGCTCAGTGGTGGCATACACCACGGTGGTTCCGCCTGAGGCAAACAGATCGGTTAATTCGCGGCGTAGTTCTTCGCGTAGTTTGTAATCTAAATTCACGAGTGGCTCATCGAGTAACAACAAGCCAGCATCTTTAATCAGTGCGCGTGCCAGTGCGGTGCGTTGTTGCTGGCCGCCTGAAAGTGCAGCAGGAGCGCGGTCCAGATAATTAGAGATATGCAAACGCTCGGCCATCTCATGAACTTTTTTGCGTATTTCATCTTCAGTGAGTTTGCCCGCAATTCGCAAAGGCGAAGCGATATTTTCAAAAACGCTCAGTGATGGGTAATTGATGAACTGCTGATAGACCATGGCCAGATGGCGCTCACGCACTGGTACGCCAGTCACATCGACACCATCAGCAATGATTTTGCCTTCTGTAGGACGATCGAGTCCCGCCATCAAACGCATAAGCGTCGTCTTGCCCGCCAGCGTAGGGCCTAGCAATACGTTGATGGCTCCGGCCATCAGCGCGACCGAAGTCGTATACAGATGCGTATGAGCGCCAACGCGGGCGCTTACGCCTTGTAATTCGAGACGCACTCTATCTCCTCCGAGTGTGTTGCAGGAGCTATCAACCCACTGCAACCATCAGTTTGTTATCTTTTTTATACCGCTTTGCGGCAATCCACTGATCAATTTTCTGCGCCGTTCCATCTGGCACATGTAGCCCCAACTTAGTGCGCCGCCACAGTATATCGGTGCCGGACGACGCCCATTCAAAATTTATTAGGTACTCTAATTCAGCCGGATACAGTCCTTCGGCCAAGGGTTCACCCATGTCGTGCAAGGTATGACGACGCGCAAGTAGCGTATGTATGCGCGTGCCATACGTGCGCGCATAACGCGCAATCAGCTTAGGCGCTAACCAGGAAAATTGCTTCTGCAATCCATGAACGTACGCATCAAATTCAAGTACGGATCGATTTTGTGGTTCGCTGCCAAACAAGTCACCACCCGGAAGGCAAGCATCCGCTGTCCATGCGCCACGGTGGTTGCCTAACTTGGGCGCAATCATGTCGACGGCTTCTTCAGCGAGTTTGCGGAAAGTCGTAATCTTGCCGCCGAATACGCTCAGCATGGGTGCGACATCACCCTCTATTGCCAGGTTGTAGTCGCGCGTAATATCGGATGCATTGGATGATTCATCTTCTAACAGTGGGCGTACACCAGAGTAAGCCCAGACCACATCTGCAGGCTTAAGAGGTTTGCGGAAGTAACGCTCAGTCAGAGTGCACAGATAGTTAATTTCGTCCTGATCTATTTCTACCTTATTGGTATCGCCGTGATATTCAATATCGGTGGTACCAATGAGAGTGAAATCCTGTTCATAGTCGATAGCAAATACGATGCGACCATCAGGGTTTTGAAAAATATATGCAAAGGGATGATCAAATAATTTTTTAACGACGATATGGCTACCCTTAATTAAGCGCAGTGATTTAGCGCTAGGGCGGTGCAAGGCATCTTGCAAAAATGAGGCTGCCCATGGGCCAGCGGCATTAATTAATCCGCGTGCATTAACAGAGATGTGTTCTTCATCTGCAGTTCGCAGCTCAGCGGACCAGTGTTCGCCGTTACGCGTAGCCGATACACACTGAGTATGCGTCAAAACCGTGGCGCCTTTTTCAGCAGCGTCTAATGCGTTTAAGACGACCAGACGTGCATCATCGACCCAGCCATCAGAATAAATAAAGCCTTTGGTGAACTCTGGTTTTAGAGGTTTGCCTGCGGCATGCATGCGCAAATCTATGCTGCCCGAACCCGGTAAAATTTCGCGCTGCGCGAGATGGTCATAAACAAGCATACCCGCGCGAATTATCCAGGCTGGCCGCTGTCCTTTGTCGTGCGGCATAACAAAGCGCATAGGCCACATGATGTGGGGCGCGGAGCGCAGTAAAACTTCGCGTTCAATCAGCGCTTTTCTTACTAATCCAAATTCGTAATGCTCTAAGTAGCGCAGCCCGCCATGAATGAGCTTGGTAGAGGCCGATGAGGTGTGCGATGCCAAATCATCTTTTTCACACAAAACAACGGATAGGCCGCGACCAGCTGCATCGCGTGCGATACCAGCGCCATTGACGCCGCCGCCGACAATCAGCAAATCACAGTCTAGGGTGGCGGAAGAGGAGCTCATTAGCTAGCGCAAGCGACGTAGTGAGTTAGGGTGGTTACTGATTGATGCTTAGACTGAATCAGCCTCTGGCAACAACATTGTCGGTATCAAGATGATCGACGCCGGTTTTGCTGTGTTCAAGAAAAGCCGATAACTTTTCCTGTTGGAATTGCCAAGCGTACTCAGACTGAAGATAATGCCAATCAAAGATAGACGTTAAACGAACAAAAAGCAACACTTTGGACAGCGTTTCGGTTCGTTTGTTTTCATTATGTGCCTTTTTGCCGTGCCCCGGCCTGGTGTGGGAGTGTAGTTATGACCTTAAACCCGCGACAGCGGCGATTGCTCGAAGCCGTGCAAAGACAGGTGACCATTTCGGTGGAAAACTTGGCTCAGGAGCTCGCTGTTACGCCCCAGACAGTCAGGCGCGACGTCAAATTAATGGAAGAAGCGCGCCTTTTGGCCCGCTATCACGGCGGTGTGGGTCTGCCTTCATCCGTAGAAAACATCGATTACACCCAGCGCCAGATACTTAATATAGAAGGCAAGCGCCGCATTGCCGCCGCCGTTGCCCAGCGGGTGCGCCCTGGCTGTTCGCTACTCATTAATATAGGAACGACCAACGAAGAGGTGGCGCGTGCGCTCATGCATCACCAGGGTTTGCACGTGGTGACCAATAATCTGAATGTCGCCACTATTTTGGCTAGCCAGCCCGGCTGTGAGGTGATTGTTGCCGGCGGCGTGGTGCGTGGACGCGACCGCGCCATCGTTGGCGAGGCCACGGTCGATTTCATACGCCAATTTAAAGTGGATATAGGCATCATCGGTGTTTCCAGCATAGAGCCCGACGGCACCCTGCGTGACTTTGATCCGCGTGAAGTCAAGGTGGCCCAGGCCATTGTTGATCAGTCGCGCGAGGTGTGGCTGGTGGCAGATCAGGCTAAATTCGACCGACAGGCCTTAGTGCGCATTACCCATCTTTCCCAAATCGATAAATTGTTTTGCGACGCGCCGCCGCCGCCCGGTTTGGCCAGCATATTGGCCGAAGCCCAGGTGGAAGTGGTGGTTGCACCCTGATATACGGGTAAAAAAGCCCCGCGTCGCACAGCTGCACTCGCACGCAAAAAATTCGCACTAAATAACCATCATTCTAAAACTGCGGACTAGCCTGCCCTTTCGGCGATAATACGGCCATCCGAAAATAGCTTCGAGGAACAGGATGTCTAACGCCTACGCGCCACTCAAAAACGATACTTTCTTGCGTGCTTTGCTACGTCAACCGACGGATTACACGCCGATGTGGTTAATGCGGCAGGCTGGGCGTTATTTGCCCGAATACCGCGCTACTCGCGCCAAAGCAGGCTCGTTTATGGGGCTGGCTACCAATCCTGACTACGCTACCGAGGTGACGCTACAGCCTCTGGATCGTTATCCGCTGGACGCAGCGATACTGTTTTCTGACATTTTGACCGTGCCTGATGCCATGGGACTAGGCTTGTCATTTGCTGAAGGCGAAGGCCCCCGATTTGCCCATCCACTGCGCGATGAGAAAGCCGTTCTTGCCCTGCGCGAACCCGATCTCGCCAGTCTGCAGTATGTCTTTGATGCGGTTACCCAGATCCGTAAAACGCTCAACGGCCGTGTGCCGCTAATTGGTTTTTCCGGCAGCCCCTGGACGCTGGCCTGCTACATGGTTGAAGGCGGTGGGTCAGATGATTTTCGACTGGTTAAGGGCATGCTGTACGACCGCCCGGATCTCATGCACCACATACTGACGGTCAACGCAAAATCCGTGGCGTCTTACCTCAACGCCCAGATAGACGCGGGCGCTCAAGCCGTCATGATTTTTGATACCTGGGGCGGAGCATTGGCTGATGGCGTGTATCAGGCGTTTTCTTTGCACTACATGCGCGAAGTTATCAAGGGTTTGAAGCGCGAGCACGACGGTCAAAAAATTCCGTGCATCGTATTCACCAAGGGTGGCGGCTTGTGGTTAGACGAATTGGCCGATAGCGGCGCCGACGCTGTTGGCTTGGATTGGACCGTGAATCTAGGCAAAGCGCGTCAACAAGTCGGCCACAAAGTGGCGCTGCAAGGCAACCTCGATCCCAATGTGCTGTTTGCCAAACCCGAGCAAATTCACGCCGAAGTTGAAAAACTACTGAACTCATTTGGTAAACCTGGCCCGGGTACTGGCCATGTATTTAATTTAGGCCATGGGATTTCGCAATTCACCCCGCCGGAGTCAGTCACCGCCTTGGTTGAGGCAGTTCATGGCATTAGTCGCCGCTTACGCGGCTGAGAAAAGTTACCGTAGTCATATGGAAGTCAAGCTGTGATGTTGATCAAAATGGTGCAGTTATGCACAAAACCAGCAGCCGATCAAAAATCAAGGACTTGCGCAAAATAAGCAGACCTCACTATAAAAATTATTTCTAACTCATTGATTTGTATAGAGGCTTAAAATTTTTGCATTTGTCCGATCATCGGCACAAGATGACAGAAATGGCCAAGAGTTGTTAGAAACGGAGATTATTCACAAAGATATCCACAAGCCAGTGGACAACTTTTGTGGTGGATATGTTTATTTATGGGGCGTTTTGTAGCGAGCCAGCATTAGCCTGCTAGCGGCGGCCAAGCGCACGATTAGTCTCAAAGCCATGCTGCCTAAGCGGTTTTGCTCTGATCTTGGTTAAACCGCACTTATTCACAAATCGTGGATCTGTCAAGACACTAGAAAAAAAATTTAAATTTTTTTCAAATGTAGCGCCAAATTCCTAAGTCATTGATTTTATTGAGCCCAGTCAGCTGCCTTACCTCTGAGCAAATTGTTTGAGGCCGCGCGCAATAAGGGTTTTCGCTTGTCAAGCGGCACTTGTACACAAAGTTATCCACAATTTTTGTGGATAGTCTAAAAATCGCTTTTGGAATGGGTAGTTAGCGGGTCTTCTAAGGAATCACTTTAAGTCGCGTCACGAAGCCGGAGAAACTATTTTTTTCTCATTCTTGAAAAAAATAATATTTTTTTCGTCATATAGTTGTTACACAAACACTGTCATAAATTTTTCTACTCACGTGCACAACAGAATTCTGCAAGTTGCGATAGACACACCGCTTGATACAACATTTGATTACCGATGTTCTGTATCAGAAGTAACTTCAGAACAACCGCATCGCGGGCAATTCGTTCGAGTACCGTTTGGCAAACGTGAAGTTGCCGGATTGATTGTGGGTGTAACAGAGCACAGTGATGTACCCATAGAAAAAATGCGTGATGTCATTGAACTACGACATCAACTCTCACCTTTGTCACAGCAGTGGATGGAATTGTGTGAGTTCGCTGCTGATTATTATCAGCGCCCCCTGGGTGAAGTCGCCTTGCCCGCTGTACCCAAAGCACTACGCGATGCAAAACCCGGTGCCATAGATCGCGCACTCAAAAAAATAGCGACACAGGCAGCATCCATTCAAACCCATGCGAGCGAGGTAGCGGCAACTGCTGCACCCGTACTCAACACAGAGCAGCAGTATGCCGTTGATGCCATCGCCGCGACGACAGGTTATGCCTGTCATCTATTGTTTGGTATTACCGGCAGCGGCAAGACGCAGGTGTATTTGCAAGCCGCTAAAGCGGTGCGTGAGAAAACAATTGCTCTCGGTGAGCGCGCACAAGTACTCATACTCGTTCCAGAAATAAATCTCACGCCACAACTAGAAGATCAGGTACGCGCTGCGTTTCCTAGCCTACACGTCGTGACTCTGCATAGTCAGTTGTCCGAAGGAGAGCGACTGCGTCACTGGTTAGCCGCGCATGAAGCACAAGCAGATATTTTGCTGGGTACACGATTGGCCGTGCTGGCATCGATGCCCCATCTCAAGCTCATCATCATTGATGAAGAACATGACGCGTCATACAAACAGCAAGAAGGATTGCGTTACTCAGCGCGTGACTTAGCTATCTGGCGTGCGCGGCAATTAGCGATTCCTGTCGTATTAGGTTCGGCAACACCCTCGATAGAAAGTTGGCATCATGCTGAAACAGGTAAGTATCAACGCCATGCGCTCACACAACGAGCGGCAGCACTAGCGACGGTGCCACGCGTAGGACTAATCGATACCGAGCGCGAAAAAGCAACCGAAGGCTTATGCCCGTCGCTACTCAATGCCTTGCGCGAACGACTCGCGCGCGGCGAGCAATCGCTATTATTTTTAAATCGACGTGGTTATGCACCCGTCATGCACTGCGATGCCTGCGGCTGGATTAGTAATTGCCGTCGTTGCACCGCATTCATGGTGCTGCACAAGCCCGAGCGACGTTTGCGTTGCCATCACTGTAGTTTGGAATTACGCATACCGTCGTCGTGTCCCACCTGCGGCAATGTAGATTTACAGCCGCTAGGGCGAGGTACACAACGTGTAGAAGAACATCTGCATACGCTTTTTCCTGATGCGCGCATCCTGCGGATAGATGCTGATTCAACGCGTCGTAAGGGAAGTGCACAAGAAGCATTTGAAGCGGTGCATCGCGGCGAGGTTGATATTTTGCTCGGTACGCAAATGGTCGCCAAGGGGCATGATTTTCAACGCTTGACGCTTGTCGGTGTCATTAACCCGGATACCGCGTTGTTTTCGCAAGATTACCGCGCCAGCGAACGACTCTTTGCGCAGTTAATGCAGGTGGCGGGAAGAGCAGGGCGGGCAGCATCAAGTTTGGGCAGTGTAAGTGAAGTATTGGTACAAACACGCTATCCGCAGCACCCGCTGTATCGCGCATTAATGAATCAGGATTACACAGGATTTGCCGCCAGCGTAGTGGAAGAACGACGTAGTGCAGGCTTGCCACCCTTTGTGTTTCAAGCGTTGCTGCGCGCAGAAGCAAAACTATTGGCGAGCGCATTGGAATTTTTAAATACAGCCAAAGAGTTGATGCCACACGAAGGCATCATCATTAATGATCCCGTGCCTATGACTATTACGCGGGTAGCTGGTGTGGAACGTGCGCAGTTATTACTGGAATCATCATCACGCGTGGTGTTGCAGGCATTTCTAAAGCCTTGGCTACACGCGTTACGCGATACGAAATCGCGGCTGCGTTGGTCGCTCGAAGTCGATCCGGTGGATATTTAAATCAATCGTAGCTAAAAAAGGTTACTGTAGCGGCGCGTCAAGCTGGCCTTCCATGGCTAACTGCCGAATCACGCGCACAGTGTCAATATCAGATTCTTTGTAGGCTTCACGCCGAAAATTATCGTAAAACTCGGCCTCATTACCTTCGGTTGATGGTTGGTGATCGTCATACTCAAATCGCACAAATAATGCACCCGAAGCGGGTTCTTCTATGGTCATCGTTAAATCCGATGTGGGAATATCGTTTTGCTCAGGAACGTGATAATGAACCAGCAGTTGCGAAACAAACCGCACTTGGTCATGAATCATCAGATTACCGAATTGCAGTGTGCGTGATACGCCGTGTTCAGAGCGTTCTGTCACTTCGCAGGAATCAAGGCCAAGCACAAATAGGGTGGGTCGCTCCGCTCGTAGCACCAACCCATGCCAGAGTTGCGTCCGACTCAACGGGGCCATCAAGGGGTTGTCTATTGAATTGATTTCTATCAGGTGAACAAATTTCATAAGCTGTATGTAATGTAGTACCAAATCACTTTACCACGGACATCGAGTTAGTCGCGCGGATTCGTTACAATGCATGTTGTGCACACTGTGGTGCAAATAACCGCGTAGTAATACGCATAATTAATTCACATTTATTGTTTTCTGAATGCCGTCTGGCCTGAATACGCCGCAGCGCGCCGCTGTGAATTACATCGAAGGTCCATGTCTGGTGCTGGCCGGCGCAGGCTCAGGTAAAACACGTGTCATCACGCAAAAAATCGCCCACCTGATTCAATCCTGCGGTTATGAAGCAAAAAATATTGCGGCACTTACCTTTACCAACAAAGCCGCACTCGAGATGCGTGAGCGTGTTGCTAAACTACTGCATGAGCCTGGTCAGGCAAAACAACTCACGGTTTCTACATTTCATTCGCTAGGCGTACACATACTGCGTCGTGAAGCAGCCAGCCTAAAATTAAAAGAACGCTTTTCCATCATGGACAGCAGCGATTGTTTTTCGCTGGTCCAAGACCTGGCAGCCACTACTGACAAAGCCGTTATTCGACGATTACAGCAATCGATCTCATTATGGAAAAATGGATTGCTAACGCCCGAAGAAGCGCTAAACAATGCAAAAGACGACAATGAAGCACAGGCCGCGCGACTTTATCGTAACTACGTTGCCACGCTATCAAGTTACCAGGCGGTCGATTTTGATGATTTGATACGTCTGCCAGTGGAATTGTTTCGCACCGATGAAGCAGCGCGTGATCGCTGGCAACGCAAACTGCGCTATCTGCTACTCGACGAATACCAAGACACCAACACCTGTCAGTATGAGATGGTAAAGCTCTTAGTGACAGGCCCCGGTAAAAAACCTATGTTCACCGCCGTGGGTGACGATGATCAAGCCATCTATGCCTGGCGCGGTGCAAGTATGGAAAATCTACGTACGTTACAGACTGATTTTCCTGATCTTAAACTGATCAAACTCGAGCAAAATTACCGTTCCAGTACACGTATTTTGCAAGCAGCGAATGCGGTTATAGGAAACAATCCCAAGTTATTTGAAAAAGTATTGTGGTCCGAGCATGGCGCGGGTGACCCCGTCAAAGTGCTTGCGATGGACGATGATGAAGCTGAAGCTGATCAAGTGGCTATCATGCTGTCCGCCCATAAGTTTGAGCGCCGCGCCAAGTTTTCAGATTATGCAATTCTGTATCGCGGTAATCATCAATCGCGCAGTATAGAAAAAGCCTTGCGACGTGAACGCATTCCGTATGTGATGTCAGGCGGGCAGAGTTTTTTTGAGCGTGCTGAAATTAAAGATATCGTGAGTTATTTACGGCTGATTGCCAATGCCGACGACGATCCTGCTTTTATTCGTGCTGTTACCACACCACGCCGTGGCATAGGTCAGGCAACCCTAGAAGCTCTGGGAGAGTTTTCAGGGCAATGGCAATGCTCATTGTTTGAGGCAGTGTTTAAAGGCGGTATCGAGGCTCGCCTGAGCGAACGTCAGCTGTTTCCCCTGCGCGAATTTTGTAATTTCATTAATCAACTCGAATCACGTGCGGCGCGCGTGGGTGCGGCAGGCACAGGCGAAAATGCAGCGGCGGTACTCGACGATATGATGAAAGTGATTGATTACGAACCCTACCTGTATGGTGCCTTTGATGATCACCAGGCGCAGGAAAAATGGCAAAACGTACTCGACTTCATAGGCTGGCTTAAAGAAAAAGGTAATGGTGGTCGTGAAGGCGCCGATGTAGAAAAATCGCTGCTCGAATTAACGCAAATGGTGGCATTGATGAGTATGCTCGAAGGCCGCGATCAAGATCCCGATGCTGTACGTATGTCGACGCTGCATGCTGCCAAGGGGTTAGAGTTTGGTCATGTGTTTATGGTGGGCGTAGAAGAAGGCATCTTGCCGCATAAAGGTGATCCAGACGCCTCGCCTGAGGTGTTTGCTCAGCGTATAGAAGAAGAGCGGCGCCTGATGTACGTGGGTATTACACGCGCCCAGCGTAGCTTGACACTGACCTGGTGTAAAAAACGCAAGCGCGTGCGTGAAAGTATAGTCTGCGAGCCGTCACGTTTTATTAAAGAGATGCGCATTGAAGAAGGCGATACGCTGCCCGATCAGGACGAAGCGGTTACTCCACAAAACAGGCTGGCGAATTTAAAAGCGCTGCTACAAAAACCCAAGGCAGCTTAAGCTCGCTGAAATCACATCGTGAAACCTTTTCGCAATCCACATAATTTGCCGGTGAAGACGTGTGAAGCCTGCAAGCGGCCTTACACCTGGCGCAAAAAATTGGCGTTGAATTGGTCGGAAGTTCGCTATTGTTCTGATGCTTGCCGCAAGCAAGGTGCTCCGCGATCTGGCGCCTGATTGCAAGGGTATTTGTCGTTCAAAAAATTATTTCTTAAAATACCATGACTATCGAAGATCAACTGATTGCTATTGAAAGCAAACTTGCGCACCAAGAGTATTTGGTAGAGGTGCTCAATAAAACTGTCTATCAACAGCAAAAACAAATCGATGAGTTAGACAACCTTAGTAAAGCACTGGCTAAACGATTGGGTGACTTGCAGGCGCGCGAATCAGACGCCATGCTGCCACACGAAAAACCACCGCATTATTGATGCTGTAATCATCATGACGCATGAAAAAATTCTGGCTTCATTGCGAAGCGAGCTCAATGAACAAACCGCGCAAATGCGGTGGACGGAACTTGAACGGTTTTTTGCTAGCGGTAGCGTCATTAGCATTGCACCAGAATTAGATTTAATCGATGTAGGCGCTCATATTGCAGCTGATGACAAATCAAGTATAGAGCGATGGATGAATGCGGGCTTGTTGTATAAAACAACCGATGGCGAAGCCAGCACATGGTTAAAGCACGATACCTTGCTCTGGGTAGTTGTTGTCAAGCCGTGGATACTTGTTCAACATGAACGCATAACACCCAGCGCGCCCAAACAGTAAATGCTTGCCTATTGATCTAACAACGTATTTAGTTTGTTCGTATTTGTAAACAGCGACTACCGAACAAAACACCATACTTAATTTTTAAAAATTGCATTGAAATCATTCATGCGATTTATACATTCATAAACGGCGATATAAAGTCACAACAGTTTTATCTTCATCGCGGCAAGATGCGCTAAAAAATTGACCACCCTGTATCTTTCGGTTTCGAATTACGCCAACGATCAATATCAATCAAATTCACTATTTACACGTACCAGTGTATGTACGCCAAACGTATTGTGTGCAATTTATGCCGCTTTAGTTGGCCGCTTTAGTTGGCCGCACTAGTTAGCCGTTTCAGTAGCTCTGACAGTCAGGGCGCACCTTTTATAAAGAATAAACCCACAAAAGCCAAATAACGCGCATTTGATTACCAAATGTTTTGCTTCACGCTGTACTCACATCGGCTTTGCAAGGATTTCTTGCTTCACAGTTCACGTTAAGTTTTTTTGGCTTAGCCAAACAAAACATTATCAGGTGTCAGCAAGGGGAGATAGTAATGCGCAGGTCGTATATAGACGAAGTCGATCAGCCTGATCAACTTTTATATTGGGCGCTCATGTTTGCGTTGTATCCTTTTTTTAGTGATTCGTCGCATTACGCGTTGAACCGAATACTCGCTAAAGAAGGTGCGGTGCGTGGATCACCCGGATGGGAAATCGACTATATCGAAGATGACTACGGTGATTACGTTTACCATGTGTGGGCCGACCCCGCCTCGAGTGGTATTGATCAAGCCGAAGGGCGATATAGCGTAGAGCAAGTACGCGATGCAGTTCGCGAATCCCTACTATTCATGGGCCGCGATTTCCCAGAAAAAACGGGCGACATCAGCAAAGTGATTATTGATTACAAGCTTAGATAACAATTAACCTCTAGGCTATACAATCGCGAGCAACCCATCGGCATATGCCCTGACGCTACACTTCATGACTACCTACTGGTTACTAACCAATGCACTGGCCGCAGTGCTGTTACCGCCGACTCTGTTTGTTATTTTAGGATTAGGTGGTTGGCTACTGGCCTACCGTTATCGTTCTCTAGGTCGTGCCGTGATGATGATGGCGATCGCTTTGTTACTAATGCTCTCTACTGCTGTTGGTTCTGCCTGGATTATCCGGCCACTCGAACAGCAATCATTACCGCTTTCATCCACTATCCATCACAAAGCACAGGCAATTGTCGTCTTGGGCGGTGGGCGCGCACACCTGGCATCTGAACAAACCAGCTACGATCAAATTGGCCCCATTACGCTCATGCGCCTACGCATGGCCGCACGCTTGCAGCGGCAAAACCATTTGCCCGTGTTGGTATCCGGTGGTGCGCCTGACGGCGCGGGCGACAGTGAAGCTAGCTTAATGGCACGCAGCGCCAACGATGATTTTGGTATTGCTGTGCGTTGGGTAGAAGATCAGGCGACCGATACCTTTCAAAACGCTCGCTTGTCAGCAGATGTATTACGAAAAGAAAATATCCAGCACATCATTTTAGTTACCGATGCTATCCATATGCCGCGGGCGCGATCAGCCTTCGAACATGCGGGTTTATACGTCGAGCCAGCACCCAGCATATTTATTGCAGGTAATGGCTACCATGTATCGCGCTTCATACCTAACGCACAATCGCTCAAACACAGTCATTACGCAATACACGAATGGCTGGGTTTGTTAGTGTATGGGCTACGCTACTATGCTGCGCAGTAGCTGATGGACAGGGTAGCTGACGTAAACGCTGGGGCTTTACCATACTCGTACAGGCATACGTTATGATCTTTATGTCAGTGCCAGTTTTCCATCACCACCTCACAGGAGATCGACCATGCAAGACGCCAATATGCAAGCAGTACGTACCGACTTAAAAAACCTCATGCGCGATGCCCAGGCATTGTTTGCCGAAGCCACCGCAGCCAGCGGCAGCAAGGCCGATGAACTACGGGCCAAAGCCATGAAAATGCTCGATAACGCCATTGATCATGCGCATCAACTTCAACATATCTCCATAGAAAAAGGCAAAAAAATCGCGCATGACACCGACACTTACGTGCATGAACATCCATGGCGCGCAATTGGTATGTCAGCGGCGTTAGGTGTATTGATCGGCATGCTGATTGCACGCCGCTGATCGCCGATCACGATAACGCCATGACAGACCCATCATCGCAGCCATCTACGCACACTGCGTCGTCATCACAGCAGGCGTCCGCGTCTGCTGATCACGGACTGGGTGCAACAACTCGCGAGCTGATTCGACACATCATAGGGTTGATTAATGCGCGTTTGTCATTGGCTGCACTCGAGCTCTCTGAAGCGCGCGATGCAGCACTTTTAGTGATGGTACTTGCGCTGGGTGCATTTATTGCAGGCAGCTTTGCATTGATAGCGTTTTCAGCGTTAATTGTTGTGCTGACATGGGATGCATTAGGTTGGCGCATAGTATTGCTGCTTGCACTCGCTTACGCAGCTATCACCGCGGGGCTCATTTATCAGATACGCCAAATTATTCGTGCCGGTCGGTTGGGTTTGCCCGCAACATTCGCCGAGCTCAAGCAGGATAGTGAAACCCTTTTGCGTCAATCTCGCAGCGGAGGTCACACATGACGCGTGACGACAAAAAAAAATTACTCATAGTCCAGGGCATGGTGCACCGATTAGAGATCGCACATGGGCTAGATCAACTCAAATCTCAAACAAGGCCGACTGCATTTTTGAGTAAATTACCCGGCGTGATAAAACTCATCATGGCCAGTAATGCCCTGCCCCTATTGAGCACCTTGGTGCCGCTCGTGTTGGGTAAAAATAAGCTGTCACGCTTAGTGCGTAGAGTCGTGTTGATTGTGGGCGGGGGAGCAGCACTTACGGCCATCATTCAGCGCTGGAAGTCGGCGCGCAGCAAAACTAACCCTTAAGCCTGCAACCTAGACGCGTTCAGCACCACCAATAAAAAATCCCGATCGCTTCGCAGCGACCGGGATTTTTTATTCCGACAAACCGAGCTACCGCAAATTTATTTTTTATCGGCGGGTTCTTTAAATGCTGCACCACTGGCGTTTGCCATGTGCACCACCGCGCGCGCAACTTCGATTTCATCTAAATCTGCATTGCCACCTTTAGCAGGCATAGCACGTATTCCTTTCACAGCATGCGATACCAGAGTTTCATAACCTTGCTTGATACGTGCACCCCATGCGGCTTTATCGCCTAATTTAGGTGCGCCAGCTACACCAGCACCATGGCAGGCCACACAAGCAGCGTTGTAAACCTCAGCGCCGGCTTTCAATGTTCGGGGTGCGCTGGCATCAACCAGGGTATAGCCCTCATCGGCTACCGGCTTTAAGCGGGCCGCAATTGATTCCGGCGATTGTGAATCAGAGCCTGCACCAACTTTTGGTGCGCTGCCCACATACACAACCAGCAGCCAGATAACGGCTATGGGAATTAAAAACCCAGCCACAATGGCACCGATTAGTTGGCCGGGGGTTTGGATTACGGACTCGTGCTCTTCACTCATGGTTTCCTCTGGAATCAGCTGTGTTTCGCAAAGCAAAATATTATAGAGTAAACAGCGGCCTCTGACCTTAGAACACCGGCACTTACATGGACTGCCCGACTGAAACCCGGTATCCTTGCCCCTCCCTCCGTAGTCCGGACCCGCGCGGCTGTAGCTCAGTGGATAGAGTATTGGCCTCCGAAGCCAAGGGTCGTGGGTTCGATCCCCGCCAGCCGCGCCAAATGCCACGCAGCTCCCGAGTGTCCTTTGCGGGAAGCGAGAAGAAACCATGCCAAAGCAACTGCACCGTCCTTTTTTAGGCCACCAATGCCAGTGCGGTGATATTCCCCCACCATGTACTCGGCCTCTGCCAGCCCGCCTGCGGCGGCTTTGTTGTACCAGTTGCGGGCCTCGACATAATTCTGTGTCACTCCCAGCCCATGCTAATATAAACATTCCAGATTGTTCTGCGCGCGAGCTTCACCTAGTGCCGCAGGTTTGCGTAAGGCGCGTTCAGCTGTGGCGTAGTGGCCTCGCTCTAAGGCGCGCATGGCTGACTGAAAATAAGCACTGGCAAGGCCGCTGTAACCTAGTAAAAACAGCACAATCGCCATTTTTTTCATACTGTGCGCCTGCGAGGGGTGGAGGAATTCTGTGAGGCATTGGAAATTGTTGGTTTTGGTGCGAAACCCTGACAAAGCTTGCCGTCGGCACGCATCACTTCTATGCAAGGAGTAACGCGGCTTTTAAAGCTCAAGGCGGCATGTCGAGTCGGCAGCACATTGCCGGGGGGGAGGAAAACGTCAACCGCTAAAGCGGAAGACGAAAAGCCGACAGGCAGCTTTTTGCCGAACGTAGACTGTTCGGGACAGTCCCGATAATCGGTTTGCAAACAAACGCTGGCTTGCTGCATAGCTTCTTGCTGTAACTCGGTGCCCAAGCCCTTGCCGGCCCGGCTGACGATGGCCTGGGCCTCCGTTTCACCGTTGATACGAGCCAGTTTACCCCAGACTAGCGCCTTGCGGGGTTCGCTGCGCCAGCCATCGCCGCTGAGATAAATCGACGCGGCCATGAGCTTAGTTAAAATTATAATAATAAAAACTTAAATATTTGTTCGGCATTTACTTTCGCGGTATTTTTATCCTGCTAGATAACCCTGGCTCATTAATTGCTTAATATCTTTATCTGCATGAAATCTGTCGAAGAACCGACAGTAATAGTTAATTGCCCAATTCACATCTTTTAGTAACGGTCACTTACTCTCTTTGCAAAAAATTTAGGTGACTAATGCTTAGTTTTGGTGATAATTTATGTTAATTGAATAGTAAAAGCTGCATTAATATTAACTAAATACACTTAACTTTTAGACTTTCAAGTCGAATAATGTCATTCATATAAATTTATTTTTAACCAAACCTTATTTCTCCATTTATTAATTTAGATCCTGTTGGTTAAAAATGTAGCAACAATCATTGAGTTTTTTAGGGTTTCAGGCGGTTTTAAATTCTATTAAATAACATCTTAAATTATTGTGTGGTTGGGTCTTGTGCACTAAAAAAATTAACTTTTATTTTTTGACTATTGTTTTTGTACTCCTGCTATCAACCAGATTGCCTCCTATTGGGGAATATTAAAATGCCAGTGTCTCCATTTTCAGCATTCACTTCGAGTGATTTGCAAGGACTTCTTCCTAGCACAATTTCTGTTTTAGCAGGTACTGGGGATATTCCCAATATCACTACAACTGAGATAGGTTACTTGACCAGCTCCCAACTTAATGGGCTCACGTCAGCACAGGTTGCTCAGTTGTTAACGACGCAAGTTCAGGTTTTAACTACAACTAACCTGCAAGGTTTAAGCACATCGTTTATTCAGTCGTTCAACACAAGTCAGCTAAATGCTCTATCAACAGCGCAAGTAGAGGCGTTAACGAGTGCACAAGCCATTACGTTGACATCGACCCAGTTGCGTGGATTAACGAGTACGAACTTGCAGGCTATCGAGTCGACAGACTTGCAGGCGTTGACGACGACGCAGGTGGGCCAGTTATCGAGTTCGAACTTGAACAATTTGACG
>JAJTGE010000081.1 GCA_021298555.1 Oxalobacteraceae bacterium
TGCTTCCATCGGCGTCTTTGCCTCCGCCAGTCGAGGATCACTCACCTCAACGAGAAAATCCGCTTCAACTAAAGGACGCGCGCCGAAATCTGCAGGAAGTATGGCAATAATATCAATCATATTGCGTTGATACATATAGCCCCATTTTGGACCATCGACACCAAAGCGTTTTTGTAAAGCTGGATTAGTAAACGCTGCTTTGTACCCCACGATGGCACCCATAGGCACTATGAGCTTTTTACCTAGTTTGCGTTTGGCACATTCGGCATCATCCAAGCTAATGTCATTGCCAAATCCTTTGCTGAGCTTTTGCTGACTGAACTCTTTTACATAGGCATCAATGGCAGCATCATCAGGGCAAACGGCCACCGCAGAGAATGTCACCGACATTAAACCCACGGCAAAAGCACGTGCATAAGAACGGCGATGAATCTGGCGCGTTGAAAAGAAATCGAACATGACCGTGTAGCTCCTCGAAATATCCGCTTAAGGAAAAAAATTTTATCGTCATCTGATGACTAACGACGCCAGAAATCTGGGCTAAACACCACAAAAATAGTAAATAACTCTAATCGACCCAGCAGCATCGCCGCTGAGCAAATCCAGTGGTTGCGCCGTACAACAATACAAACGCCAGTATGGAATACAGCACCGAGGTGCCTACCGGCCGGCCATTCAGTTTGACGACAATAAGCGCACGCGGATGAACTAGCCTGCGTAATTCTCCGTAACTTTGCTTAACCAGTAACTGTGCACGCACCATCTTAATACCACCACCGGTTGAACCTGCCGCGGTAGAGAAACAGCACAGAAATAACATCCATACTGGCGCAAACGCGGGCCATAGATTGAAGTCAGTCGTTGCTAAACCGGTAGTCGTGGCAATCGACACCACATTGAATGCAGCGTAGCGAAAGGCCGTAATCCAATCCGGGTACACACGTTCACGCCACAAAAAATACGCCACGATCAGCACACTAAAGACCATGACTAACAAAAAGGCGTGCGCTTCTTTGTCCACAATGTAGGGCTTGATACTCCGTCTGGTGATGACTAAAAAATGCGTAGCAAAATTAATCCCTGCTAACAACATAAAAAATACGCATACCGCTTCCATTATGGGCGAATTGAAATACCCAAAGCTGGCATCATGTGATGAAAAACCGCCCAGTCCCATCGTAGAAAAAGCATGCAGGAATGCATCGTCTAGCGGCATGCCTGCCGCAACAAAGCTGGCAACACACACCATCGTAATGAGCGAGTACACCGACCACAAACCCTTGGCCGTTTGGGCAATGCGCGGCGTGAGCTTATCGTCTTTCATAGGCCCGGGTGTTTCAGCTTTAAATGCCTGACTACCACCCACACCCAGCAAAGGCAAAATCGCTATCGACAACACCACCACACCCATGCCACCAAACCAATTCATGAAGCAGCGCCAAAAATTTATGGAGTATGGAAGTTTGTCGAGATCAGAGAGTACGGTTGCACCAGTAGTGGTCAGCCCAGATACTGCCTCGAAATAAGCATCAACAAACGATAGCTCTGGCAGATAAAACATAAAGGGTAAGCAGGCGAATACGGGAGACACTGCCCAGGTTAATGCCGCTAGCAAAAAACCATCGCGTACCTGCAACTCAGGGTCATTTACACGCTGGCGTGTGTAGCGCCAAAATACATATCCAAACAGCAGTGTCAGACCTATCGATTGAAAGTAGCTTTCGCTGACACCATCGTCGACGTAGAGAGACACACACCAGGGAATCACCATCAGACCTGCCAATACCAGAATCACAAAGGCGAGCACATTCAATACGGCATTAACGCGTACCATGGCCGCTCCTAAAGAAACAGGCCACTGACTTGCATCAGCTGTTCAATTCTGGGAATGATTTTTTTATCAGATACAAAAATCACCATATGATCGTTTTCCATGATGACTAAATCATGGTGGGCCATAAATACCTGATCGTCTCGCACCACAGCACCTAATAAAGAACCTACAGGCCAGTGTATTTGATCGACTCGTCGGCCAACGACCTTGCTGGTAGAGACATCACCATGGGCAATGATTTCGAGTACTTCGGAAGCACCACGCCGCAAACTGTGCGCTGCATCCACATCAGCGCGCCGTACATGCGCAAGAATTTGTCCTATCGAGGCTTCTGCTAAACCAATCACAATATCGATATTGCTCGCTTCGAGCAGATCCACATATTCCGTCTTGTGTATGAGCGCAACCACCCGACCTGCACCCATGCGCTTGGCCAATAAGCCCGCAATAATATTGCGCTCATCACTATCCGTGGCAGCGACAAACAAATCGACTTCTGCCACGCCTTCATCGTCCAGCAGGTCACCATCACTCTCACTGACGTTTAGCACCAAGGTTTTATTCAACAATCCTGCCAACGCTTTTGCACGTTCACGATTGGGCTCGATCAGCTTGACGTTGATATCGCGCTTTTCAAGCGTCATTGCCAAGCGTTGAGCAATGTCCGAACCGCCGGCTATCATGACGCGCTTAACTGGCCTGTCCATTTTGCGCAGCTCGAGCATGACTTTGCGCATGTCATCTCGCTCAGATAACACAAACACTTCATCGCCCGTGCGTATGATGGCTTCGCCATCTGGACGCAATGAACCATTTTCGCGGAAGATCGCAACTATTCGTGCATCGGTGTTCGGCAAATGTTTAGACAGTTCAGAAATAGGCCGGCCCACCAATAAACCATCATCGCGCGCACGCAGGGCAACCAAACGTAAGCGGTCATTGGCAAATTCCAGAACTTGTAATGCCTCAGGAAATTCAATCAGTTTTAACAAATAGTCCGTTATTACTTGTTCGGGACAAATCATGTGATTGATGTCGAATAGCGTGCCATCAGACAGATGCTCATTGCGAAAGTACTCAAGCGCACGAATTCTGGCTACCCGATCGGGTACATTAAATAACATGTGAGCAATACGACAGGCCAACATGTTGATTTCATCAACCTCAGTTACCGCAATGAGTAATTCACAATCTTCAATCCCTGCTTCCTGCAATACTGAGGGATGGGCTGCATTACCCACGACAGTGCGCAAGTCATAACGGTCAGCGAGTAATTTAAGGCGCTTAGGATTGAGATCGATAACGGTAATGTCGTTGTCTTCCAAAGCTAACTGCGCTGCCACCGAATAACCAACTTGACCTGCCCCCAGGATGATAATTTTTTTCATTTCTGGACTAATTGTTTTATTTTGTTTTTCAAAATTGAACAAACAACATCAAATTACTTTAATTAGTAGTTTGGTAATGTTTGCCAGCCAATACGGCGCTAATTATCTATTACCAAGCTCAATAAAACTAATTAATGGCGTGTTGAAAAGAAATTCAAGGCTAACGACTAGTAATCGATCCACAAGTATTAAAAATTTGAAAATCACAGATTTACTGTGCTTTTTTGACGAGCTAGCTCAGGTATGCGACGCAAGGCTAAGTAAATCAATGACTTAGCCGCGCTCGATAAAAATGCAAACAGTTAGTTGTAATTAATTATTAAATCTTGAACCTTAATTTGTTATTAAAAAATTATTCATTGTTGGTTAATGTTAATGATTGATTGTCAAATACCTAGCGAATAAAGTATTCTCCTCAAGCATCAATAATTGTTATCAACAGGGGGGAGCATGGCAAAGAACATTCGCTTCGGTGATTACGTGCAAGCTGTAACGGTCGATTCCGACTCAGTCAGCTACTCGAAATTAATACCGAAGCCCAAACTGGATAAAAACGGGAAAGAAATCCCGATGAAGCCAGAAAAACTGAAATTAGCAGGTGTAGACGTTTATAACCTGCTGCAGCCCTATCTTAGCGTTCGTATTATGGAGCAGATTTCAGCGGTATTCCCGCTAGCTGCTTACTTAATACTTTTCCAGATTATTGTTTTGCAGCGCTCCATTATGGGCGCAAGCCAAATCACTATTGGTCTGGTTGCTGTGATTATCGGCCTCATGATTTTCATGGAAGGCCTGAAACTCGGCTTAATGCCATTCGGTGACATTATTGGCAACACGTTACCGAAAAAGTTACCGTTGGTTGGCGTTTTGGCAGTCGCTGGCTTGCTGGGTATCGGTGTTACTTACGCTGAGCCTGCCATCGGCACTCTGAAGTTGGCCGGCTCACTGGTCGATCCAGAAAAAGCACCTGCGCTTTATTACCTGCTCATGGTGCAAACCGAACCCACCGTGCTGTTAGTGGGTATAGGAGTGGGTCTTGCTGCGATTATCGGTACCATGCGCTTTCTGTATGACTGGAGCTTAAAGCCCCTGATCTACATATCCTTAATTCCCGGCACGTTGCTTACAGCCTATTGCGCCATGGATGCCAACCTTTCGTCCATCGTTGGTTTGGCATGGGATTGCGGCGCGGTCACAACTGGCCCGGTGACCGTACCGCTGGTTTTGGCATTGGGTATCGGTGTAGCCAGCTCAGGCGGTAAGGGCGATAGCTCGTTGTCTGGTTTCGGTATCGTGACCTTGGCGTCGATTTTCCCCATCGTGGCTGTGCTTAGCTTGGGTGTGTTTTACGGATTGACAGTATCTGTCGATGAAATGAAAGCGGCTAATGCTGTGGTATTCCAAGCGGCTCAAAATGCTACTGGTGGTAGCGTGTCCATGTGGGACGAGATTTTAATGGGCCCCATTAAAGATGGCGTTCAAGCGATCGTGCCATTGGTGATCTTCTTGATGTTCATTTTGTTTGGTGTACTGCGTTCACGTCTGCCAAATGCATTCATCATTATTTATGGTCTGGTGCTGTCAGTGATTGGTATGTGCGTATTCAATATTGGTTTGAAATACGGCTTGTCTGCACTGGGCGAGCAAGCAGGTAATGTGATCCCTGGCTCGTTTGCCAATATCACCCTGCCTGAGTCACTACGCATGGCTGGTGAAGATGGTAAATACGGCCCACTGTACGGCGGCTTTTGGGGCGTGATTATTGCCTGTCTGTTCGCATGGGTCCTGGGTTTTGGTGCCACCTTGGCTGAACCTGCATTGAATGCGCTTGGCTCAACCGTGCAAAACATGACCAACGGCTCGTTCAAGAAATCCATGCTGATGTACTCGGTAGCCTTTGGTGTGGCAACCGGTATTTTGCTGGGTGTAACCAAACTCATCTTTAACTACAACCTGCTCTACATCCTGGTGCCGGGCTACGTAATCGCAGTCCTTCTAACGCTGATGTCTTCCGAAGAGTTTGTGAATATCGGATGGGATAGCGCGGGTGTAACTACCGGCCCTGTGACCGTACCCCTGGTGTTAGCTATGGGTCTGGGATTTGGCGGCGCAGTTAACGCAGTTGAAGGTTTCGGCGTACTTGCTGCTGCATCGATTGCACCAATTTGTGCGGTTCTGGCGCTGGGTGTCTATGTTCAGTACAAGGTCAAACAAGGCCTGCAACGAGCTGATGACTAAGCTTCAGAAATCGAACTAGCAATTAATATTAAGGGGAAACGAATGGCCAAACGTAAAGTTACAAACATAAGCGAAGTCGCTCTGATCACCTGCGTGGTGCAAAAAGGCCTAGCAGATACTATTAATAATTCACTGCTTGAAGTCGGCGTGCAGGGTTCCACCGTCCATATGGGCGTGGGCACCGGTGTACGTGAGCGTCTGGGCATACTGGGCGTGGCTGTCGACGTAGAGCGCGAAGTGATCAGTGTCATGGTCCCTCAAGACCAGACCGATCGTATCTTCGAGCGTATTTTTCTCGCTGGCAGATTAGACACGCCGGGCATGGGTTACATCTATGTGACTCCGCTCATACAGGCGGCGACTTACATACCGCCTAACCTCCTGAAAGACTAACCCGTTGATTTATGACAGGAGGACACTATGAGCCAACAAGATAACCCGGCTATTCCGTACATTGACTATACGCGTGAGATCACCTGCGTTTTATACGAAGGTGGTGCGCACGCGCTCATGGAGCTTTTGCACCATAAGGGAATCAACGAAACGTATTACTACAACGTTCGTGGCAACCCTATCGGTCGTGCTTCATTGGCTGGCAATTTGCCGGAAATTCCGAAAACCGAGATTCTCCATGCCACCGTCTCAGCCGACCAGGCCGACTATATCTATCGGATGCTCTACGAAGAAGCGAAGATGGATGAACAAGGTAAGGGCGTCATTTACGTGAACCGTCTCAGCCGTTCGAGCCAGATCACTGTGCCCAAAGATTCTCATGTAGGCGTCTAAGGCTAGAGCCAAGACCCAAACAATAGCCACTCGATTTCAGGAGATATTTATGAGTGATGTCATTAAGAATATGATTGCAAAAAGTAAGCGCGCGATTTTCGATGTCGAAGCGATTGTCCAATTCAACGTCGGCCAGATTCAGGTTTCGCGAAGCACCATTGAAGAAAACATTACCGATGCTCAGCAGAGCTATCTGATTCACGCTGCAGGTAATCGTGAGCTGATCATGCGCACCACGGATGATGTTTTCCGTAACCGCATTATGATGATTGAGCAATTAAACCCCACGAATACTGACGAAGAAGCCTTCCAACTGTCTATGCTTAACCGCGTAAAAGTTGAGTATCTTGATCATCGCACCAAGATCAACCGCAAGATGTCGACCATTGCACTGAAAATGGCAGATGCCATTAAGGCACTCGGCGAAGTCAGTGACACCTTCTCAGAACTCAACGAAGAAATGGTTAACTACATCGACGAAATCGCTGACTCCAACGGTCAGTGGATGGACGGCGAGCTCAAGCAGCAGATGGAAGCTGCTAACCATCACGGCAACGAGATGCGCGTGCAAGAAATCGAAGAAGTTGCGAAATCTATACGCAACAGCTCGGTTGAAACACGCAAAATCATCGAAGACACGTTCCGCACCGGTGTAGAGCTCAAAGAAAAGCTCAACAATACTCAAGACTCAGGTAATGAAATGCGCGAGCAAGTCATTTCCTTGCGTGAAAAAGTCGATGCGAACCAAAAACGCGTATCGGATCAGATCGCTGGCTAAAAGCTAGATGGGTGCGGCGTTCTGCATGAGCGCCGCACATTCTTGCTACAGCCTCTCCAACAAGCGTTTTAGTACGTATTAGCAGGCTGGCTTTGCCAGCCTTCTTTTTGCCTATCTCACGAAGGCATTTTTTAAGTTTAGAGATATCACGCAATGGCTTCAATTCAGCAACGCGTTATGGAGATCCTTGACGGATCAGAACACGACCTTCCCGGCAAAATCCTGGAATGGGTCATTACCTTTGTTGTTCTCACTAACTGCCTCGCCGTTATTTTGGATTCGGTCCCCGACATACACGCCGATTACAAAGATTTTTTCCATGAATTTGAATTCTGGAGTGTGATGTTCTTTACGGCGGAATATGTTTTACGCACCTGGTCGTATGGCGCACGCTATGCTGCTGAGGGTGGCGGCTCCTGGAAGGGCCGGCGCGAATACGTGTTTAGTTTTTTCGGCTTAGTTGATTTTTTTGCGACCATGCCTTACTACCTGCATACGTTCTTCCCCTTTCTCGATTTGCGCGTGCTGCGCGTACTGCG
>JAJTGE010000082.1 GCA_021298555.1 Oxalobacteraceae bacterium
TGGCAGAAAACCAGCAGAAGCCGGTGCATCGCGCAAAAAAATTCCTACTGCGACTGCTGTGAGCAGGCACAGATAAAACGTTAGCTTGATGTGATTTGTTAGGCGTTGTTTCATAGACACGTGAATTATAGACGCCCCTAGTTTTAGTCTGACGTCATTTACTCCTATAATCTATCGAAAGGGATTATGAAGGATGCGTTATGAAAAAAATCTACCTCATGATGTTGATGCTGGCATTAGGCGCCAACCTATCCGTGTGTGCAGCGGATAAAGAAGAAAACCCCACGCCTGAGCCTCAGATTAGCTTGGGCGAGACGCCGGCAATGTCTGAAATTCCGACGATGAAACAGCAAGGCCAGCGTATGGCTGCGTTGATGGAGCAGCTAACCAAGGAAAGTAATCCAGAAATTCGTCGTCGAATTATGGCCGAAGCCATGTGCCCTCAATAACTTATCAGCGGGCTCCGCCGAGTATCCATTTCGCCATCAGAATAGCCTCGGATTGACTGAGGTAGTCAATGGCAGGGTGAGGTAAATCGCCCCAGCGCCCTTGACTTCCCGACCGTATGCGATCTGCCAGCTCGGCAACGACAGCCTTGCCTTTATACCGTTTTGCTATCGCTTGCAGAGAGGGGCCGGCAGCACTATCTGCGGCAGTGTGACAGCTGCTGCAACCGGACGAATGAAACGATGAACGCGCTGCATATAAATCGGCTGAGTTCATTTGTGCGGCTGCCATTGGGGCAATGAGCAACGCAAGGATGCCTAAGTAACCATTGAACATTATTTTCATGGCGTCTCTCCTGTTGTGCCTGCGGAAAAGGCACATTGAGTAGAATTAACGCATGGTTTGATTTGTCGAAACTGTAGCTAGATCAAGATTGTGTGCATCCGGGGCAAAGAAAGTGAACTGAAGCTGTGTCTACAGGCCCAATGCATTCGGGCTGCCTAGGCAGCCCGAAGGTAAAACGTAATCTGAAGTTAGGTGATTAGGTTTCTGGATTGGTGTCGTCAGCTGCAGCTTCTGGCTCGGCGGTTGGCGATGGTGCAGGTGGCGACGATGGTGCAACTGGTGGAGGTGCAACTGGCGAGGCCTTAACGGGTATGTCACTGCCTATCTTGTAAATACCGCCTTGTATTGAGCCACCTTTTTTGATTTCCATTTCAGCGTAAGTCACTGCTCCGGAAACCATGCCAGAAGATTCGACTACCAAGGTTTTGCTGGCAACGGCTGTGTCCGTCAACGTGCCCGCAACTTTAATATGATTCGCGGTGGTTTTACCGTCGACGGAGCCATTAGCTTGAATGACAATCACATCAGCGGTCAGTTGACCTTCTAGCTTGCCGTCTACGCTCGCTATCCCAGGCACATTCATAGTGCCTTTCATGTAAACACCGTCTCCAACAAGGAGAGAACCGGGAGGATTTGTGTCAGCCATAATGTCTTGTCGTTCAGGGTTGAGTAGAAAATGCCTGCCAAAGCTGTTCGAAATCGCCACTAGCTACGCAATGTTGCATCATACAAGTTTTACATAGTTTGCACTACTTTTAGGCAACTTTCCTTGAAAATAGTATTTTGAAAACAATCGATTCTATGAACACGCCCCGCCTGCTTTTATTTGCTGGACATGCCGGCACCGGCAAGACCACTCTGGCCAAACGTGCCTTGCCATTACTTGCTGAGAAAAGCCAACGGGATTTTTTCTTTCTTGATAAAGACACAGCTTATGGTGCCTTTAGCTCGCACGTCATGGGTCTGCTGACGGGAAATCCGGATGACCGAGATAGTCCTACTTATCTACAAAATTTGCGTGATCGTGAGTACTCAGGATTGTTAGACATTACCCGTGAAAACCTCGCGCTGGGTATGAACGTGATGTTGGTAGGGCCCTTCACCCGCGAACTGATGGCAGGGAAATTTTTTGAGCCCACACTATTGGGAATGCCCGCTACGACTGTTTGTCGTGTGGCGTGGATAGATTTATCAACGGACGAAGCCAGACGCCGCATAGAAAAACGCGCCGATGCTCGCGATGAATGGAAGCTTGCACATTGGGACGACTATCTGAAACGACGCGTTCAACCACCTGACCATGGGTCTCTGCGCCGCTACGATAACCAAGAATTTAATCAGGCAGAATTTGACCTATTGATAGATCATTTGCTGTCCTGATTTTTTAATAAACGAATTATTCGATTGCCTGATAAACCAACGTTTTAATCATGCGGCGGTAGTACTGACGTGAGGCACCGGGTGTTTGCGACATTAGCAAACCAATCAACTGTTCTTTAGGATCAATCCAAAAAAACGTGCCTCCGTAGCCACCCCATGCGTAGTCACCCTCAGAACCATGCACTCCGGCCATACCCGGGCCTTGTCGCACCATAAAACCCAAGCCGAAGGTATAGCCTTGTACGCCCATGAGTAATTCACCGGGTTGCACGGGTGTTGCAACCTTAGGCCCCAAATGATCCGAGGTCATTAGCGTAATCGTTGTGCGTGACAGATAACGCTTACCGTCAAAATTGCCACCGTTTAGCAGCATCTGACAAAACCGTAAATAGTCATCAGCCGTGGTTGAGATGCCCGCACCCCCTGAATCATTACCCATAGGTTGGGTAACATCGAGTACAAGGTAGTATGGCTGACCCGTCAGAGGATCAATACGAAAAGGTTCGGCAATGCGCGGAGCTTTTGCAGCAGGTACTAAAAAGCTGGTGTCTTTCATGCCCAAGGGTTTGAACAATCGTTCTTCAAGCAAAGCACTCAAAGTTTGATTTGTAATGGCTTCCAACACACGGCCCAACAAATCTGTCGATAAACTATATTCCCATGTTGATCCCGGCTGCCATAGCAGCGGCGCTTTTGACAAGGCATCAATCTGCTGCTGCGGTGTGAGTGTGATCCACTTGCCTTGTACATCGGGCGAAAATAATCCCGCTTCTTGATATGGCCCTTTAATGGCAGTAAACCGAGTGAATTCAGCGTAGGTAATTCCAGACGTGTGTCGTAAGAGATCATGAATAGTGATTTGTCGTGCTGCCGGTACTCTCTCGCTGTTGGCATCGGCCGGATTCGATAGCACCGACATTTTTGCCATCGCAGGAAAAAATTTAGCGACTGGATCATTGAGTTGTAGACGGCCTTCTTCTACCAGCATCATAGTTAGCACCGACACCATAGGCTTGGTCATCGAGTACGCACGGAAAATCGCATCGCGCGTCATGGGTTTACCATTAGGCTTGTCTTGAAAACCCGATACGTCGGAATAAATGATCTTGCCTTTGCGTGCAACTAACACCACAGCACCGGGTATACGATTTTCTGTGATTTCAGTTTGTATCAGGTCATGTACACGTGTCAACCGCGAGGGCGACATACCTTGTGATTGCGGTAGACCAGATGCCAACTCAATGGATGCAACACCAGCACTCAGTGCCAATAGACTGATAGGCAGTAAAACACAACGGAGTAGCGGCAATGAAAAATAGCGCATGTACATATCCTTATAATTTTTTTTATTGACTAGTATGTTGTGTAGTGTAAGAAACAGCGCCCTACATAAAAAAATTAGCTGTAATTATTTACGTGACTTTAACCACGCTTTGCGTAACTTGGCTGCAGCAATAGGTTTGTCGCGCATAACCAAAGAATAATTAGGCGTAACATCTGATTCCAGCGTGACATCAAAGCTCATTAATTCATCACGTCGGAAAGCGTGTACCTGCACGACATCACCCACACGATAACGCTGCAATAAGCCGTCAAGATTGCTGCTTGTAACACGCAAGCTGTCGATGGCAATAAGAACGTCACCAGCAGATAAGCCCGCTTGATGAGCAGGCCCAGTTTCATGCACGCTGGCTAATTTGCAGAAGCCACCTTCTTGTTGAACACGCACATTCAAGGAAGGCTTACCCGCTTTACGCTGATCATTGAGAGTAATTCCCAAATGCGCAAACGCGTCTTCGAGTGGTAAATCACGCGTACTGCGCACGGCTAAATCAAAAACTGATTTCAGGGTGAGACCCGTAATTTCGTCAAACATGTTTTCGAGTTCGTGATCTTCTACGCCGAAGCCACCTTGCGGCAAATAAAAATGCCGACCATAACGGCGCCATAGCGCGCGCATCACATCGTCCAGAGAACGTCGACCGCGCGTGTCACGTCGTATGATCAAATCCAACAGCAAGGCAACTAAAGAGCCTTTAGCGTAATAGCTAACGATGGCATTCGGTGCATTTTCATCTTGGCGATAATATTTGGTCCAGGCGTCAAAGCTAGATTCAGCAACTGTTTGCTTTAGCCGGCCACTGCTGCGCATTACACCATTGATTGTTTTTTCCAGTAGCTTTAAATAAGCCGGAGCATCGATCACACCCGACCGCAGCAAAATGAAGTCATCGTAATAACTGGTGAAACCTTCAAACATCCACAGCAATGTGGTGTAATTTTCCTGATCCAAATCGTAAGGCGCAAATGCAGCTGGCTTGATGCGCTTCACATTCCAGGTATGGAAATATTCATGGCTGCACAGCCCGAGAAAACCCCGATAACCATCGGTCAATTCAGTCTGGCCCACCACAGGCAGATCATTGCGCGCACAGATAAGTGCAGTAGAAGCTCTGTGCTCTAAGCCACCATACCCATCACCAACGGCAAGCGTAAGAAACACATAGCGCGACATCGGTGCTGCTTTGCTAGTGGGCTCAAACAAAGCAATTTGCTCTTCGCAGATTTTTTTTAAGTCTGCCGCTAGCCGTTTGGAATCTAGTTTGGGGACATGCCCGGTAATGGCCATCTCATGCGGCACACCATGGGCTGCGAATGAAATCAATTCGAATTCGCCCATTTCAACCGGATGATCAATTAATTCATCGTAGTTGTCAGCTATATAGGTACCGAAGCGATGCCTGCGTGCTTTTAGTTCGCGCAATGAAGTCGCAACACGCCAACCAGTAAATGCGTCACCTTCAGGTGCTTGAATATCGACGATATGGGATAGCGCTTCTTTGCCATGCGCTTTTAAAAAAACGCTGGTGCCATTAAAAAAGCCATGCGTCTGATCCAAATGTGCTGCGCGCACAGATAAATCCCAGGCGTAGACTTGATACGTTACCTCTAGTATTCCCTTGCATGGCGCTGCGAGCCAAGTGTGCTTGTCTAATTTTTTTAGCTTATGCTTGCGCCCTTCGCTGCTTGCACTAATGCTGACTATGTTGCGAGCAAACTCGCGCACCATGTAGCTGCCGGGTATCCATGCAGGCAATGACAGTAACTGGCCTTCGCTATCGGGTTTGTTGATAGTCAGTGTGACGTCAAACAAATGCATTACCGGATCTACAGGAACAATACGGTAATGCACAGACTCGCGACGTGTAGCCATTAAGCCCTCACATTAACGACAAGTCGGCCTTTAACGGCGCCAGCAAGTATTTTTGGTGCCCACACTAAAGCCTCAGACAGGGTGATTTCGTGAGTGATTTTGTTGAGTGTTTCGGTTTTGAGTTCGAGCGCCAGATTGGACCATGCAGCAATGCGTCGCTCTATGGGTACCATCACACTGTCCACACCAATCAATTTCACACCGCGCAAAATAAAAGGTGCAACCGTCGCAGGAAAATCCATGCCTTGTGCCAAACCGCAGGCAGCTACCGTAGCGCCATAGCGGCACTGGGCAACTGAATTAGCCAATGTATGCGATCCAACGGAATCCACCACGCCAGCCCAACGCTCTTTTTGCATCGCTTTACCTGGTGCTGAAAGTTCAGCACGATCCATCACCTCTGCGGCACCTAATGACTTGAGATACTCAGCCTCGGCTAATTTGCCAGTAGAAGCAATCACCTTGTAGCCGCGCGCAGCAAGTATGGCTATAGCTACACTACCTACACCACCAGATGCACCGGTAACTAAGATTTCACCATCACTTGGTTTTACGCCCTGTTCAGCCAAGGCCATAGAACACAACATGGCGGTGTAGCCAGCTGTGCCTATCGACATAGCAGTTCGTGTTGACATGCCTTTGGGTAGTGGAATTAACCAATCACCTTTGAGTTTGGCGCGCTCAGACAAGCATCCCATGTGCGCCTCGCCTACACCCCAACCGTTGAGCACCACATGATCACCCACCTTCCATGATGCATGGGTTGATGCAATCACTTCACCTGCACCATCAATACCTGGAACCATGGGCCACTTACGTACCACCGGCGACTTGCCCGTAATAGCTAAACCGTCTTTGTAATTAATCGTGGAATAGTCGATAGCAACTGTGACATCACCCTCAGCAGGCAAGCTAGCCTCCTCTAACTGAGTCAGTTCAGCGCGCGTGGTGCCGTCTTCGTTTTTGTTGAGCAGTATGGCTTTGAACATGGTTATCCTTGTCGTTTTTGTTTTATGTGTAGCTGATATAGTTATTTAGCAGACGCAAGGCGTGATTCCAACGTCTTGGCATCAATTGCACCCGGTACGCGTGTGCCGTCAATAAAGAAAATAGTCGGTGTGCCGGTAACTTTGAGTTTACGACCCAGCTCTAAAACTTTTTCTGTGGATGCCGTTGCATTACATGACTCTGCCGCTGCGGCTGGTGTTTTACCGTTGATCATCCAGTCATCCCATGCTTTTGCTTTGTCAGCTGAGCACGCCACATTTTTTACTTTGGCACGTGAATCGTCACTTAGTATGGGATACATGAAGGTGTAAATAGTAATGTCCTTCGTGTCGGCTAGTGTCTTGCGAAATCGTTTGCAGTAGCCGCAATTAGGATCTTCAAATACAGCAATCACTCGCTTGCCATTGCCTTTGACACTTTTGATAGATGCTTCCAGTGGCAGATCAGAGAATTTAATTTTATTAATTTCATCTAGGCGCGCTTGAGTAATGTCTTTGGATGTTTCTGTTTCCAGAATACGGCCAATAAATACAAATTTACCTTCGGCGTCAGAGTAAATAATCTCATTGCCCACTTTCACCTCATACAAACCGTTGTATGGAGTTTTGATGATTGTTTCAACTTGGGTACCTTCACCTAAGCGTTGGGTAAGTGTTTTTTTAAGTTTTTCTTCTACTGTCTCTGCCAGAACCGGTAGCGTTGCAACCAAAAGAAAACTCACTACTAAACGTTGAATTAACTTCATCAGAAACTTTCCTTAGTGTTTGAAGAATATGTGTGCCCCAGAGCCTGCCCGCATAGCGAGCCAGCAATCGCGCATCGCCGCAATCATCAGCTTTGGCTTGCGTTACGACTGAAACCAGCGCATCAACATCTGCAAAACCTAAGTTCATCCCCTGACCAGCCAGCGGATGCACTACGTGAGCAGCATCACCAATTAACGCAATGCGGTCAGCTGTCAGTGCATGTGCACGTATTAAACGCAGGGGTATTGATTTTGGCGTAGTGGGTGGCAGCATTTCAAACTGCCCCAATGTTTGACCCGATAAGACAGACAAACGCTCGCATAATTTTTCAGGCGACTCCGCCAGCAATTGTTTAGCTAGGGTTTCAGGCGCTGACCACACTAGCGACACCCGTTGCTCAGGCAACGGCAATAAAGCCACGATGCCATCAGCACCAAGAAACCATTGGCTTGCAATGCCGTGGTGAGGATTTGAACAAGAAAAATTCGCCACTACGGCGCTTTGTTCATATGAACGGTAATCTATACCCACATCAGCTTGAGTTCGCACCCAGGAATTAGCTCCATCGGCGCCTATGAGTAATGCCGTGGTGTGTACGGCACCATCAACCAAATTTATGTGTACATGATGATCTGAGTATGAAAGTTTGCCAGCGCGACCTTTGATGTAATTCACGCCCGTAGCAAAGCTCAAGGCAGCATCTAAGGCGCGATTAAGGTTGCTATCTTCAACTATCCAGGCCAATGCACCAACACGAGCACCATAAGCGTTAAAGCTCAACTGCCCAGGCCGAGATGCATCATCGCCATATACGGCCATGGCATCGACTGGCGCAATGCGCGTGCTATCCATCGCATCCCACACTTTTAGCGAGCAAAGTAGGCGCTTGGCGACGTGATTAAGGGCATATACACGCTGATCCCATTCTGGCTTTATGGCAGCTAAAGGTGGTCTTTCCGCAGCATCTGGCGCTAACATCGCAACTGTATAGCCCGCACGCGCCATAGCAAGTGCACATGCTTTACCTATCACGCCATTGCCGATAATGCAGATGTCCGTATGAGTTTTCATTGAGTGATGCGTAGCTAGATTGCTTTGATAACTGAATCTGGATTATAGCCTTGCTGGCACTTAGCTTTTCATAAGGGGAATGTTTTGCTATACTCCCGCCTCTTGGCCTGGTAGCTCAGTCGGTAGAGCAGAGGATTGAAAATCCTTGTGTCGGTGGTTCGATTCCGCCCCGGGCCACCAAGATGTACTAAAACCACCTTCGGGTGGTTTTTTGTATAGAATTTATCTATGACAAATCTAAACCAGCTACCTACAGATCTACCCGTTCCTCAAGATGATGGCTCAACCAACCATTTGAAGGGAATGAAATTACCCAATGTTTCCTTAAATGCCACCAATGGCAAGGTGATTAATTTGGGCGACATTAAAGGTAAATTGGTTATCTACTGTTATCCAATGACAGGGCAACCCAATGTTGCCTTGCCGGAAGGTTGGGATCAAATTCCTGGGGCAAGAGGCTGTACACCTCAGAGCTGTTCCTTTAGAGATCACTATCAAGACCTTCAAGCATTGGGCGCAGAGGTTGTGGGCTTGAGCGTTCAAACTACGGAGTATCAAAAAGAGATGGCCAATAGACTTCATCTCCCATTCCCGGTAGTTAGTGATATGAACTATCAATTTCAAAAGGCATTGAATATGCCAACCTTTGTAGCGGCTGGAATGACATTATTAAAGCGCGTTACATTAATTGCGAATAATGGCGTAATCGAGGCGGTTCACTATCCC
>JAJTGE010000083.1 GCA_021298555.1 Oxalobacteraceae bacterium
TTGATGATGCTGAAATCAATGATTTTTTCCTGATGCTGCGTGGAGAGATGACCAAGGTGGTGAACGATGTACTCTGAAGCGGTAGGCGCGTGCGCCGCTCCTTCTACTGCCGTTTCTGCTGCCATGTCAGTGCCTAAACAATAAGATGATGTAACTTTTCAGGGCGACGATGAAAGCGGCGATAAGCGCCAGCCAATTCAAGTCGCGGTATCCGATAACAACCGCTGCTAGCATCGCTATCGTCAATGCAATCTTGGTGAACTCACCGAAGAAAAAACTCATCGGGTTGAGAGTTCCGGGTTTCCTGGCCCCTATGTATAAGCGAAATGCAAAAACGCTATTGGGTACCACACAGCACAGGCCACCGAGTAAAGCTGAAACAAACGCATGATGCCCCGCTATCAACCCAGCGACCACGGCAGCAAACACGCTTGATGCCAGCTGGATTAGAACCAGGCGCAGCATGGTAACTTGGTGTTCAGGCCGGAGGACTCTAATGTGGCTTCGTGAAAAAAATTCACAAAGTACAGGGAGCGATAAGCGATCAGCGAAGCCCCGCGATTATAAGGTAATTGGATGCAGGGCGTCAAACTGAAGCTCCGTAGGAATATGGCACAAGGCCTTGTTTTTTTAACACTTTTAGATCAAGCGCTACGCAGACGAGCAATAACTCCGTCGAGCTGATCAAGGCCGGCAAACCCGATTATCAGCTCGCCTTTGTTGCGCGCACCCATGCGTATGCTGACCGAGGCGGCGAGAGCATCTGATAACTCTTCCTCTAACCGCGCTATGTCACGGGATTTTTCCTTGGTTTTTGAGGTTTTGGGGTCATTTTGGCCAGTACTAGCGCGCACAACGAGTTTTTCTGCCTCACGCACGGATAAACGCCGCCCAACAATTTGATTCGCTAATGTGATCTGGGTTGCTGTATCTACCGCGAGCAAAGCGCGCGCATGACCCATATCCAGATCGCCTGCCATCAGCATGCCCTGAACCGGTTTGGCCAGATTTAATAGCCGCAACAAATTCGAAACGGCGCTACGAGAGCGGCCGACTGAGCCCGCTGCTTGTTCATGCGTGAAATTGAACTCGTCGATCAGGCGCTGTATACCTTGCGCTTCTTCGAGAGGATTCAAATCTTCGCGTTGCATGTTTTCTATTAAGGCCATCGCCGCAGCGGCTTTGTCATCGACCTCTTTAATCAACACCGGCACATCGCTAAGACCTGCTAATTGCGCAGCACGAAAGCGGCGCTCACCTGCAATGATTTCGTGTGTCACCTCACCACGACCATCGCTTATTGGCCGAACCAATATCGCCTGCAACAACCCTTGCTCGCGTATGGAGGCTGCGAGTTCGTTTAGCGCGCCTTCGTCCATGCGCGTACGTGGCTGATACTTGCCTGCCTGTAGCGCTTTAATCGGCAGCGTTGCCGTGCCATTGGTTACACGCGTAGCGTCTGTAGAAAAGTCGGTGGTTGTGTTACCCAAAAGGGCTTCGAGTCCCCGTCCCAGGCCTTTGTGTTTTTTCGTAATCATGCGCTTAACTGTCTTTCAATGATAAATACTGTCATGAGCGTTTGCCCGTTATTCGCCACGCATTTACGCTCAGTGTTTTTGCAGCCGTTCAACCAGCTCTTTACCGAACGCCACATAGGCCTGAGCCCCTTTAGCCGCTGCATCAAAAATTACGCCGGGCACGCCGTACGATGGCGCCTCTGCCAACCGAACATTTCTGGGGATGATGGTCTTGAATACTTTGTCGCCAAAATGTTTTTCCAGCTGTGTGGATACCTGCTGTGAAAGCATCATGCGTGGATCAAACATAACGCGTAATAATCCTATGACTTGAAGATCGGGGTTCATTTTTGCGTGAACAATTTTGATCGTGTTCACTAAATCCGATAAGCCTTCCAATGCATAGTATTCGCACTGCATAGGAATAATTACGCCGTGCGCTGCACACAGGCCATTGAGTGTAAGCATAGATAGCGCCGGTGGGCAATCAATCAAGATAAAGTCATACTCATCAACTACCGTTTTCAACGCTATTTTCAGACGCTGTTCGCGCTGTTGTAGTTCAACCATTTCAACTTCTGCACCAGCAAGCTCTCGGTTAGAAGGTAAGACATCAAAATGACCAGTGTCGGAATGTTTACGTGCACTTTTCAAATCTCCCATGCCAAGCAAGACTTCGTACACGGAGCTTTGTAATTCACCTTTGTTGATACCTGCCCCCATAGTGGCATTCCCTTGCGGATCAAGGTCGACCAGCAGCACGCGTTTTTTCAAGTTCGCCAGACCCGCTGCGAGATTGACAGCCGTCGTGGTTTTACCAACGCCGCCTTTCTGGTTTGCGATACAAAAAATCTTAGCCATGTGCTTATCTTGTTATGAGTAGAGGTTATGCAAAAAAGTGCGGAACACCGTAGCGCGATGTTAGCGCTATCTGTTGGTCATTCTTTCTATGTGTACCAGATGGCGTTGAGCTGCTAATCCAGGAACATTGATTTGTTCGAGTTTTGTTATTTCCCAGCCTGCTGGCAGACCGACTAATTCGGACTCTTGAGGTTGGCCTTTAAGTGCAATCATTTTGCCGCCGTCCGTTAATAAATGGCCCGACCATAAAACAAAATCTTTTAGTTCTGCGAATGCGCGCGATGTAATGACATCGAATTTTTTTTCGTCATTTAACTGCTCTACTCGACCGGTATGCACCTGCACATTGGATAAACCTAATTCGGATTTCGCTTGCGTTAAAAAAGCGGTTTTTTTATGTACCGTATCTATCATGTGCACACTCATTTGAGGTTGGGCGTGCTGCGCCCAAATTGCCAACATGACTCCTGGCAAGCCTCCTCCCGAACCCACATCCAATACTCGCGAAGCATTTATAAACGCAGGCAATGTCGCCAAACAATCCAACAGATGTTGCGTCACCATGAGTGCTGGATCGCGAACAGCCGTCAGGTTGTAAACAGCATTCCACTTCACTAGCAAACTCAAGTAATCAACCAATTTTTTTACCTGTGACTCAGGTAGGTCGATGGCTAACTCGCTAACACCCTGAACTAGTTGCTCTCGAAACGAATGCGTATCGACTGTCATTCACGCTGCATCCGAATTATCGTTGGCTGCCACGCTCTGTTTAAAAATGCCCTTTTTCAAATGCACCAACAATAAGGAAATCGCCGCCGGTGTAACGCCAGCAATGCGTGAAGCTTGACCCAGCGTTTCGGGGCGATGACGGGTTAATTTTTGGCGCACTTCCATAGAGAGCGCTCGCACGCCCATGTAGTCGAGTTCGTCTGGTAAGCGCATGCCCTCATAATGTTCGTGGCGCTCAACTTCCTTGGCCTGGCGGTCTATATAGCCTGCATACTTGATTTGAATTTCTACCTGGTCGGCGGCGGCGGCATTCAATTCGGGCTGATCAAAGCGTCGACCGTCTATGCACGTTAGTGTCATCAACTGCTTATAGCTAACATTCGGACGGCGTAGAAGCTCAGTAAGCGCATACTCTCGCTCTATGGGCTTGCCAAGTACACGCTCGGCTTCCGCCTCAGAGACGTTGCGCGGATTAACCCAAGTTGATTTCAGACGCTCGAGCTCACGTGCGATGGACTCGCGGCGGCGCTCAAATTGTTCCCACTGAGCGTCGGGCACACAACCTAATTGGCGGCCGATTTCTGTCAGCCTGAGATCGGCATTGTCTTCACGCAAACTCAGGCGGAACTCTGCGCGGCTGGTAAACATACGGTACGGTTCTTGGACACCCTGAGTCACCAAGTCATCAACCAATACACCGAGATAAGCTTCATCGCGGCGCGGAGTCCATGGTGCTTTTTCTTGGGTTTGCAGCGCAGCGTTCAACCCCGCCAATAATCCTTGAGCTGCTGCTTCTTCATAGCCGGTTGTACCGTTGATTTGACCGGCAAAGTACAAACCTTTGATGGCTCGCGTTTCTAGTGATGTCTTTAAGCCCCGGGGGTCGAAATAGTCATATTCAATCGCATATCCTGGTCGCAAAATATGCGCGTTTTCCATTCCCCGCATAGAGCGAACCAACGCTAACTGAACATCGAACGGCAGACTGGTCGATATGCCATTGGGGTAAAACTCGTGGGTGGTTAGGCCCTCAGGCTCAAGGAAAATCTGATGAGAGTCTTTGTCGGCAAACCGATGAATTTTGTCTTCTATCTGACTGACAAATCCACACTACGGCCGTCTATACGCGGTGGTGTACCTGTTTTCAATCGGCCTTGCGGTAATTTAAGCTCTTTCAGCCGCGCCGACAGCGAGAGTGACGGTGGATCTCCTGCGCGCCCTGCTGAATAATTGTTCAGCCCTACGTGGATTTTGCCATCCAAAAATGTTCCTGCTGTAAGCACCACTGCGCGCGCATGAAAACGTATTCCCACTTGCGTGACTGCGCCAACAACGCGGTCACCAGAAACAATCAGATCATCCACTGCCTGCTGAAAAAGCCAAAGATTGGGCTGGTTTTCTAGCCGAGAACGGATCGCTTGCTTATATAAAATCCGGTCGGCCTGTGCTCGGGTAGCCCGAACCGCAGGCCCCTTAGAAGAATTCAGGATACGAAACTGTATGCCAGCCTCATCCGTGGCGATCGCCATGGCTCCACCCATAGCGTCGAGCTCACGAACCAAATGACCCTTGCCTATGCCGCCAATTGAAGGATTGCATGACATTTGACCCAGCGTTTCTATGTTGTGCGTCAGCAAAAGGGTTTTTTGCCCCATACGAGCAGCAACCAACGCAGCTTCGGTACCCGCATGGCCGCCGCCGACAACAATTACGTCAAATTCTGAAGGAAAATCCATGAAAAGTTGGCCGCACAAGTAGCTTGGGAGGCAGGAATTATAAAGGGTTTGATGGCCTGACGGCCTGTTTCACGTGAAACCTTTTATAAATCTGCGTGCTTATCTTGGACTGGCACAAGGTCCGACCCGGGTAGGCGCCGTCGTTGTTTCACGTGAAACAGCTGCCCAGTTTTTGTGGCTGCCCGATGGGTTGTCAGACATTTGCTTTGTTAGCACTTCACTAGTACGCGTTAATTCCCGTCTTAATGATTAACAGTCCTACGACTATCAAAAATAGTTTTCGCACAAGCCCAGCACCACCCCAAATGGCCAAACGCGTGCCGATAAGCGCTCCTACTACATTGCAAACCGCCATCATTAGCCCCAGCTGCCAGATTACATAGCCTGCAGCTCCAAACCAGGCAAGCGCAGCAAAGTTACAAGCGACATTGACCACCTTTGCAAGCGCCGAGGCCTGAAGGAAATCTAGGTAAAACACTCGGACAAAAAGAAAAATCAGGAAGCTGCCCGTTCCTGGCCCAAAAAACCCATCGTAAAACCCAATTACGCCACCGATTAATAACGCAAGGCCTCGCTTGCGCGCAACCGTCATAAAGATAGGCGTATCCGGTACTGGCTCCGTGCCAAAGTCTTTGCGTCGAAAAACATAGATCGCCACCGCCAGCAATACAAATGGCAAAACCTTGCGCAACACGTCGGGGGGAAAGACTGAAACCGCGCGAGCACCAAAAAATGCACACAGCAACGCCGCCGCCGCCGCAGGTATGGCAATACTCCAATCTAACGGAAGCCGCTTTGCGTAAGCGCGCGCAGCAACGGCTGTTCCCCAAATTGCAGCAAGCTTATTGGTGCCAAATAACGTTGCCGGCAAAGTTTGCGGCAACACACTAAACAAAGCAGGCAATTGAATGAGGCCGCCCCCACCCACAACAGCATCGACTAGGCCAGCCAATACTGCAGCTAGACCGAGTAGCACATAGTCACTGAGTAATAAATCCAAAGGATAAGCTGTGGTTGGCGCAGGAAGCAAAAGTGTGTGTGGTCACTATCGCCTCATTGCTTGTTTTAATTGATATGTAATTAGCGTTGACCGCGTATAAGTGCGGCCGCGCGCTCAGCGAGCATGATAATGGGTGAGTTTGGGTTGCCTGAAGTAATCAGTGGCATCACAGATCCATCAACCACACGCAGGCCTTTAACGCCTTTGACCCGCATCTGAGCATCAACCACAGCCATGGGATCCGTAACGCGCCCCATGGCGCAAGTACCTACTGGATGGAAAATGGTGGTGCCTATATTGCCAGCCGCAAAAGCTAACTCTGCATCAGTTTGAAACTGCGGTCCGGGCATGAATTCTTCGGGACTATACTTTTCTAATGCAGGTGCAGAAACTATTCGACGGGTTAATGACAGCGAGTCTGCAGCTACTTTTTTATCTTCTTCTGTGCTCAGGTAGTTAGGCGTTATTTTGGGAGGGGCTTTTGAATCCGGCGAGGCAATACGTACATGACCACGCGATGTAGGACGCAAATTACATACGCTCGCTGTAAAGGCGGGGAAAGGATGCAATGGTTCGCCAAATTTGTTTAGCGATAAGGGCTGCACGTGGTATTGGATATTGGCGGACTTCTGGGACGGGTCTGAACGAGTAAATAATCCCAGCTGAGAAGGTGCCATAGACATAGGGCCGCTGCGACTTAACGCATACTCCAAACCTATCTGCAGCTTACCCAACAAACTGTTGGCCATGGTGTTGAGCGTTTTCACTCCCTTCACCTTAAATGCCATGCGAAGTTGCAAATGGTCTTGCAGATTTTCGCCAACGCCGGGTGAATCTACGACAACCGGTATCTGATTTTCCTGCAATAACTTCGCCGGACCTACTCCCGACAATTGCAATATCTGTGGAGAACCTATTGCGCCTGCACACAATAATGTTTCATTCGTTGCATGTGCGACCCACGACTGACCATCGCCGGTAAATTCCACGCCGCGACACACGCTACCTTCTGCCGTCGTCTCAATATGTAATCGCTCTACATGACAACCGGTCATGATCTCCAAATTTCCATGCCGATTTTTTACTGATCGCAGAAATGCTTTCGACGTATTCCAGCGTATCCCTTTGCGCTGATTAACTTCGAAGTAACCACAACCTTCGTTATCGCCATGATTAAAGTCTTCCGTTTTTGGAACACCCGTTTGTTCGGCGGCATCACGAAAGGCATCAAGAATTTCCCAGCGTAGTCGCTGTTTTTCTACGCGCCATTCTCCACTGCCGCCGTGAAACGTGCTCTCCCCGGCATAGTGATCTTCGGTTTGTTTGAACAAAGGCAGCACATGCTCCCATCGCCAGCTATCTTCATTGGTAATGTCCGCCCATGCGTCGTAGTCTCTAGATTGGCCACGCATATAAATCATGCCGTTAATCGAAGACGATCCACCGAGTACTTTGCCGCGCGGATAAATCAAACTACGATTATTAAGACCTGGTTCTTTTTCAGTTCGAAAGCGCCAGTCCGTTCGAGGATTATCAATGCAGTACAAATAACCGACAGGTATGTGTATCCAAACATAATCATCTTTACCTCCTGCTTCAATAAGCAGTACCGACACATTGCGGTCTTGAGATAATCGATTGGCAAGCACGCAACCCGCTGAACCGGCACCTATGATGATGTAGTCATAACTACCCGCCAGTTTTTTTGATGTGGCCTGCATGCGTGGTCCTGGGGTAAGTTATTTAGCGACCGGCATAGTGAATTCCGCGCCCTTCGATATGGTGGCTGGCCATCGCTGCATAATAGATTTGTAACGCGTGTAAAAACGTACGCCCTCTTCTCCGTATATATGCGTGTCGCCAAATAACGATCGTTTCCATCCACCGAAGGAGTGCCAGGCCATAGGGACAGGAATAGGTACGTTCACTCCTACCATACCCACTTCAATACGCCGCGAGAATTCCCTAGCCGTATTGCCATCCGAGGTAAACAGTGCAACGCCATTACCAAACTCGTGTGCATTAATAAGTTCTATAGCCGCGGCCATATCGGGTACACGAACGACACACAATACCGGACCAAAAATCTCATCCTGGTAAATAGTCATATCAGGCGAAACATGATCAAATAACGAACCACCAAGAAAGAAACCTTTTTCGTGCCCAGGGACTGTTATTCCACGGCCATCTACCAATAGCTTCGCACCTGCTTTAATGCCCTGATCTATATATGATGCGATTTTTTCTTTGTGTGCCGACGATACTACCGGGCCCATTTCGGCATCGGACTCCATACCGTTTTTCACTTTGAGTGAGGTTACACGCGGCACTAAGGCGTTAACTAACTTGTCTGCCACGCTACCTACAGCAACGGCCACTGAAATTGCCATACACCGCTCACCTGCTGAGCCATAGGCCGCACCAATTAAGGCGTCGACCGCTTGTTCAAGATCGGCATCGGGCATAACAACCAAATGATTTTTTGCGCCGCCCAATGCTTGTACGCGTAACGGATAAGCACCTCTGCGCTGACTACCCTGAGCATAAATATACTCAGCAATAGGCGTAGACCCTACAAACGATAATGCCTTGATGTCAGGATGCTGTATCAACGCATCAACCGCAATTTTGTCGCCCTGTACGACGTTAAAGACACCGTCAGGTAAACCAGCGTCCTGGAACATCTGTGCCATCATTAATGAAGCAGAGGGATCGCGTTCAGAAGGTTTTAATATAAAACTATTGCCACAAGCAATCGCCATAGGAGCCATCCACAACGGCACCATGACCGGAAAATTAAACGGAGTAACACCAGCTGTGACACCTAAGGGCTGCCTTAACTGCCAGTTATCAATACCACCACCTATGTTGTCGGTAAACTGGGTTTTTAGTAATTGCGGTATGCCACACGCAAATTCAACAATTTCTAATCCACGAACCACCTCCCCTTTGGCATCACTAAAGACTTTGCCATGTTCACGAGTAATTATTGCCGCTAAGTCATCATGATGCTTTTCGATGAGTTCTTTAAATTTGAATAAAACACGCGCCCTTTTCAAAGGCGCAGTATCGGCCCAGCCCGGTGCAGCAACGGACGCTGAATGTACGGCAGCGTTCACCTCTGCAACATCTGCTAACGCCACTTGTGCAACCTCAGACCCTGTCGCTGGGTTGTAGACCATCTGATGACGGCCACTAGTCGGTGAAATCACGTGACCATTAACAAAATGGCCTATTACCGGTAGCGTTGACGCCATAAGTCTGTCCTTTGAAATAGTATGAAACTAATAAAAAGCCATATGTGGCTAGTTATTAAAAGTAATTAATTGAAATGGCGTTGAAACAGAAACGCAAGAATAACCGGAATTTGGCAGCTTACCTAAATCCAACTGTGGATAAGTCTTGGGATAATCTTAAGCCTTATGCTGAACAACTACCTTATTTCTAGCCATGCTGAATTTTATACAAAAACCATCCTTGGAAAAGTGCCTGTCTATTCATCACTTATATTAGTTTCAATCTATTGAAAACAAAGCGAAATTTTTGCTTATCCACAGAAATGGGTAAAGCTTATCTATTACTACTATCTTTAAATACAAACATCTATTAATACAAACCAGAAATATTTTTCTGTTTTTTTTAAAAAGAATTGCCGATAAAGGAGTGAATAAGCTGTTTATAAATTGTGGATAATTTGATTTTGGAAAAGTTTGTCTGAAAACGTCAATGAAATAAACATTGAATCAGAGTTTTGCTAAGGCTTATGCTGCAACAGGCTCAAAAGCACCGGTGTTACGTAATTGCTTTCTTAGCCATTGGTGACCTGGGCTGCGCTCATCTCTTTCGTGCCATAACATATCAACATGGAGCTCAGGCATAGGGAAAGGAAGTTCTTTTACTGTCAATGCATCCGTCATTCCTGTTGCCGCTATCAAATGCCTAGGTAAAACCATTAATAAATCAGAGGCAGCGACAACTCTTCCAGCGGTAAAGAATTGGTTAACAGTCAATAAAATACGCCTTTCGCGATTTAATGAAATCAAAGCATCGTCGACCAATCCTCTCGCGCGACCCGAAAAACTGACTAGCAAATGGTTGGCGTTACAGTATTCATCCACTGTTAATTCTTTGGAAGATAAATAATGATCTTTGCGCATAACGCAAACATATTGGCCTGCGAATAAGCGTTCATGACGTATAGGTGTTTCAGTCGATCCTTGTAATTGCGCAACGACACCTGGAAAAAACCCAATAGCAAGATCAATGTCTGCTCTCAATAATAAAGGCCTTGGCTCTCTTGTTGTTAACGGAACCATGCGTATGTCGATGCCTGGGGCTTGGTTTTCAATTACCCTAACCAAAGAAGGAAGCAGTAAAGCAGCAGTTGCATCCGCCATGGCCATGCGAAAAGTGGCGTTTGCGTGAGCTAGTTCGAAACTACGTGGCGCAACAGCTTCTTCAAGATCAGTCAAAGCACGCCTGACTGCAGGCCACAGTGAATCAGCACGGGCTGTTGGCTTAACGCCGTGAGCTGTTCGTATAAGCAAATCATCACCCAAAGCCTCACGCAAACGTTTAAGAGCGTTTGAAACAGCAGGCTGTGTCATTGCCAACCTACCGGCAGCCCTGGTGAGATTTTGCTCAGTCATAACTGCGTCGAAAACACGCAGCAAGTTCAAATCTAGTGTTAGAAAACTCATCGTAGAAAAATTATGTTTAGTTGTCGGTGATCGAAGTTAGTTGTCAGGTGAAGACGAAATTATTCATGACATAAATTGTAATTATTCTAATATAAAATTTTTAGTATCATGATAAGAAATAACGCCCTTTGCAGGCACGCGTTAATTTTCTATTGTTAGTAATTAACTTAGAAATGACTATTTCCAACTTACTTCCCCACCAAATGCTCGTACTTAGCCGCGCAACTTAAAACAGCATACGTAGGAACTAAATTTAATGAGTTATACGTAATTGCCGCAACTGCGCAAATCGACTCCCAACGATTAAAAGAAGCAAACCTGAACATGAAAGCAACACAGGTGTGCCAACGACAGAAAACAAGCTGCCATTAATAGCAACTCCTAGAGACTGACCCATAAAAAAACACGACGCAAAAGCAGCAACTGCGGCACCGCGTCGCTCTGGAGCCATTTGTGTTGCATTGATTTGTAAAGTGTTATGCATCATATAAAAACCCAGTCCAAACAAAAAACATGCTGGCATTAACCACCACCAAAATGGTATCCATGCCAATGATAGTAACGCCGTACACATTAACAAAGCACCTGTGCGGATAAGACCCACCTCACCAAAACGCGACACCCAAAACCTTGAACGAAATGCAAAAGCCAAACCACCTAAGCCAAACAACACAACGAATGCACCTGAAGAAAATAACGATACGTTATGCACCGTGTGCAGATGAGCTGGTATAAAAGCTAAAGCACCAAATACAGCAGCCCCTTCTAATGTCAC
>JAJTGE010000084.1 GCA_021298555.1 Oxalobacteraceae bacterium
TAGCGCTGGGTTGATGGGATGGGGTGAGATGCCTGCTTTCTCGAGTAAAGGGTACAGGTGCGCATTTTGAAACTTATAGGCCATCATCGCTGAATTTTGACCAAATATATTAAGCTTATGTTTTTCAAGATCAGGACATTGATTTAATAAAAATTTTACCAACGCTACCCGACCTGTTTTGCAGGCATGCATAAGCACTGAATTTTCAAATTTATCTTGACCGTTAGGGCTCAATCCTAATCGGATCATGCGTATCAATAAATCCTCTGCCTGATCGGAAACAATATCCTCATTAAAAGTAATTACTGCGATGATTCCTGTTTTGATAAAGTCTTTGATCACAGGAATATTAAAAAGTGGCGGCTGATCGAATCGGAAATTATTTTTTTCACAGCCTTTTATGACTATCTCTAATTGATTCAAATCTTTTTCAATCAGCGCAGGTTTTATACGAAGTCCAAGAGATATCGCAATTTGCATCTTAGTTCGCTCTTTTTCACGAACCGAGGGTGGTTTGCGAGTTTTTAGCCGCTTATACGGTTCAGTGCCTATGTCTGATTTCTCTTTAGCCTCTGCTGTAGGCTCGGACGAGGTTGTCGAACCAATACCACCTTTAGGAATATTTGAAGTACCTCGCATGATGAGCTTGCCCCCCCTTGGTCCTGATTTCAAAAACGTTTATTTAACGTTTTGTTGAAACAAGTATGGGCAAAAAAAAGAGAAAAAATCAGCGCGGTAGCAGGCAAGTACACCGGCTAGTACATTGTGTTGTTCTGAAATCACTGATTGAATAAAAAAGATAGGCTTGAGGAGCGCTTGACCCAAGGCAGAGATACAACCAAAGCAAAAAAGCCCAGTCATATGATGGACTGGGCTTTGCAAAATTATGTCAGAACAAAAGTGTAAATCGGTCTAAAAATGAATGTCGCAGTCTGAGCTATCACTCAATTCTTCTTTAGTAACGCCCGGCGCTAACTCAACTAGCGTGAGTCCTTTATCGGTGACATCCAGCACGGCAAGATCGGTAATGATGCGATCAACCACACCAACTCCCGTTAAAGGAAGCGTGCATTTTTTCATCAACTTATGTGATTTAGTCCCATCCTTGGCTTTGGCCACGTGTTCCATCAGAACAACTACGCGCTGCACACCTGCTACTAAATCCATCGCCCCGCCCATGCCCTTGACCATTTTGCCAGGGATCATCCAGTTCGCCAGATCACCATGCTCTGATACCTGCATGGCTCCTAAAATGGCGATATTCACTTTCCCGCCACGTATCATGGCAAATGAGTCTGCCGAGCTAAAAATTGACGAGCCCGGTATCGCCGTAATTGTTTGCTTACCGGCATTGATCAAATCGGCATCAACTGTATCGTCAGTGGGAAATGGACCTATACCCAGTAAACCATTTTCAGACTGCAGCCACACTTCTATATCGTTGGGTACATAATTAGCCACCATAGTAGGCAGGCCAATTCCAAGATTCACATAAAAGCCATCGTGCAATTCTTTCGCTGCACGAGCAGCCATTTCTTCACGTGTCCACGCCATGTTGTTTTCTCCGCTTTACTGTGCACGAACCGTGCGTTGTTCTATACGCTTTTCAGGATGTGCATTCACCACGATGCGGTGTACGTAAATACCTGGAGTGTGAATTGCATCCGGATCGAGTTCACCGATGCCGACCAATTCTTCAACTTCGACTATCGTTGTTTTGCCAGCCATAGCAACATTCGGGTTGAAGTTACGCGCTGTTTTACGATAAATAAGGTTGCCTACGGGGTCGGCTTTCCACGCTTTTACAAGTGATACATCGGCAACGAGTGACTTTTCCATGATATACATTTCACCATCAAATTCACGTACCTCTTTACCTTCAGCCACCAAGGTACCCACACCGGTACGCGTGAAAAAAGCTGGTATGCCTGCACCACCAGCACGCAGCTTTTCGGCTAGAGTTCCCTGTGGGGTGAATTCCAATTCCAATTCCCCTGAAAGATATTGGCGTTCGAATTCTTTGTTTTCACCCACGTAGGATGCAATCATCTTTTTGATTTGACGCGTAGTTAACAACTGGCCCAAACCAAAGCCATCAACACCCGCATTATTAGAAATTGCTGTAAGCCCCTGCACACCTGAATCACGTAAGGCGGCAATTAAGGCTTCCGGTATACCGCATAAACCAAAACCACCGACTGCAATGGTCTGACCATTTTTTACGACGCCCGCGAGTGCGCTCGCAGCATCTGGGTAAAGCTTTTTCATGAGTGTTCCTGAAAAACAATGTAGCGGCTAAAGAAAAATTCAAAAATCTAACATGCAATTTTGCCACGTCATGCAAACTAAAAATAGTCAGGCATTGCAGGGTGTCGTAAAAAAAGCCCAGTAATAAATTACTAAGCTGATATCACTTCACTTTGTACAGCGTTAAGCAGGTTGTTTAGTCAACAGTACCCTCATTTCATCAGGCAGGGCCACTGACTTTTCTATACGCTGATCCACCCACACCACTTTGGAACCCCCTTCGGCCATCAGCGTATCGGGTTCATCTACCCGACGAATTTGGTGACGCGTATGAAAACTTGAACGACCAAATTCTCCGACCAAGGTAGAGACGTCGATATCACCGGGATAACGTAACTGTTTTAGAAAAGTACAGTGAGCACTGATGATCACGGGACCAATGCCAGAAAACGCTGGAGGGAAGCCCATCGATTCAAACCAAGCTATACGTGCCTGCTCGAGATAGCGAAAATAAACTGTATTGTTTACATGTCCCATCGCATCCATATCGCCCCAACGCATAGGCATACGCACGCTGTGCACCAATCTGTAAGCAGATGCATCATCCATTAGAATGCTGCCATGCCATCGTCAGCAGTCATAATGGCACCATTGATAAAACGTGATTCATCGGAAGCCAGCAACAACAATAAGCCATCCAAATCTTCAGGCTGTCCCACGCGTTTACGCGGCAACATATCAACTAACTTGCGACCACTTTCACTGCGAAAGTATTCACGATTGATTTCAGTTTCAATGTACCCTGGACAAATAGCATTCACATTGATGCCATAGCGACCCCACTCTAACGCCATGGCCTTCGTCATTTGCACCACACCTGCTTTGCTCATGCAATACACACCAATCTGTGACAGCACGCGCAGACCTGCAACTGATGCAATATTGATGATGCGGTGCTGACGATTAGGTTCTGCTTTGGCGCGGATGATCATACGTTTTGCAGCCTCTTGTGCGACAAAGAATGATCCGCGCAAATTGGTATCCATCACAAACTGATAATCTTCAGGCGTTACATCCACTAAACGCTGCGTGGTTGACACACCCGAGTTATTAACCAGAATATCGATATGGCCAGCCTCAGTTTCTGCGTGTGCAAGCGCTGATTTAATACTGGCATAGTCTGTGACATCCAAACTCACTATATGGGCGGCGCCGCCGAAGGACTCTATTTCGGCCCGCAATTCTTTTAAGCGTTCTGTGCGACGCGCTGCCAGCACTACCTGGGCGCCTGCTTCAGCCAGAATCTTCGCAAACCGTGCACCCAAACCGCTGGAAGCCCCCGTAATTAACGCTACTTTGCCATCGAAATTTACTTCTATGCCCACGATGTCTCCCTAAAATTGTTATTTCAAAGCCTGAAACCGACAACTTTCAGCCAAGCCGCTATCATTACATGATTCAGTCCAAAACAGATCGCCCGCCCTAGCGCAGGAGCGCAAAATCACTGACAATGCTGACCACTAATCGCTGCCTACCAAATACACCGACGCCGCTATGAATCCAAGCCAGAATCCCTCCTTCCTTACGCAACACGGTCCACGCGAATGTATGGACTATGACGTGGTCATCGTCGGTGCTGGGCCAGCTGGGCTCTCTGCTGCCATACGGATCAAGCAACTGGCCGAAAAACAAGGCAAAGATATTTCGGTGTGTGTTCTCGAAAAAGGCAGCGAACCAGGCGCTCACATCCTCTCAGGTGCTGTTATGGATCCACGCGCCATGACCGAATTATTTCCTGACTGGAAAGAGCGTGGCGCTCCGCTAAACACCCCAGTCTCTGAAGATCGTTTTCTTTTTTTGACCGAAAACAGTGCCACCAGCACACCTCAGTGGATGCTTCCCGATTGCTTTAAAAATCACGGTAATTACGTCATATCACTCGGTAACGTTGTGCGTTGGTTGGCGCAGCAAGCCGAAAGTCTGGGTATAGAAATTTTCCCAGGATTTACCGCCGCTGAAATTTTGTATGACGATAAATGCTCCGTTGTTGGCGTTGCCACTGGCAATATGGGTGTTGATCGTGAAGGCAATCCCACCAGTGAGTTCCAGTTGGGCATGGAGCTGCGTGCTAAATACACATTGTTTGCAGAAGGTGCGCGCGGTCACTTGGGTAAACAATTAATTTCTGCTTACCGACTTGATGAAGGTCGCGATCCACAAACCTATGGCATAGGCATTAAAGAATTATGGGAAATCGATCCAGCCAAACATCAGCCAGGCCTAGTCATACATACCGCCGGTTGGCCACTTGACTCCGAAACCTACGGTGGTTCCTTCCTGTACCATCTGGAAAACAACCAGGTTGTGGTGGGCTATGTCGTCGGTCTGGCATACAAAAATCCTTACTTGTCGCCCTTTGAAGAATTTCAGCGCTACAAAACGCATTCCGCCATACGCAGTTTTTTCGAAGGCGCAAAACGCATTTCTTACGGTGCGCGCGCCATTACCGCAGGCGGTATTCAATCATTACCCAAACTCACCTTCCCCGGTGGTGCGCTTATAGGCTGCGATGCGGGATTTTTAAATGCCAGTCGTATCAAAGGAAGTCACACTGCGATGAAATCCGGCATGCTTGCAGCAGACGCTGCATTTGATGCCATCATTCATGACCGTGCGCATGACGAACTAAGCGCGTATGCCACATCATTTGAAAAATCGTGGTTACATGAAGAATTGCATGTGGCGCGTAATTTCAAACCTTGGATGAGTAAAGGTTTGTATGCCGGTACGCTCATGGTGGGAATTGATCAGTTGGTATTCCGTGGGAAAGCCCCTTGGACTTTGCACCATACCCATGCTGATCATGAGATGCTCAAACCTGCAGCTGAGTGCGTACCCATCGTCTATCCCAAACCCGATGGTAAGCTGACCTTTGATCGTCTGTCGTCGGTATTCATTTCCAATACCAACCATAACGAACATCAGCCGGCTCATCTCACACTAAAAAACCCCGCGGTTCCGGTCGAAATCAATCTCAGCAAATATGCTGGCCCAGAATCCCGCTACTGCCCCGCCGGAGTCTATGAATACATTAACGATAGTAATGGCGATCGTTTGCAAATCAATGCTCAGAACTGTGTTCATTGCAAAACCTGTGACATCAAAGATCCGACCCAAAACATCGTGTGGGTAACACCTGAAGGTGGCGGCGGTCCTAACTACCCCAACATGTAAAGCAGTGCGCACCTGATCGTGACCGACGATACTGACGCTTCAGACACACCGCAGCAAGCTCCTAGCTCAGTGTCGCTGGCGGAGGCATTTCGCTACTGGTTAACGCTAGGTTGTATTAGCTTTGGTGGCCCCACCGGTCAGATCGCACTCATGCACGCTGATTTGGTCGAGCGTAAACGCTGGATATCAGAACGCCGCTTTCTCCATGCACTTAATTACTGCATGGTGTTACCTGGCCCGGAAGCCATGCAGCTAGCGGTCTATATAGGCTGGTTGATGCATCGCACCGTGGGCGGCATCATGGCAGGCACTTTGTTCGTGCTGCCGTCGCTGCTCATGTTCATCGGTTTTTCGTGGCTCTATATTGCCTTCGGCGACTTGCCTGTAATCGCCGGCATATTGTTCGGAATTAAACCTGCCGTTGTTGCAATCGTGCTCTCCGCTGCGTGGCGCATAGGCTCTCGCACACTAAAAAACCGCTGGCTCGTGACCATTGCAGTCGCAGCATTTTTGTCTATTACCTTATTGCAGTTGCCTTTCCCTCTCATTATTGGCGTAGCTGCTTGCATAGGCTATTTGGGCGGTCGCATTAAACCAGAATTTTTTCACCCAGGCGGCAGCCACCCCGCAAGCACTATTTCCTACGGTCCGGCACTGATTGATGATGACACCCCAACACCATCTCATGCAGCTTATAACCATCGCAAACTCATTCTCATTTTACTCATCGGAATTGCGATAGCGGCTACTGGATTGGCATCCCTCCATCTGTTGTTTGGTGAAAAAAATCTGCTATCGCAAATGGCCTGGTTTTTTACCAAGGCCGCGCTACTCACCTTTGGTGGAGCTTATGCTGTTTTACCGTATGTGTATCAGGGTGCTGTTACTACCTTTCAGTGGCTCACTCCTGAGCAAATGATGGACGGTTTGGCTTTGGGTGAAACTACCCCCGGCCCGTTGATCATGATCGTTGCCTTCGTTGGTTTTATTGGTGGCTGGACTAAAGAGATTTTTTCTGCGATGTCGCAATTTGGACCCATCGCACTATTTGCCTCCGGTACTGCGGGCGCTGTGGTTGCCACTTTTTTTACGTTTCTTCCTTCATTCATCTTTATTTTGGCGGGTGCGCCCCTAGTCGAAGCCACACGCGACAACATTCCATTAACTGCGCCACTTACAGCTATTTCTGCCGCTGTTGTAGGTGTTATCACCAGCCTGGCTGTTTTTTTTGCAGAGCATGTGATCCATTTTTTGCAACCACTCAAACAGTGGGACTGGGTTTCTCTCGTCATCGCGCTCAGCGCAGCACTAGCACTGATGCGATTTAAAGTCAGTGCGGCGCAATTGATTGCCGGCTGTGCTGTCGCCGGCCTCGTGGTATCGTACGTTCCTTGGTGGTAAGCCCACATCGGTTGACATCGTTTGGGCAGCCTAATACCCGCATCACACGCGTAGTTAACTCACATGACCGAACGTATTATTCCCGTTGCCGACCTGCGTTACTTGCACGTTTGAAGAAATCACACGGATAGCAAAAATTTTTATTGCGCATGGCGTAGAAAAAATTCGTCTCACTGGCGGTGAACCACTGCTACGCAAAAACATAGAAAAATTAATCGAGATGCTGGCCTCGCTCACCACTGTTGACGGTAAGCCGCTTGATCTCACTATGACTACCAACGCCTCCTTGTTGGCAAAAAAAGCGCAATCGCTTAAAGATGCGGGACTCAAGCGCGTGACCGTCTCCCTTGATTCACTTGATGACTCTACTTTCAAGCGCATGAATGACGTAGATTTCCCTGTTACCGATGTACTTGAGGGCATTGCGGTTGCCAGCCAAGTCGGACTAGGCCCCATCAAAGTGAATATGGTTGT
>JAJTGE010000085.1 GCA_021298555.1 Oxalobacteraceae bacterium
ATAGATCCAGCCTGGTTAGTAGGTAAAAAACGCATAGGCGTGACAGCCGGTGCTTCTGCCCCTGAAATTTTGGTCGAAGAGGTAGTCGCCATGCTGAAATCTATGGGAATTGGCAGTGTGCGCAATCTTGATGGTGTAGAAGAGCACGTCACATTCCCTATCCCCAAAGGGCTCAACCCTCGCCCTGCGACGGCCTGAATCAGGCTTCGCTATTAACGGATTTTTATGGAAATATTGCTACAGCAGTTATTGAATGGTTTGGTGCTGGGCAGCATGTATGCATTGATCGCATTAGGTTACACCATGGTCTACGGCGTACTCAATTTGATTAATTTTGCCCACGGCGATGTGTTGATGGTGGGTGCTATGGTCGGTTGGACACTGCTACAGATTATTGGTCATGTCGCTCCTGAATTGCCCGGTATTATTCAGCTTGCACTCGCCATAGCCGGTGCGATTCCTGTTTGTATAGGCGTGAGCGTTTTGATTGAACGAATTGCATATCGTCGGCTGCGCAACGCTCCGCGATTAGCGCCACTGATTACAGCGATAGGTGTATCCATACTTTTACAAACATTCGCGATGATGATCTGGGGTCGCAATCCCCTACCTTTTCCTCAAGTGTTACCTACGGAACCATTACACGTATTTGGTGCTTTGATCACACCGACACAAGTACTGCTCTTACTATTAGCGACGGTTTCGATGATTGTTTTAACACTGCTAGTTGAGCGCACGCGTATGGGTCGTGCTATGCGTGCAGTCGCAGAAAATCCCCGAGTAGCGGCATTAATGGGTGTGGACTCTAATCGTGTGATTGTGTTTACCTTTGCCATTGGTGCCTCGTTAGCTGCGGTAGCTGGCGTTATGTGGGGTGCGAACTATGCGTCGGTGCAATTTGCTATGGGCTTTACCCCTGGGCTAAAAGCATTTTCAGCGGCCGTTTTAGGTGGTATCGGAAATATTTACGGTGCGATGCTGGGCGGTATTTTGCTGGGCCTCATAGAGAGTCTGGGCGCGGGCTATATTGGTGATCTGACCGGAGGTGTCTTGGGAAGCCATTACCAAGATATTTTTGCGTTTATCGTATTAATACTGGTATTGACAGTGCGGCCCTCCGGCATCATGGGTGAGCGTGTCGCAGACCGTTCATAGGTAGTACTCAATGCAGATAACCAATCTCCAAGTTTTCTTCAAAGAGTCATTACTCGGACGCAGTCTGTTTGTACTTGCGTTGATAGCGTTTCCTTTTATTGCGGCTCAGTTCGGTAATTCATGGGTACGCATTATCGATGTTGCGTTGCTCTATATATTGCTGGCCTTGGGATTAAATATCGTCGTTGGTTTTGCAGGATTGCTCGATCTGGGTTACATCGCTTTTTTTGCGATAGGTGCCTACATAGCTGGCCTACTCGCATCGCCGCAATTTGTCGTTGTCATTGAATCACTACAAATGGAATTTCCTGCAGCTGCAGAATTTTTAGTAGCGATACTGCCTGCTGACGTTATCTCTCAAGGTTTTCATTTATCTGTCTGGCTAATCCTGCCGTTAGCAGCGGTGATTGCAGGCCTTGCGGGTGCCATACTCGGCGCACCGACCTTAAAGCTGCGCGGAGATTACCTTGCCATCGTTACGTTGGGCTTTGGCGAAATCATTCGTATTTTTATGAATAACCTGAATGGACCGGTCAATATTACTAATGGCCCTCAAGGTATCAATCTGATTGATCCTGTTCAGTTTGGTTCAGTATCACTAGCAGGTGAGTCCGGCACTGGTGGCTTGGTCAAGTTAGCTGGTTTCGAAATGCCATCTGTGAATGCGTATTATTTTTTATTTTTGGTTTTGTGTGTCATGACTGTTTTCATTTCTCGCCGCTTGCAACATTCGCGTTTGGGTCGCGCATGGATTGCTATACGCGAAGATGAAATCGCAGCCAAAGCCATGGGTATTAATGTACGCAATGTGAAATTATTAGCCTTTGCCATGGGTGCTTCGTTTGGGGGCATTGCAGGCGCCATGTTTGCTGCTTTTCAGGGATTTGTATCGCCCGAATCATTTACTTTAACTGAATCGATTGCGGTACTTGCCATGGTTGTGTTGGGAGGCATAGGTCATATACCTGGCGTGGTGTTGGGTGCGGTATTGCTGGCCGCTTTACCTGAGGTGTTACGACATACCGTCGAGCCTATGCAGATGATGGTGTTTGGTCAGATATGGATTGCAGCTGAAGTATTGCGCCAACTTTTATATGGTTTGGCATTGGTCTTGATTATGCTGATGCGTCCTTCGGGTTTATGGCCTTCACCCAGGCATGAAGATCGACTGATACCAGAAGACTTCGCTGCATCACCTGCGGGAGCTAAAACGTGACAACGCATCTTTTGCGTATTCTGGGTGCGGGCAAACGCTTTGGTGGTTTACAGGCTTTATCCGATGTGAACCTGGCGATTACGCGCGGCCAGATTTACGGACTCATCGGTCCGAATGGTGCTGGCAAGACCACCATGTTTAATGTGATCACAGGTCTCTATCAACCGGACGAAGGTGAGTTTGAATTGGATGGGCGTGCTTATTCACCTTCATCGCCACATGAAGTAGCTCGCGCAGGTATAGCGCGAACTTTTCAAAACATTCGTTTGTTTGGCGATATGACCGCATTAGAAAATGTGATGGTCGGCCGACATGTGCGTACCCATCAGGGAATAATTGGTGCAGTACTGCGTCATCGCGCAGCGCTCGACGAAGAAGCCGCTATTGACTTGCGTGCTCGAGAGCTACTCGAATTTGTAGGTATCGCTCACTTGGCGGGCCGCACCGCACGACATCTGTCCTATGGAGATCAGCGTCGCGTGGAGATTGCGCGTGCCTTGGCGACAGATCCATTGCTGCTAGCCTTGGATGAACCAGCCGCAGGCATGAACGCCACTGAAAAAGAAAGCCTCCGACTATTGTTGCTGGCGATACGACAGCAGGGCACCACGATTTTACTGATTGAGCATGATGTAAAACTCGTCATGGGTATGTGTGATCGGCTGTCTGTTTTAGATTACGGCAAAATCATCGCTGAAGGAACGCCAACAGAAGTGCAGCAACATCCTGCTGTGATTGCAGCCTACCTTGGTGGCGAGGCAGCATGAACGCTCCTGTCTCTACATTGCTTAGTATCCGTAATCTCACGGTATCGTTTGGAGGTATCGAAGCTGTTAAAGGAATCGATCTCGATGTACAGGCCGGTGAGTTAGTCACGCTCATCGGAGCTAACGGTGCTGGAAAAACTACTACGTTAAAAGCCATCACAAACACGCTGGCGGCATCTAATTTAGGTGGTGATATTACTTACATGGGTCAGCGTATTGATCGCATGCCTGCACATAAATTGCCCGGCCTAGGATTGGTAATGGTGCCCGAAGGCCGTGGTGTTTTCTCTCGCATGAGTATTCGCGAGAATCTACTCATGGGTGGTTATTTGCGCGATGACCAACAGGCGATAGAAGCTGATATCGATCACTGGTTTGGTATTTTCCCTCGTTTAAAAGAGCGCGAAGATCAACTGGCAGGTAATTTATCTGGTGGTGAACAACAAATGTTGGCCATGGCGCGTGCATTAATGGGCCACCCAAAATTATTATTACTCGATGAGCCATCCATGGGATTAGCGCCCCTAATGGTTGCACGCATATTCGATGTAATACGTCAGGTCGCGAATCAAGGCATTACTATTTTCTTAGTCGAACAAAACGTCCGGCAAGCATTGTCGGTCGCTACGCGAGGCTATGTGATGGACAGTGGTCGTATCGTTTTAAATGATACTGCGGCTAATCTTTTGCAAGATACACGCGTCGTTGAAGCCTATCTGGGCGGCTAATCCCTGTCCCCGCACTTAAATGAAACTCTATAGTTATTTTCGTAGTTCAGCCTCTTACCGAGTGCGCATTGCATTGAATCTCAAGGGATTGCCTTATGAAACAGTGCCGGTTCATTTGGTGGACGGAGCGCAGTTCTTGGATGAGTATCGCAAGCTAAACGTTGATGCGCTGGTGCCCTCCTTAACCTTAGACGACTCGCAAACGACACTCACGCAATCGCTAGCCATCATTGAGTATCTGGAAGAAGTACATCCCACGCCGGCACTCTTACCAAGTAATGCACTAGACCGAGCTTGGATACGAAGTTTGGTATTGTCGATTGCGTGCGATATTCATCCGCTAAATAATCTTAGAGTGTTACGTTATTTAGTAGGCGACATGAAATTATCCGAAGACGATAAAAATCGTTGGTACCGTCATTGGGTAGAGCAAGGATTAGCAAGCATAGAGCAAACGCTGGCTACTGATGCGCGCTGCGGAAAATTTTGTTTTGGTGATACGCCGACTTTGGCAGATTGTTTTTTGGTGCCACAGATTGCGAATGCGCAGCGCATGAATTGCGATATCAGTGGCTTGACTACGCTCATCAAAATCAATAAACACTGTTTAGAATTAGACGCCTTTACGGCAGCCTCGCCTTCACAGCAGCCGGATGCGGAGTAAGCTCCGCATCCTAGGGCTAACAATTACTTCGCTTTTTTGTACTTCAATACTTTTTGATGCTGCTCTCCCAAGCCTTGTATGCCTAATGCAATCTCATCACCGGGAACCAAGAAACGCTGAGGCTTCATGCCCATACCCACCCCAGGAGGCGTACCCGTAGCAATCACATCCCCGGGCATCAGCGTCATGAAACGACTCAGGTAGCTGACGATTTTCGCAACTGAAAAAATCATGGTTTTGGTATTACCAGTTTGCATGCGCTCGCCATTGATATCGAGCCACATACCCAGTTTTTGTGGATAGGGGATTTCATCTTTGGTTACCAGCCATGGGCCGACCGGTCCGAATGTGTCACAGCCTTTGCCCTTGTCCCACTGCGGGCCGTGCTCGAGCTGGTATTCGCGCTCAGACAAATCATTAACTACGCAATAGCCAGCAACATACTCCAGCGCCTGGCGCTCGCTGACATATTGCGCTTTGGTGCCTATCACTACGCCCAACTCAACTTCCCAGTCTGATTTGATGGAATCTTTTGGCAGCATCACATCATCATTAGGACCATTCAACGCCGTGATGGCTTTCATGAAGACTATCGGTTCTGCAGGTATGGGCATATTGGATTCAGCCGCATGATCTGAATAATTCAAACCAATACAAATGATTTTTCCTACGTGCGATACCGGCACCCCGTAGCGAGGTTTGCCGCGCACTAGGGGCAAACGACCCGCTTTGATTTTGCTTAGCTTGGTTAAGAACTTGGGTGAGAGCGCATCTGGACTGATATCGTCGACGATGTCCGAGAGATCTCTCAGCTTGCCATCGTTGTCTATCAAACCGGGTTTTTCGCGGCCGGGGCGGCCATAACGTACCAGCTTCATGTTTTTCCTTTTTGTTGATATGCCGGTTGGCAAGGTTGGACTGGGTGATGCCAGACGGAATTATGCCTCTGTTCGCGCAACTTTTATATTTTGGATGGCCATAAAGGCGATAAATTACCTTCGGGGCTGCGATGGTATGACCTGTGTTATGTTGTCGAAAAGTAAGTCTACGGCTCAAACCCCCTCATCGTTAAGGTGCCTTTATGTCTAAGAAATCGCGCTTGGTTTTATCCACTCTGGGCCTTACTTTCGTGCTGGCCATGTCCCCTAGCTACTCTGCACCCAGTGAGAAAGATTTTCAGGTAACCCTGCCAGAAAATATAGCCTGGAGAGATGCCGGACGCGGAGTAAAACTGGCGGTGATTTATGGCGATCCTTCTAAGCCTGGAATGTACGTTCTGCGGGCTTATTTCCCGCCTGGCGTTATGAGTTCACCGCATTTTCATGGCGAAGATAGGCATGTGACCGTCATTCAGGGCACATGGAATGCAGGCAAGGACGATAGCTGGGATCCAGAAGCCACCGTACCTTTGAAGGCAGGTAGCTACATGTTTCATCCAGCCGGCGGTGTGCATTACGACGGCTCGGCAGGTGAAGAGGGCGCGACCGTACAAATTATCGGCATGGGCCCAAGCAAAACGACTTTTCTTTTCCCCAAAGAGGGTGATTTCGGCAAGCCGCGAAAGCTCAATTAATGAAAAAGTTTTTTGCTTGCGTAGTGATGTTGACGACTGCCCTGCCGGCATCAGCTGAGTGGGTGCTATACCAACGTTCAGCGGATACCGATGAGTTTTACGACTCTGCATTTGTAAGTCGCACAGGTCGGCAGCTAAAACTTTGGACGCTCACTAATTACCCTAGCCCAGTCACCAACCTCGAGGGCAAGCAACTGCTTTCAGAAAAAGCTCTCACCACGTTAGATTGTGACGCCCGCAAAACAGGTTCAGAGCAAGTGCTGAAATACAGCCGGAAGAATGCACTGGGAGAATTAGTCGGAAGTATGGAAACGGTACTCAGATTAATCGCTGTGCGCAAAGGCAGTTCGGATGAGCTGTTGTTGCAGAAGCTTTGTCAGTAGGCTTTGCGCTCACTGTGGTCCCGCCGACAGGAATCGAACCTGTATCTAGCGCTTAGGAGGCACTCGTTCTATCCATTGAACTACGGCGAGACGATTAATATTAATTTCTGAAGAAACGTGTCGCCAATTATAGCTGAGGTGAAATGAAGGGTAGGTGAGGTGTATCTATGCACGCCACTTGCATCGATTGCTAAGTCAAGAGTTATATCACCCCAACATAAACCCAGTAGGTATCTGGTATGCCTTTGGCGGTCGCAAAAGACATTGCACCGACCAGAGCACTATCACCATCTTCGTTGTACCAAAATTTGCCTGTTCCACTTTCATAAATAAC